>JBFXAS010000071.1:0-21108 GCA_050184075.1 Gemmatimonadales bacterium
AACATCGCGACCTGGTTCGGCTCGGGACCCCGCATCGGCTGGACTCAGCGTTAGGGATGGACCAATCTATGGCACACCGGTCCATCGGACGATGACACCGATCACTTTTTCAGCAGCCTGCTAGGCCTCGGGGGGTAATTCAGTGCCCTCTTCGGGGGGGCGGCGGAAGGTCCCTGAGTAGCGAGCCTCCGTCCTGGCGTGGAGCTCGTCCACCCCGATCAGGGCGCGCACTGAGGCGATGATCCCTGCCACCACGTCGTCCGCCCAGTAGTCGTCAGGGCGCTCCTCGTTGGGCAGCCCGCGCGACTTCCCCTCGAGGAACTGGATCGCCGTGGCGATCCAGTCGCTCTGCGCGGTGTCGACCAGGGACCACGATGCCGTCGCGCGGAGCTCCAGCTCGGTCAACTCCTGCAGCAGGGTCTCGATGCCGTCGGTGACCGGCGCGGAGCGGAGCCGCTCGGCGACGATCGTGAGTGTCGTGGCCCGCTCGCTCTCCTGGGGCTCCGGCAGGGGGGCCAGATAGTGGCGCTGGTCGGCGACCATCTCGGCGAGGCGGACGCAGACCGCGCGGATCGCGGGGGTGAGCGGTGGTGGCGCTTCTTGGGCCCAGCTAGCGGCAGCCCGCAGGATCTGAGCAATTCGCTCATCCGCCTGGGCTTCCAGCTTGGTGCGATCCGGCCGGTCCGACATGGGGCCGAAAGATAACTCCCAAAGTGAAGACCGACGAGCCGGGACCTCGCTCGGATCAGAGCCGTCCGCCGCGGCGCATCCGCAGGTAGTCGTTGCTGCCGTAGCGCTCCTCCGCCCAGGGATCTCCGCGGAGATGGTAGCCGTTTTCCTCCCAGAACCCGGCCCGCTCCTCGCCCAGGAACTCGAAGCCCGTCAACCACTTGGCGCTCTTCCACAGGTAGAGGTGTGGAACCAGCAGCCGGACCGGGCCGCCGTGTTCCGGGGTCAGCGGCTCGCCGTTGTGGCTCGTCGCCAACAGGTTCTCCGGCCGATCGAGATCCTCGAGCAGCAGGTTGGTCGTGTAGTCCGGCTCGCCGTGCACCATCACGTAGCGGGTCCGCGGCCCGGCCCGCGCGAGGAGCGGCGACACCGCCACCCCGCCGAACAGGTTGTCGAACCGGCTCCAGCGGGTCACGCAGTGGATGTCGCACCGCGATTCGGCCTGGGGCAGCGCTTCGAGCTCGGCCCAGCTGAGCTCGAGGGGCCGCTCGACGGCGCCCCAGATCCGGAACCGCCAGCGAGCCGGGTCGACGCGGGGTACCAGGCCGTAGTGCAGCACCGGCCACTTCCGGGTCTGGATCTGACCGGGCGGCAACCGCGGCGCCGACGGGGTGCTCGCGAGTTGGGTCATTGCCCGGATCTGGCCGGGCGGCAGCCGCGGCGCGGGCGGGGTGCTCGGGGTTGAGTCATCGCCCAATCAACGCCGGAGTGAGCCGATGGTTCCCGGAGAAGCACGCCGGCTCAACAGGCCGCCAGTGCCTGGTCGAGCGAAGCCGCGGGGTCTCGCCGCATCGGGCGGTCGAAGGCCGTTCCGAAGCTCCGGACCGTGGCGTCCTCGGTCTCCGACCAGAGCGTTTCGCGATCGTCCCGCCCGCTCTCCGCGGCGACGCTCGTCATCCGGACCCCGGCGATCCCGCAGGGGACGATCAGGTCGAAGAGGGAGAGGTCGGTCGTGACGTTGAGGGCAAACCCGTGGAGCGTCACCCAGCGCTTCACGTGCACCCCGATGCTCGCGATCTTGCGCCCGCCGGTCCAGACCCCGGTGAGCCCTGCCTGCCGCTCCGCCGCGACGCCGAGCGCGCCGACCGCGTCGATCAGCGCCGTTTCGACGGTGCGGAGGTACCAATGGAGATCGGTTCGGTGGTGCTCCAGGTGGAGGATCGGGTAGCCGACCAGCTGTCCCGGGGCGTGGAGGGTCACGTCGCCCCCGCGCTCGACCTCGAAGACCTCGAGCCCGCGTTGCTCGAGCAGGGCGGGGGGAAGGGGCAGGCTCGATTGCTGGGTGCCGCGGCCGAGGGTCACGACTGGCGGGTGTTCGACCAGCAGCAGGACGTCGTGGTCGAGCGCCCCGTCGATCCGAGCGCGACAGAGTCGGCGTTGGAGCAGGAGCGCCTCGCCATAGGGCCGCCGGCCCAGCGCGACGGCGGCGATCGCGTCGCTCATCCCGCGCGCACCCGCCGGATCAGCCGCCAGGACGCCACCAACGACACCAGCGCGAGGCCCGCGAGCCCGGGCCGTCCGAACGCCCGGTCGATCGGCATGGTGAGCAGGCTCACCAGCAGCGTGCCGAACGCCGCCACCATCGCCAGCATCCCTTGCCGATAGGGTGACCTGGTCGGCGCGAGGAGGCGCCAGGTGAGGACGGCCGCGGCGGTGAGCGCAACGAACGTGCCCCCGAGCAGCGCGATCGAGGGGCCACTGCTCAGCTCGATCGATTGGGCTGGTGGCTGGCTTGCCTGAATCGTGCGCACCAGGATCGTCGAGAGACTGATGATCCCGGTGCCGAGCGCCACCGCCGCGGGCAGCGCTCCGAACGCGAGGCCTACATGGTCTTCGGTCGGAGCGTCGGCGCCGTACGGGTGTGGGCTCGGTGCCGGGCGCTCGTCGCTCACGTGTGGATCACCCGTCCCATCGAATCGAGGCACGCCTCGGCGATCGCCTCGCTCAGGGTCGGATGGGCGTGGACCGCCAGATCCACTTCCTCGACCGTGTACTCGTTCTCGCGGGCCACGGCCAGCTCGTGGATCATCTCCGAGGCGTGGCCGCCGACGATGTGGGCGCCGAGGATCTCGCCGTACTTCGCACCCCGGATCACCTTGACGAAGCCCTCGGTCTCGTTCGTCGCCCGGGCCCGGCCGTTCGCGCTGAAGGGGAATCGCCCGACCTTGTAGTCGAGCTTGAGCTCCTTGCAGCGCTCCTCGGAGAGGCCGATGCTCGCCACCTCGGGGTGGCAGTAGGTGACGCTCGGCACGTTGTCGTACATGATCGGATGCGGCTGGTGCCCCGCCACGATCTCGGCCACGTGGACGCCCTCGCGGCTCCCCTTGTGCGCCAGCATCGGCGGGCCGGCCACGTCGCCGATGCAGTAGACGCCAGCCGCCGTGGTCTCGAGGGTCTTCGGATTCACTTTGACGAAGCCGCGGTCGGTGAGCTGCACCCCGGCTTCCTTGAAGCCCATGCTCTCGGTGTTGACCGCCCGCCCGGCCGCCATCAGCACCTGTTCCGCGGTGACCGTTTCTGTCTTACCGCCCACTTCGAGCTGGAGCGTGACGCTGCTCGCGCCGACCTCGGCCTTGACCACCTTGGCGCCGGCGTGCACCGCGATCTTGCGCTTCCGGTAGCTCTTGGCCACCGCGTCGGAGGCCTCGGCGTCTTCGAGCGGGAGGATCCGGGGCAGGGCCTCGATCAGGGTGACGCTGGAGCCGAACGCGTTGAAGATGTCGGCGAACTCGCACCCCACCGCGCCGGCGCCGATGATCGCGATCGAGGCCGGCACCTTCTCCAGGAAGAGCGCCTCGTCCGAGCTGATCACCGTGGTCTTGTTGATCTCGAGGCCGAGCGCGGGAATGCCCTTCACCCGCGAGCCCGTCGCGATCACCACCGCCTTCCTGGCGGTGTAGACGTCGCTGCCGACCTTGACCTTCTTGCCGGGCGCGAGCGCACCGGCGCCGCGGATCACGGTGATCTTGTTCTTCTTCATCAGGAACTCGACGCCCTTCGAGTTCTGCTCCGACACCTGCCGCGACCGCTTCATCGCGACGCCGTAGTCGGTGCTGACCTCGCCGACCGAGATGCCGAGCTGCTTGGCCTCGTGGGCGATCACGTTCGCGATCCGGGCGCTGTGGAGCAGCGCCTTGGTCGGAATGCAGCCGATGTTGACGCAGACGCCGCCCAGCTTGTCCTTCTCGACCACCGCGGTCGAGAGCCCCAGCTGGGCGGCGCGAATGGCGCACACGTAGCCGGCTGGTCCACCACCCAGAACGATCAGGTCGAAAGTTGTGCTCACGTCGCAGGATCCCGTGTTGAGGGGAGTCGTCGTCTAGAGAACCAATGCCACCGGATGCTCGAGCAGCTGCTTGAGCGTCCTGAGGAACTCGGCGCCCGTGGCGCCGTCGATCACGCGGTGGTCGCAGCTCATCGTCACCCGCATCCGCTTTCGCGGCACGACCGCCCCGCCGACCACCGCCGGGACCTCGGCGATCGAGCCCACCGCCAGGATGCCGGCCTCCGGCGGGTTGATCACCGCGGTGAAGTGCTCGATGTCGTACATCCCGAGGTTCGAGACGGAGAAGGTGGCGCCCGTGTACTCCGCCGGCGTCAGGCGCCGCTTTCGCGCCTTGCCCGCCAACTCCCGCGCCTCGGCGCCGATCTCCCACAGGGACTTCAGATCGGCGTCGCGGACCACCGGGGTGATCAGCCCGTCTTCCACCGCCACCGCCATCCCGACGTGCGAGGCCTTCCAGTAGCGGATGTGATCGTCCTGCCACCAGGCGTTACAGGCCGGATGCTGCTGGAGCGCGAGCGCCACCGCGCGGATCACCAGGTCGTTGAAGGAGACCTTGGCGTCTTCGCCCCGCGTGGCCCTGATCTGCTCCCGGAAGTCGGCCGCCCGCTCCATGTCGATCTCGCCGGTGAGATAGAACGTGGGAATCGGGCCGATCGACTGGACCAGTCGCTTGGCGATCGTCTTCCGGATCTGGGTGAGCGGCACGTCGCGATGGGGCGGCCCGGCCTGGCGGGTCGCCATCGCGCCACCGGGGCGACCCGCGCTCGCGGTGACGCCCTCCAGGTCGCGCTGGATCACCCGGCCCTCGGGGCCTGAGCCGCGGATTCCGGCCAGGTCGATCCCGCGCTCCCTGGCGATCCGCCGCGCGAGCGGGGAGGCTTTCACCCGCCCGCCGGGCGTGACGGCCGGCGCGACCGGGGGCCCGGGAGCCGCGGACGCGACCGGCTCGGACGCAGGCTCGGCCTTCGCGGGCCTGGCTCCGGGCGCGACCGGCTCGGCGATGGCCTCGCCCTTGGTGGGCTTGGCCGCAGGCGCGGCGGCCTGGGCGCCGTCACCGTCGGGCAGCGATTCGCCGGGCTCGCCGATCCAGCCGACCGCCGACGCGACCGGTACCGTGGCGCCCGCCGCGACCAGCTGCTTGAGCAGCGTGCCCGAGGCGCGGGCGACCAGCTCCATCACCGCCTTGTCGGTCTCGACCTCGGCGATCACGTCGCCGGTCGCGACCTGGTCGCCTTCGTTCTTCTTCCACTCGACGAGGCGGCCCTCCTCCATGGTGGGAGAGAGCGCCTCCATCACGACCTTGGTGGCCATCCGGGCCTCAGCTCAGGTAGAGCACCCGCTTGGCGGCCGCGACGATCTTCGCCGGGTCCACCTTCGCGGCGCGCTCGAGATGCTTGTTGTAGGGCATCGGCACGTCGGCCCCGGTCACCCGGACCACGGGCGCGTCCAGCTCGTCGAAGGCCTGCGACTGGATCAGGTCGACGACCTGCGCGCCCACCCCGGCGAAGGGCCAGCCCTCCTCGGCCACCACACAGCGGTGGGTGCGCGCCACCGCGTCGAGGATGGCGGCCTCGTCGAGCGGACGCACGGTGCGGAGATCGAGCACCGTGGCCTCGATGCCCTCGCTCGCGAGGGTCTCCGCGGCCTTGAGCGCGGGCGTCACGGTCTTGGAGTGGCAGACGATGGTGACATCGTCGCCGCTCCGCTTGAGGTCGGCCTCGCCGATCGGGACCAGATGCTCGCCTTCCGGCACCTCGCCCTTCACGTTGTAAAGCATCTCGCCTTCGATGAAGACCACCGGATCGTCGTCGCGGATCGCCGCTTTGAGCAGGCCCTTGGCGTCCGCCGGCGTGGCCGGCGCCACCACCTTGAGGCCGGGCACGTGGGCGTACCAGCTCTCGAACGCCTGAGAGTGCTGCGCCGCCAGCTGGAGCGCCGCGCCACCGGGGCCGCGGAACACGATGGGCACCCCGATCTGCCCACCCGACATGTAGCGCATCTTGGCGGCCGAGTTGACGATCTGGTCGATGGCGAGGAGCGCGAAGTTCCAGGTCATCATCTCGATCACCGGCCGGAGCCCCACCATCGCGGCACCCACGCCGATGCCCGCGAAGCCCAGCTCCGCGATCGGCGTGTCGACCACGCGCTGGGCGCCGAACTCCTTGAGCAGACCCCGGCTCACCTTGTAGGCGCCGTCGTACTCGGCCACTTCCTCGCCCATCAGGAAGACCCGGTCGTCCCGCTGCATCTCCTCGCGAAGCGCCTGATTGAGCGCGTCGCGATAGGTGAGGGTCTGCATCCCGGCGCCGCCGTTGCCGTCGCTCACGAGGCCTCCGGAGCGGCGGGCGGGGCGTAGACGTCGGTGTGGAGCGCCGCCGGATCCGGGTCGGGCGACTCCTCGGCGAACTTGTAGGCGTCCTCGACCTCCACCGCGACCTCCGCCTCGACCGCGGCGTAGCCCGCCTCCTGGAGCTGCCCGTCGGCGATCATCCTCGCCTTGAGCACCTCGATCGGATCGCGCCGGCGATACTCCTCCACCTCGTCCTTGGTCCGGTAGGTGCCGTGGGCCGCGTCCGACATCGAGTGGCCCATGTAGCGGTAGGTCATCACCTCGAGCAGCGTCGGGGTCGAATCGGCCCGGGCCCGGGCCACCGCCCGGTCCACCGCCTCGCGCACCGTCGCCACGTCCTGGCCGTCGACCTCCTCGGCCGGCATCCCGTAGGCCGTGCCCCGGACCGACAGCTGCTTCACCGCCGCCGCCCGGGCGATCGCCGTGCCCATCCCGTAGCCGTTGTTCTCGACCACGAAGATCACCGGCAGCTGCCAGAGCGAGGCCATGTTGAGCGCCTCGTGGAAGGCGCCGATGTTGGCGGCCGCCTCGCCGAAAAAGCAGACGCAGACCTGGTCGCCGCCCCGGTACTTGATCGCAAAGCCGACCCCGGCCGCGAGCGGGATGTGGCTCCCGACGATGCCGTGACCGCCGAGGAAGCCGAGTGAGGCGTCGAAGAGATGCATCGAACCGCCCTTGCCGCCCGAGCAGCCCGTCGCCTTGCCGAAGAGCTCCGCCATCACGGCACGGCTCGAGATCCCGCGGGCGAGCGCGTGGCCGTGCTCGCGGTAGGCGGCGATCGCGTAGTCGTCGGGTCGCAGCGCGGCCATCGTGCCCACGGCCACCGCTTCCTGTCCGATGTAGAGATGGCAGAACCCGCCGATCAGGCCGACCGCGTACGCCTCGCCGGCTTTCTCCTCGAAGCGGCGGATCAGCAGCATTTGCCGCAGATACGCGTGATTGAGGGCGGCCGCGCCGCCCCTGCCCGCCTTCGGCTTCGCGCTGGTCATGATCCCGCTCCGAGCCCCGCGCCCTTCGCCTGATCCCAGGCGTGATAGCTCGAGCGGGTGAGCGGGCTGGCCTGCACGTGGGAGAAGCCCATCGCCATCCCGATCTCCTTGAGCTCGGCGAACTCGTCCGGGGTGTAGAAGCGCGCCACCGGCAGGTGGCTCGCCGAGGGTCGGAGGTACTGGCCCAGGGTGAGGATGTTGACGTCGCTCCGACGGAGATCCCGCATCGCTTCCTTGAGCTCGTCCCACTCCTCGCCCATGCCGAGGATGATGCCCGACTTGGTGAGCCCGTCGGGCGCGATCCGCCGGGCGTTGGCCAGCAGGTCGAGCGCCCGGCGGTAGCGCCCGCCCGGTCGGGCCAGCCGGTAGAGTCGGTCGACGGTCTCGAGGTTGTGATTGAGGATCGCCGGTCGGGCGGCGAGCACGATCCGGAGCGCCTCCTCGCTTCCCTTGAAATCGGGGATCAGCACCTCGACCGAGGTCTCCGGCATCCGGGCGCGGATCTCGGTCACGCACGCCGCGAACGCCTCAGCCCCTCCGTTCGGCAGATCGTCCCGATCCACCGAGGTGATCACAACGTGCTCGAGCCCCATCTCCGTGACGGCCTGGGCGAGCCGGGCGGGCTCGACCGGGTCGAAGGGCTGGGGCGTGCCGTGCGCGACGGCGCAGTAGGCGCAGTTCCTGGTGCAGACGTCGCCCAGGATCATGAAGGTCGCGGCGTTGTGCTCCCAGCACTCCCCTACGTTGGGGCAGCGGGCCTCCTCGCACACCGTGTGGAGCGAGAGCTCGCGCATCATCCGCTTGAGGCGGACGTAGTTCGCTCCGCCGGGCGCCTTCACCTTGAGCCAGGAGGGTTTCCTGGCCGGCGCGGCCGCGGTGGTGGGAGCGGGGTCCCGCGTCAGCTGGACGAGGGGTAAGGCCAAGTCAATCTCCAGGTTGCGTCGATCCGGCCCGGCGGTGAGCCGGGCGAGCCTCAAGCTTACTATCGGTTGCCTGGTGGGCAAAGCCGACTCGGGCCTTCGGGGTTCCCCGGAGGGCCAATCCAGCGACCTCGGGGTCAGCGACCGAGCAGGCCTTCGACGATCCGGTCGTAGTCGGCGAGCTGTTGCTCGTACTGCGCGCCGGTCGCGGGGCCGCGGAAGCCTGCGTAGACGGCCTTGACCCTCCCATCGCGACCGAGGAACACCGTGGTCGGGTAGGCCGTGAAGCCGGCCAATTGCGGCAGGGTCGCGGCGGTCTCCTCGACCACGTTGAGCCCCCCGCGGACGAGCAGGTATGGCACCTCGAACTTGTCGCGGAACCGGCGGATCTGGCGGTTGTCGATCGCGCTGTCGCCGGTCACCTCGTAGGCAATGCCGAGCACCTCGAGCCCACGGTCGTGGTAGCGGTCGTGCAGGTCGACGAGGGCCGGCGCCGCGTCGTGGCAGGTCGGGCACCAGGTGCCGAAGATGTCGATCACCACCACCTGGCCGGCGAACCGCGGGTCGGTGTGTCGCACGATCTGGCCCTCGAGGTCGGGAAAGGCGAACGCGAAGGGCTTGGTGGTGTCGGCGCTGGTCAGCTCGGTCGGCGGGACCAGATGCCGTGCGCCGGTGCTCCGCCACGCCACGAACGGCGTTTGGGTCCGGAGCCCGGCGTGGAAGGTGCCCCGGAGCGTGTCGCCGTCGAGCCGTCCGGCGAGCAGGTAGACGAAACTCCCGTCGAAGTGGGAGACGGCGAAGCTGTCGCCGACGGCCCGGCCCCAGAAGAGACCGTAGTCGCCGCTGTTGGCCTGGAACGAGGCTTCGAGCCCGGCGTCGCCGTTGCGGAACTCGAAGACTCGCGGGCTCCGGCGCTGGTCGGTGATGAAGGCCGCGTCCCAGCGGCCGAGCAGGGGGTCCGGCCCGCGCACCGACTCCCAGGTCCCGCGGCTCGCGTGGAAGGGAATTGCCCGGGGGCCTCGATTGCCGACGTTGCGATAGGTGCCCACCAGTGAGTCGCCTTGGGTCCGCACGAAGATCCGCGCGTCGTAGTCGGCGATCTCGATCACCAGCGAGTCGCCCTCGGCCCGGACGGCCGAAAGCTCGTTGCACGCCGACCCGTTGCAGATCTGGCCGGCGGACCGGTCGGTTTCGCGTCCGACCACCAGACTGAAGGGCAGTGGCCCGCCGGCCAGCTCGAGCGCCGCGCGCCACGATCCGGCCAGGTCCGGCTCCCGCGCGCACCCCGCGAGGGCGATCACTCCGGCGACGGTGAGGAGAGCGACTCTGGAGATCATGGGTATGGCGACTCGGGGCTCGGGATGTGACCGGGCCGCAGCCGGCGATGGTGCGATCACCGGCGGGCGGCGCTGCATGATCAGGACGGAGGCGCGTCGAGCCCGCCACCGGCGTAGCGCTCGCCGGCGGCCACCGCGGCGTCGATCGTGTTGCCTCGCCACGGCGCGGGACAGGCGTACGCCGCATTGTACGCGCAGAAGGGATTGCGCGCCCGGTTGAAGTCCAGAACATAGCGGTCGCCGCCTTGCGGCACCAAGCTCACGAAGCGCCCGGCCGGATAGGTGTCGCCGCCGTTGGTGGCGTCGCGAAAGAAGATCTCGAGCTCGGACTCCTCGCTCCCGACCACCGACATCCGATACACCCGGAGCGAGGTGGCGCCCGCCCCGGTCGGCACTCGGACCGTGCCCGCGTCGGTGGCCTCGACTTCGGCGCCGTCCGGCCCGAGCAACCGAACGATCCCCGAGCGCTCACCGGGCTGGAGCGTCACGTCGAAGCGCCAGCTGCTGTCCCGGGCGAAGTGCTCCGGGCGGCGGTATTCCCGGAGCTCCTCGCCGAACACGGTGAGCACCGTGCGGCCGGGCGGTCCGCTCAAGAGCAGGTGATACGCGCCCTCCGAGAACGCGCGGTCCCGGGCCAGCGGCCTCGTGCCGGCGGCTCCGGTCGCCCGCAGCCGGCCGCGGTCGGCCACGATGGTGAGCGGCTCGATCCCCGCGAGCGGGATGTCGCGTCCCGGGGGACCGATGGTGAGGGAGTCGGCGAGCGGGAATTGGAGCAAGGCCCGGTATGGGGAGGTCGGCGCCGTCTCCAGCCAGGTGGCGTACTCCCGGCGCTCCCGCTCCAGGTCGGGCAGGGGGGCCGCTGGCTCGTGCTCGGGCGCCGGCAGGCACCCGGCGAGCGCCACCGTCGCCGCCAGGCTCCGGATGCGCACCTAACGATTCCAGAACCGCTCGGGGCGGAGGGTCTCGACGCTCTCGAACGTGGCCTCCTTGGCCATCAGATGGCCGAGGATCACGGCGGTGATGCCCGCGAGCAGGATCCCGTTGCGGCCGTGTCCCGTCGCGTACCACAGACCGGGCATTCGAGGCTCCGGCCCGACGATCGGCAGCCCGTCGGGTGTGCCAGGTCGAAGACCGGCCCAGGAGCGCAGCACGGGTTGCGCCGCGAGGCTCGGGACCAGGACCCGGGTGCGCTCGGTGACGAACGACTGACCGGCGGCGGTCGTCTCGGCCGTGAAGCCGGCGTGCTCGACCGTGGCGCCGGAGAGAGCTTCGCCGCCCCGCTCCAGTACGTAGCAGTGCCGGCCGAACACCACGGTGGGCCGGAGCCCGGCCGGCCATTTCCTGGCCTGCATCTGACCGCGCACCGGCTCGACGGAGATCGGCCGGGGCAGCCCGGCCATCCGTCCGGTCCATGCGCCGGCGGCGAGCACAACCTGCTCGGCCTGATAGCGATCCGAGCGCCCGCGAACCACCGGGTGCGAGCCCTCGCTGCCTTCGAGCGAGATGCCCTCGTCGGTCACGAACCGGGCGCCGGCGAGGGTCGCGCTCGCGCGGAGTGCCTCGACCAGCCGGACCGGGTCGAGTGCACCGTCGTGCGGCGCCCAGAGGGCTCCCTCCATCTCGCCCACGAACGGCCAGTCCGCCTTCACTTCGGCGGGAGCGAGCCAGTCGACCCGATAGCCGTGTTGCCGGAGCCAGGCGACGCTGGTCCGGAGTCGGGTCATCTCCTCTTCGTCCAGGGCCAGCCGGAGGATGCCCTCGTCGAAAAGGCCGACCGAGATCCCGGTCTCCTCCTCGAGCTCCGCCGTCCGGTCGCGATAGTACTCCCGGCCCGCCACGCCGAGCTCGAGCAGGAGGTCGTCGGGGCCGCTATCGACCAAGGGCGACAGCAGGCCGGCCGAAGCGCGCCAGGCCTGTCCCTGTCGGTCGTCCGGATCGAGCACCGTCACCGACCGCCCCGACCGGGCGAACTCGCGAGCGCAGGCAGCGCCCACGACACCGCCGCCGACGATGATAACGTCTTGCTGGGTATTCACTTATCGACTCGATGAAACTTTTTGAAACGTCTGGCGTATATTTCGCACGCAGGACGTCTCGGGAATCGGGAGGAAGTTACCATGGTGAGGAGTGCGCTGGGCTTCGCCGGCCTGTTCATCGCGTTCATCGTCGGCATGAAGCTGATCGGGTTCCTGCTCTTTGGGGTGCTCGGGCTGGTGTTCAAGGTGCTCTGGTTCGCCTTCCTCGGTTGGCAGCTCTACCGCTTCATCCGGTGGGTCAGTCCGTCGACCGGCGATCGGATCCGCGACACGATCAAGGGTCGACCGACGGAAGCCTAACCGCCGGGCCTGCGAGCCCGGTCCAGTTCAGCCAGCACCCCCCACACCAACAGGGGCACCACGATCTCGTGGTGCCCCGTTATTTGTATCCCCACGCCCCCCTCCTGGGTCGGTCGGCGGACCACGTTCTGGGTCGGCCGGTAATGGCGAATCATGTCGAAGTCGGCGGCCAGGAAATCTCGGGGTCGGCCAGCTCCGAGATTGCGGGCGACCGAGAGCGCCTTGAGGAACACCTCCGGCATGATCACCGCGCTGCCCCAGTTGAGAACGGCGCCCCCCTCGTCGAGCGTCGGGATCGAGCCGGCCAACCGGTCGAAGTCGCGGAGGCTGGTGGCACCGATCGCGGCGCCGTCCGCGGTGGGGTGTTGATGGATGATCTCGGCGCCGATTGCGGCATGGACGGTCACCGGTACGTTCCGCGCGGCGGCTCCGCGGAGGACGCTCAGGCCCCCGCCTGGTAGCTCGGCGGCGCGGCTGAGCTCGGTGGCGAGTCCCTCGCCGAGACCGGCCTTGGCGGCGGCCGCGGCGGTGATCGCCTGATTCATTTCCCGGCCGGTCTCCTCGACCATCCCGAAGGTGCCATCGGCGAGGCCGGCCGCCACGTCCTCGCTGGTGCGCCCGAAGCGGGCCAGCTCGAAGTCGTGGATCGCGGCGGCCCCGTTCATCGCGACGTGGGTGACCACGCCACGCTCGATCAGCCGGTTGATCAAGGGGCCGAGCCCGACCTTGATGACGTGCCCGCCGAGGAGCAGGATCACGCCACGGCCCCGAGTCGCGGCGGCGGCCACGCCGGCGATGATCCGCCGCAGATCCCGGGCGGCGAGCTGGTCGGGCAGGCTCGAGAGGAACGCCGAGAACGAGCGGTCTTCGCCCGGTGGATGGGCGAGGCGGGAGGCGTCGACCAGAGAGCCGCGGTCCGCCATCGGCACGGTGCGAAGCCGCGACCGATCGGCCTCCCGCGGCGCCACTCAGCGATCTCCGCTCGCGAGCGCCATCTCCTGCAGCCGAAGCGTGACGGTGCCGAAGGGGTATCGGGAGCGGATCTGCACGGGCAGGCGCCGCTCGTCGGCGGTGACCCAGAGCCTCGCGTCGGCCCGATCGGCGAACATGCCGCGGTCGTCGATCACCGGGTTGAGCACCACGCAATCGGCCTTGGTCCCGTCCGGCAGCTCCATCGATTCCCGCTTGAGCACCCGAACCACCAGCGGGTTCTTCGCCTTCTGGAAGTAGTTGTTGAAGCGATAGGTCTTGCCGACCTCGAGCGGCGTCGAGCGCACGAAGTAGAGCATGGCCGCGTCGTCGAGCGGATTCGGCGGGGTCGGCTCGGGCTCGGTCCGGCCTTTCTGCCAGTAGAACCCCGAATCGGGGAAGATCTCGTATTCGCGCAGCCGGTTCCGGTCGTTCTCGGTGTTGTCGTTGCGGAACCGGAGTGAGCGGAAGCCGTCCACGGTCGTCCAGGACTCGAGCACCGTGTTGACCTTGAAGAGGAAGTTCCCGGCTTCGAGGTGGAAGCGGAAGCGGAAGCTGGGCTCGCCGCGGACGGTGTCGATCTCCATCACGTGCAGGGTCGCCTCGCCGAGCTTGAGCATGCCGAGCTTGGCGGAGTATTCCAACCGCTCACCGACGCCGAAGGGATAGTCGTCGAGGGTGGTTGGGTGGGCGGGAGCAGCGCTTGCGGCCGTCTGGGCCGCGAGCAGCAGCGAGGTCAGACTGATCAGGGGCATCATGGGCGACCTCTCCGGCCGCGGCGGCGGGAGGGCCGCCCTTCGCGGGGTTCCGGTCGGGAGGCCGGCCGCTCGGCGGCCCACGCGGTGGCCCGGGCCCGGGCAGTGGCCACGCGGCGGCGCGAGCCAACGAGGGCGCGCGCCACGCTCCAGGGCGCGACCCGCGACGGCCGCTCCCGCTGATCGTGCCGCTCGGTCATGGGAAAGGTGTCGACCCGGCGCGCCTGTGCCCCCGCCAACGCGAGCAGCTCGGCGTTCGAGGCCCAGCCCTCGCAGGTCAGTCGGCCCTCCGGATGCTCCAGCATGTGGCGCAGAGTAGCCAGGCGGAAGCCCACGAATCCGGAGATCGGGTCGCGCACGCCGGGAACCTGGACGGCGCTCCGCAGCCAGCGGGCCCCGAAGCGTCGCACGAGTCGATGGGAGCCTGACAGGCCGGGCGCGGAGGGGCTCTCGCCAATCACGATGTCGGCGCCGCCGTCGATGGCGCGCACCGCGTCGGCGAGGTGCTCCGGGCGGTGGACGTAGTCGGCGTGCATCACGATCGCGCAGTCGCGCTTGGGCCGATCGGTCAGCTCGAGGGCCCGGCGGAGGAGCGCCTCGACCGTGGCAGCGTAGCCCTTCGGCTCGCGGTGCCGGATCACGATCATCGGCAGCACCTCGCCGTAGCGCTCCAGGACTTGGGCCGTGTCATCGGTGGAGCCGTCGTCCGCGACCAGGACCTGATACTCCCGGTCGATCGCCTCGAACACCCGCCGGATCTTCCAGAGGACCAATCCCAGGGTGGAGGCTTCGTCGCGACTTGGCAGGCAGACGTAAATCATTGGCCATCAAGACTTAAGGACGACCGAACGATATATGGCTCGCACCGCCTCGGCCATCCCCGCGGCGTCCCGGAGCGCCACCGCGCGTCCGCCTTCGTCTCGCAGCCGTTCCCGAAGCTCGTCCTGGTCAAGCACTTGGAGCACCCCCTCGGCCAGCGCGGCCGGATCCGCCGGTGGGACGAGCAAGCCGCCCCGGCCGACGGTGCTCGCGATGCCGCCCACATTGGTCGCCACGATGGGCACGCCGGCCGCCATCGCGTCGAGCAGCACGGTCCCGACCGCCTCCTGGCGGGAGCTCAGCACGAAGAGGTCCGCGGCCTTGATCAACTCCATCGGCTCGTCCACCCATCCCAGGAGGTGGATGCGCGAGTCCTGACCCAGGTTGCGTATCGACCGCGCCACCTGGGGCTGGAGCGGGCCGTCGCCCGCGATGGCCCAGTGGAGGTCGGGTCGGCGCTCCGCGGCCAGGGTGGCGGCCCGGACCAGGGTGTCGTGGTCCTTCTCCTGGGTGAAGGCGGCGACGTTGACCGCGAGCGGAGCGTTAGGCGGGAGCCCGAGCCCCGGACGGGGGTCCCGGGCCGGGCAGGCGCGCGCCCGCTCCAGGTCGATCGCCGAGGACACCAGCGCGATCCGGGCCGGGTCGACGCCGGCGTCTCGGAGCCGCTCGGCGACCGGCTCGGAGATGGCGATCGCCCGCGTGGCCCGGCGCCAGCGGGCCGGCCGCCGCACCCGGAAGGCGGTGCGCCGATGGGCGACCCAGGGCTTGCCCGAGAGTCGCGCGGCCAACGCGGCGAGCGTCACCGCGTGGCCGTCGTGGGCGTGATAGATGGTCTGTGGCCCGCGACCCTCCCGCCACGCGGCGAGCAGCGCGGCGAGCGAGAGCCCGCCCCGCCAGACGACGGCGCGAACGGGGACACCGGCCGCGGCGAGCTCCCGGGCGAGCCGGCTCTCGCGCGAGGTGATCACGACCTGCTCGACGCCGAGGCTGGCCAGCCCGCGGGCAAGCAGCAACACCTGGCGCTGCCCGCCCCGCCACTGCCGGCCCGACGCGATGTGGACGATCCGTAGCGCGTCGTCCGTCACGTCCTGAGCGAGTCGGGGAACAGCGGGCAAGGCCCTTCCTGGAAGCCGGCCACCGGGGTGCGCAGTCCGAGCAACGGAACCGTCGCGGCGCCGACCTGGAGCTGGCCGATCACGGGCGCCCCTGGAATCGGCGGGCCCTCGAAGAGCACCACGCCTTGGGCGCCGGCCGACGGGTCGACCACCAGCACCCCGAAGCCGGGCTCGACGCCCGCGGGCAACTCGCCCTCCACGCCGATGACCCAGCTGGAGTCGGTGCGGCCCACGACCGAGCGGTAGGCGTCGCCGGCGGCGAAGCGGGTGGGGAGAACCTCGGGCATCGTCTCGGGGGCGGCCGCGAGCGTGCCACCCGGTCTGGTGAAGGCGTCCAGGATCAAGCCGGGAGCGGCGAGGGCCTCGATCCCGCAGCGGGTCCGGCCGTCGGACAGCCCGCATCCAGTGGCGAAAAGGACCATGATGACGAGGAGTTTCGGAGGCATAGCTGCTGCAGTCGGGTCGAGGTTCCCAAAGATACCACCGGACCTTAACATTGGAGCCGCCATGGGGTTCGACGAGTTGAAGGACCGGTTCGAGCGGCTGATGGCCGAGTATACTCGGCCGCTTGGCGCGCGCGATCAGGCGAGCGCCATGCACGCCGTCCTGGTCGATCTCAAGGTCGGCCTGAAGGACCTCCGCCACGCGCTCTCGGTCTCCGAGCGGGAGCTCGTCCGGGAGCAGGAAGAGCTCGCCACCGCCGAGCGCCGCCGGCGCCTCGCGTCCGAGATCGATGACGGGGAGACGGTGGAGCTGGCCCAGGTCTTCGTCGCCAAGCACCAGGAACGGATCGACATCCTGATCAGGAAGCTCTCCGCCCAACAGGACGAGCTGGCCGTGGCCGAGCGCGAGTACCAGGACCTCTCCGACCGCTACCGCGCCGCGAAGCTGGGGGTGCCGCCTAACGACGGTCCCCGGCCCGCCGTGAGCGCCTCGCCGGAGGACGATCTCCACTGGGCCGAGTCGGAGCGGCGCGCGGACCAGGCCACGGTGGACGCCCAGCTCGAGGCGCTCAAGAAGAAGATGGGTCGCGACTGACCAGCCCGCCCACCCACAACTAGGTCCCCCCGCGCATGCGAACCTTCTTCGGCCATCCCGTGGCGCTCTCGACACTCTTCTTCACGGAGATGTGGGAGCGCTTCAGCTACTACGGGATGCGCGGCATCCTGATCCTCTTCATGACGGCGACGGTCGCGCAGGGCGGGCTCGGGTTCTCCACGGAGCAGGCGGGCGCGATCTACGGCACCTACGTGGCGATGGTGTACATGATGACGTTGGCTGGCGGCTGGGTGGCCGACAAGCTGCTCGGGCTCCGGCGCTCGGTCTTCTGGGGCGGGGTGCTGATCATGCTGGGCCACCTGAGCCTGGCGGTGCCCTCGACCCAGTTTTTCTATTTCGGGCTGGTGCTCGTGGTGCTCGGGACCGGGCTCCTCAAGGGCAACATCTCCGCGATCGTGGGCCAACTCTACGAGAACGACGACGCCAAGCGCGACGCCGGCTACTCGATCTACTACATGGGCGTCAATCTGGGTGGCGCGCTCGGCCCGCTGGTCTGCGGCTGGCTCGCGCAGCAGCCGTCCTTCCAGGCCAAGCTGGTGGCTTGGGGCATCGATCCGAAGAGCGCCTGGCACTTCGGATTCGGCGCCGCCGCCGTCGGGATGTTCTTCGGGCTGATCCAGTACCTCTACGGTCAGAAGCGGTTGCCGGAGAAGTCGATCCCCGCCGCTGGCGCGCCCACGGACGAGGCCCGGGCCAAGGCCCGACGGCAGTCGGCTGGGCGGCGGGCGCAACGCTGGCGGCCGCCGTGGCGGTGCTGCTCCTGGCCCGGCAGGGGACCATCACCATCACCCCGACGGGGGTCGGCCTCTTCTTCGACATCCTGATCACGCTGACGGTGGTCGGCTTCTTCGGTTGGCTCTTCCTGTCCGCCGACTGGAGTCCGGAAGAGCGGAAGCGGCTGGTTGTGATCTTCGTCCTGTTCCTGGGCGCGGCCGTGTTCTGGGCAGGGTTCGAGCAGGCCGGCTCCACCCTCAATCTCTTCGCCCAGCGGAACACCGCGAACACCTTTCTCGGCTGGGCCTATCCGGCCAGCTGGCTCCAGTCGGTCAACTCGATCTTCATCATCATCTTCGCTCCGATCTTCGCCTGGCTCTGGACGGCGCTCCGGCGCCGCGATCCCTCGAGCCCCACCAAGTTCACGCTCGGCCTCCTGCTGCTGGCGATCGCCTACGGAGTGATGGTGGTGGCGGCGATGCGCTCCACGGACGGCACCCTGGTGAGCCCGATGTGGCTGATCGCGGTCTACCTGCTGCAGACCTTCGGCGAGCTCTGCCTGAGCCCGGTCGGGATGAGCGCGATGTCGCGGCTGGCGCCGGTTCGGGTGAGCGGTCTCATGTTCGGCGTCTGGTTCCTCGCCTCGTCGGTCGGAAACAAGATTGCCGGACGGGTCGGTGGCCTGTATGAGTCCTTCAGCCTGCCCGCCATCTTCGGCGCCAACGCCCTGTTCGTGCTCGTCTTCGCGATCGGGATGGCGCTTTTGATCGTCCCCATCAAGCGGATGCTCGCCGCGCGCGAAGCCTGAGTGGCCCGAGGCGATGGGTCGCGGTCGGCTCCGCGGCAGCGGCTCCCGGAGCCGGCCCCCGTTGCTCCGGGGGGCGCCCGGGGTCACGATCCGGAGTCAGCGCTCGCTGGTCGGGGCGATCGTGCGGGTCGAGACCGACGCCGGGCCGCGACGGGCGTGCGAAGTCCACGCCGGCATCGGCTATTGGTCACTGGACGGGCAGGCGGGGCGCTCGACGCTATGACGAACGGGAATCCGGGGCCGATGCCTCCGAAGTGAGCTCCGAGGGTGGCTCGAACAGGTCCCGCGAGGCCCGCTCCAGCCACTCGCTCCACTCCTCCGGCGGGTCCTCGGCGCGGTCGACGGCCGCTCGGCCCATCGCGACGGCCCGTCTGGCAAGCGCCTCCGCCTCTTCGAGTCTGCCCTCCACCCGGGTCAGCGCGCTGGCCAGGGCGAGGATCTGGCAATAGCCGTAGATCCGGTGCGGGTCGTCGAGCAAGCGCGCGGCGCTCTCCGCGTCGAGCTTGGCCACGAGGGGACCGAGCGGGCCAAGGGTCTGCGCCTCGGCCTCCTCGAGGTATTGCCGCGCCAGCTCCAAGGAGAGCTTGGGGTCGCGCCGCAACAGCCGGGCGATGATCGCCGCGAGCTGCGCGATCCAGCGAAGGACGATGTCGCGCTGCATGGGCGCGAAAGCTAGAAACCCCGCCAGGCCAGAGCTACGCCCGCGGCACGGGCGGCAAGTTAGATGTAGCTTTGCTGTGCAAAGAACTTGACATTGTGACCGCCTGAGCCCAGATTTGCGGTCGATGAGCACCGCGCGCGCCCCAAAGGGGACCAGCGACCCGATTCCTCTCCACGATCGGGCCATCCAGAACCTCAGCTTCATCCGGGAGACCATGGCCCGGGCGGGCACGGTCACCTCGGTGCCGGGTTGGGGCGGTGTCGGGATGGGAGCCGTGGCGCTGGCCGCGGCGGCCGTCGCCTCCCGGCTGGAGAGCCCAGCCGAATGGCTGTCCGTCTGGCTGGGCACCGCCGTCGTCGCCATCGGGATCGGCGGCGTGGCGATGTTGCGCAAGGCCGGACAGACGGGGGCGCCGCTGTGGAGCCGGGCGGGCCGGCTCTTCGCGGGCGCCTTCGCGCCCGCGATCCTGGCAGGCGGGGTGCTCACGGTAGCACTCTACGCCAGGGGGCAAACCGATCTGCTCCCCGGCATCTGGCTCCTGCTTTACGGGGCGGCTGTCGCCTCGGCGGGGATGTTCTCGGTGCGACTGGTGCCCGTGCTTGGCCTCTGCTTCATGGGGCTGGGCGCCGTCGCGCTCTTCCTGCCTGCCGGATTCGGCGACCTGTGCTTGGCGCTCGGCTTTGGCGGGCTGCAGGTGGCCTTCGGGCTGGTGATTGCGAGGCGATATGGCGGCTAAGCCGAGACGAAAGACCGATCCTGGCCAGGCCCAAAGCGAGAGCGCCCGCTCACTTTCGTCCGTTGCGGGCTCGCAGCCGTCATCGGTTCCGTCCCACCTCGACCAGCTGGTCCACGAGCGGGTCAGGCTTGCCATCTTGAGCGCCCTCGCTGTCAACGATCGTCTCAGCTTCACAGAGCTGAAGGCTCTGACCGGCGCGACGGACGGAAACTTGAGTGTCCACTCGCGCAAACTCGAAGACGCGGGCTACGTCAGCTGCCACAAGGGCTTCGAAGGAAGAGTCCCGCGGACCGAGTTCGCCCTCACCGCGACGGGTCGGCAGGCACTCGAGCGCTACCTCGACCATATGGAGCGCCTGATCCGGGCCACCCGGGCGGGCTGAAGCGGCCGTTCATGAGTCTCGAGCGTGGCAGGGTACCGACCCCGAACTTTGCGAAACAAAGTTCTCCGCTGCATCTCGGTCTGATTCTCGATGGCAATGGTCGTTGGGCCGCGCGACGGGGCATGCCGCGCAGTCAGGGCCACTCCGCCGGCGCCAAGGTGCTCCGCGGGATCGTCGAGGCCGCGCCGGGTCTCGGAATCCGCTGGCTCACGGTCTATGCCTTTTCCTCGGACAACTGGCAGCGACCGGCCGAGGAGGTGGGGTTGTTGATGCGTTTGCTGTGGCGCTACCTCACGGGCGAGGCGGAGCGGTGCCGGCGCCAAGGGGTGGCGATCGAGGTCGTCGGGCGCCGAGACCGGCTGGATCGCGGGCTCAGGGAGGCGATCGAGCGCGCCGAGCGGGCCACCCGAGGCGGCGAGCGACTCGCGCTCCGTGTCGCGGTGGACTACTCGGGACGGGACGCGATTCGTCGCGCGGCCGAGGTTGCGGCTCGTCTGGGCAGGACGGAGCTGAGCCAGGACGAGCTCGGGGAGCTGATTGCCCGGGTGGATCACGCCAGCCCGGTGCCGCCGCTCGACCTGTTGATCAGGACGGGGGGCGAGCAGCGGCTCTCGGATTTTCTGCTGTGGGAGTCCGCCTACGCGGAGCTCTTCTTCCTGGAGACCCCCTGGCCGGAGTTCGCGCCGACGGACCTGGCGGCGGTCGTCGCGCAGTTCCTCACCCGCGAGCGACGGTTCGGGCGGGTGGGGCCGCGCGCCGAGCCGGAAGCACCGCCTCGCCGCGGCGACCTTCGCGTGGTCTGAGGCCAATTCGATGGAGGGTGACTGGTGATACCGACCGCCATAGGCATGCTCTCGGTGCTGGTGACGCTGACCCTGGTCGGTCTCGGGCTGGCGATGGCCGTGCTCGGGCTGGCTCGCGGAAGGAAGGTCTGGGCGCGTCGAGGCGGCTGGCTCGCGGGGCTCGCGCTGGCGGGCTGGGCGGCGCTCTGGATCGCGGGGTGGATGTCGGCGCCGCGGGGCGGGCTTCCGATGGGCGAGGAGCTCTCCTTCTGCGGGACGGACTGTCACCTGCACGTGTCGGTCGTGGGGGCCTCGCACGACCGCCCGCTCAAAGTCT
This sequence comes from Gemmatimonadales bacterium, assembly GCA_050184075.1. Taxonomy (GTDB): domain Bacteria; phylum Gemmatimonadota; class Gemmatimonadetes; order Gemmatimonadales; family GWC2-71-9; genus SHZU01. The sequence continues at coordinate 21,085 of JBFXAS010000071.1, forward strand.
CCGTGCGGTTCCGGAGTGATGCCG
>JBFXAS010000072.1:0-21033 GCA_050184075.1 Gemmatimonadales bacterium
GATCATGGACGACATCACGCCCCTTCGGCAGGTGTCCGGGGACGTGGTGGCGAAAGACGTCCATCTCTACCAGCCGTCCGACGCCTACCGGGTCTTCGGGACCGCCACGATTCACTACTGGCTCAAGCGGGGGGGCCAGAAGGTCACGCTGGAGTTCCTCGATGGCGATGGCAAGGTGATCCGGACCTTCACCAGCGACCCGGACTCGACGGAGCAGGCGGAGCGCCGGATGGAGCAGGCTCGCCTGGACAGCCTCGCGTCGCTCGGTGTGATGCCCGCGAGCGCGCGGGAAGAGGAGGAGCCAAGCGGCGGCTTCCGCTTCGGGCCCCGCGGCTCCACCCGGGCGACCAACCGGGCGGGCGCGAACAGCTTCACCTGGGACATGCGCTACCCGGCGCCGGCGTCGTTCAAGAACCTGATCATGTGGGCGGCCGGGATCTTCGGCCCGCTGGCGCCTCCGGGCAACTACACCGTGCGGCTCACCACGGGCGACCAGACCGAATCGAAGACCTTCGCGCTCAAGAAGGACCCGCGGAGCCAGGCCACCCAGGCCGATCTCGACGAGCAGTTCGCCTTCCTGATCCGGATCCGCGACAAGACCAGCGACGCCAACAACGCCGTGCGGACGATCCGCAACCTGAAGGCGCAGATCGCCGCCCGGGTCGCGACGGCGCCCGCGGGCCGCAAGGCGGCGCTCGAGCGGATCGCCAATCCGCTCACGACCCGGCTCTCCGCGGTCGAGGGCGAGATCTACCAGGTCAGGAACCAGAGCAACCAGGACCCGCTCAACTTCCCGATCAAGCTCAACAACCAGATCGCGGCGCTCTCCGGGGTGGTGGCGAGCGTCGAAGCGAAGCCGACCAGGCAGTCGTACGAGGTCTACGACCTGCTGGCGGCAGAGCTCGACGCACAGCTCGCGACCCTGCACGGCCTCCTGAGCCAGGATCTCGCCGCGCTGAACACCGAGCTCGGCCGGCTCGGTCTCGAGCGGGTCGTGCCGAGCACGGCGGAGATGTGAGCCGCCTCGCCGCGCTCTGGTCGCTCGGGCTCCTCGTCGCCTCGGCCTGCGGCGAGGGCGCGACCTCTCGGCGGGCCGAGAGCGTGCCCGACGAGGCGCTGCCGATCGCCGCGGACACGATCGTCGCTCCCTACTCCGGTTTCCCGGAGGCAACCTGGGTCGGCGAGGGGCGATGGCTCACCGTCTTTCCGGAGCACGACGCGGCCGAGATCGTAGACTTCGGGGCGGGCACCCTCGGGCCGGTCGGCGGCCGGAACAACCAGGAGATCGTCAAGCCCTACGACGGGTTTGCGCTCGCCGACACGGCCGTGGTCGCGGATTGGAGCAAGGGCCGCCTGACGCTCTGGGGGCCGGACGGCTCGCTCGCCGGCACGGTGCCAGGCCCCGCCGCGCTCGGCGGACGGCTCCCGAAGGCGCGCGACGCCGCTGGGCAGTACTACTTCGAGATTCCGCCCAACCCCGGCCGCGACGGCAGCGGCAATCGCGACTCCACGGCGATCGTCCGCGGCAACCCGACGATGACCAGCTTCGACACCGTGGCCCACCTGGCGCCGGTCGATCTGGCGGAGGTGCAACTCTCGACCGGAAGGCGGTACGAGCGGCTGATCCTGGCGGGCACCGATCAATGGGGCGTCCGCCCGGACGGACGGCTCTGGATCGCGAGAGTCAACGCGAACCGGGTAAACACCATCGCCGGCGGCAAGGAACGGCGAGGTGAGCCTCTGCCCGATCCGGTGCTCGAGGTGAAGCGCATCGACCGCGAGGTGTTCATCAGCTCGTTCCCGGAGGAAGTCCGAAGCTCGCTCCAGGGGATGCCGTTTGCGCCGTTCAAGCCAGCGTTCGACAAGGCGTTCGCCGGGCCCGATGGCCTGGTCTGGCTCCGAAAGTCACGGGCCTACGGGGATTCGATCCGCCGCTACCACGTGGTCGACACGGCGGGGCTCCTCGCTCGCTCGTTCACCACGGTCGGGGATGGACGACTGGTGGCCGCCGGTCGCGGCGCCGTGTTGATGGCCGAGCAGTTCTCGGGTGGGGTCCGGCTGATGGAGCTGCGGGTCCCGTCGGGTCCCCCGGCGCCGGCGGATTCGACGCCGAACGATGACTGACCGGCGGGCAGCCTTTACGGCCCTGCTCGTCGCGCTGCTCGCCGGCTGCGCGGAACACCGCGGCCCCGACGAGGTGCTGCTGGTCGGCGCCAAGATCTTCACCGCGGACACGGCCGCGCCCTGGGCCGAGGCGCTGCTGATTCGCGACGAGCGGATCGCCGCCGTCGGCGATCGGATGAGTGTCGAGGCCGCCGCGTCGGCCGATGCGCGCCGGATCGACCTGGGCGGGCGCACCGTGGTGCCCGGCTTCAACGACGCGCACGATCACGTCTCGACGGCACTCTCCGGCGTGAGCTTCGCCGTGGTGCCGGACCCGTTGCCAGATCCGCCGTTCCAGTCGGTTGCCGACAGCCTCGAGGCGCTGGTCGCGCGAGTCGAGCCGGGCGTCTGGCTGCGGACCACGGTCGGCTCGCGAGTGCTCGAGGATCCGATGGCGCGGCGGCTGATGCTCGATCGGATCGCGCCGAATCATCCGGTCGAGCTCAGAGCCTGGACCGGACACGGCACCATCCTGAACGGCGCGGGTCTCCGCGCGCTCGGACTCTCGCTCACCGAGCCGGATCCGCTTGGCGGCGGGTTCGAGCGCGACGCCTCGGGGGCGCTGACCGGTCTCCTGGAGGAGTACGCCGGCTACAATGCGTGGAAGCCAGCCTTCGGGGCCGACGCGTCCGCGATCCTCGCCGCCTTCCGATCCCGGAGCGAGGAGGTGCTCGCGTGGGGCATCACCAGCGTGCAGGACATGATGACCGGGATGCCACCCGAGTTGGTCGCCCCGCTGCTCGACTCGCTCGGCCTCGGCGTCCGACTCCGCTTGATCCGGATGCCCGGGACCTCGCCGGAAGGTCGGGTGCTCGAGCCGTGGCAGGCGCTCCCGACCCGCGACGATCCCTGGGTGTCGGTCTCGGGCACCAAGTGGGTGCTGGACGGAACCCCGGTCGAGCGGCTGGCCGTCATGCGCCGCCCATACTCCGACCGCCCGGGATGGCACGGACGGCTCAACTTCGAGCCCGACACGCTGCGCCGAATTCTCGAGGACGCGCTCGCCGCCGACGAGCAGCCCCTTCTCCACGCGGTCGGCGACAGCACGATCGCGCTGGCGCTCCGGCTGATGAGCGAGCTGGCGCCCGACTCGGTCTGGCGGCAACTCCGCCCCCGGATCGAGCACGGAGAGGGTCTCGCGCCCGACCTGATTCCGTTGGCCCGTCGTCTCGGCGTGGTGGTGGTCCACAACCCGAGCCACCTCGCGCTCGGTCCCGAGGCCGCCCTGCGCTACGGGCCGGAGCGGATGCCGGTGCTGCAGCCGCTCGCCTCGTTGCTCGGAGCGGGGGTCCCGTTGGCGCTCGGCTCGGACGGGCCCCTCAATCCATTCCTCAACCTGATGCTCGCGGTCCTGCACCCCGACAACCCGAGCGAAGCGCTGACCATGGAGCAGGCGGTTCGCGCCTACACGCTGGGGTCGGCGTTCGCCGAGCACCGGGAGCACGACAAAGGCGCCCTCACCGTCGGGCGCCTCGCGGATCTCGCGGTCCTCTCGCAGGACATCTTCTCTGTGCCGCCCCCGAGCCTGCCCGGCACCACGAGCGTGCTCACCGTCGTGGGGGGCCGCGCCCGGTTCGACCCGAACGGTCTCTGGGAGCCCGGCCCGGCCCGCTAGCCTAGTGCCGCCGGTTGCCGAGCCCCTCGGCCGCCTCCCTCCGGATCTCCGGGTCGGAGTCCTTGAGCGCCAGCAGCAGGTACCGGGTCACGCCCTCCGCCTCGATCTCGGCGAGCGCCTGCACCACGGCCCGGCGGGTCTCGACATCAGGGTCGTTGATCCGCCGGCCCAGCGCCGGAACCGATGCCGGGTCCTCGATGTTGCCCAGCGCCTCGGCCGCGGCGCGCCGGAGCCTCACGTCGGGCGCGTCGAGCGCCGCGATCAGCGCGGCCGGCGCCTGGTGGAGATCGTCGAGCTGCCCGAACGCCTCCACCGCCGCGCGGCGCACGTCCGGATCCTCGTCGTCGAGGGCCCGCGCCAGGGCGTCGGCGGCGCTCGGATCCTCGATCTGCCCGAGCGCCTCCGCCGCCGCCCGCCGGATCTCGGGGTCGGCGTCCCGGAGGGCGCGCGTCACCGGCCCGACCGAGCGACGATCCTCGATCTGGCCCAGCGCTTCGATGACCGCGAGGCGCACGGCCGGGTCGGCGTCGTCGATCGCGGCGTGAAGGGCGTCGATCGCGTCGCCGCTCTCGATCTGGCCCAGGGCCTCCGCGGTGAGCACCCGGGTGCTGGCCTCGCGCTGGCGGAGGTGCGGGAGCAAGCTGGAGACGGCCCGCGGGTCCTCGATGGCGCCAAGAGCCCAGATCGCGGTCTCGCGGATCCGGACGTCGCTCCGGTCGAGCAGCCTGGAGAGCGGGGTCACTCCCCGGGAGTCCTCCAGCTCGCCGATCGCGAACGCGGCCATCGCCACCACGGCGGGCTCCCGGTCCCGGGTGGCCTCCACCAGCCGCTCGAAGAGCACCGGGTCTTCCAGCACGGCCGCGGCGAAGAGTGCGGCTTCCCGGCGTCGTGGCTCCGGGCTCTCGAGCGCACGCTCGATCTGCGCGCGTCCCACTCCGCCGGCGTGGCCGAGCAGCCTTGCCGCCGCGCGACGGACGCAGGGGTCGTCCACTCCGAGCGCGTCGCCCAGGGCGGCGATGGCGGCGGAGTCGCGCGCCGGTCTCGCCAGCGTGTCGTGGAGCGCTCGCCAGCCCCGCGGCTCGTCGGCAAGGCTCCCGATGCCGTGGCGCGAGCGAGACCAGCCCCAGAAGCTCCCGATGAAATCGACGGAGAGGTTGCAGACGAGGGCGTCGGAGTGGCCGAGCGCCGCCAGGTAGCGCGCGATCTGCTCTCGATCCGGGCCCGGGCCTCGCTCCTCCGCGGCGACGGCGAGCGTGGCGTCGGAAGCAACCGCAGGGTCGGTCGGCAGGAGGCGCGCGGTGGCGCCGGCCACTGCCGCACCGAGGATCGTGCCGGCCAGCAACAAGAAGCGCATCGGTCTGCCTCCTAGCGCTTGCCGAGCGCTTCGGCCGCGGCCTTGCGGACCTCGGGATCGGATGATTTGAGGGCCGTAACGATCAGGTCGATCGCCTGCTCGGTGCGAATCTCGGCGAGGGCTTCGACCGCCGCGCGCCGCACCTCGGGCGAAGCGTCCGCCATCAGCGGCCGGATCGCCGCCACGGCGGACGGATCCGGATGCCGGGCGACCGCCTCGAGTGCGGCCTGCCGCACATCGGCGTCGGCATCGCCGAGCAGGGCGACCACCTTGGCCGGCAGCCGGTCCAGCTCCAGGTGGGCCAGGCCTTCGAGCGCTTCCTGGCGGACCTCCGGGTCGCGGTCGTCGAGCAGTCCGGTGAGGGCCGGCACCGCGCGCGGATCCTCGAGGTCACCGAGGGCGTCGGCCGCGCGGCGCCGCACGTCGGAGGAGCGATCGGCGAGCGCGTCCACCAAGGTCGGGACCGCCCGGCGGTCCTCGAGCTCGGCGAGCGCGCTGATCGCGCCGTAGCGGACCTCGGCGTCCGAGTCGCGGGTGGCGCGCACCAGGGCGTCGTACGCTTCCGGCGCCGAGAGCTCGCCCAGTGCGTTGGCCGCGGCGCGTCGGACCTCGGCCGAGCCGTCGTCGAGAGCGGAGATCATTGCCGGCACGGTGCGACGGTCGCGGAACTCGCTCAGCCCCTCGATGGCCGCGCGCCGCACCTCGGCGTCGCCGTCGTCGAGCGCCTGGGTGAAGGCGGGGATCGCGCGGAGGTCCTTGTGCTCGCCCAGCGCCCTCGCCACCGCGCGCCGGACCTCCACGTCCGAGTCGGCGAGCGCGGCGATCAGGGCCACCACCACACCGGTATCCTGCGCCCGGGTGAGCGCGGCCCCGAGAGCCTCCGTCGCGGGCGTCGGCTGGTCGACCAGCCTGGTCGTCCGATCGTCGGCCGGACCGAGTCTCTCCGGGCTCGAGTCGCCGCCGATGGCCTTCCGCTCGACCGCGGGCGCCAGGGTGCGGAGGCTGTCCTGCTCGGCGAGGAGTCGCGCAGGTTGGGAACCGCTGGTGAATCCGGGCAGCATCACCACCGAGAGGGTCAGGATGCCGGATGCAACCGCCGTGGTGCGTCGCCGGCTGGGGAGTACGGCCATGGCTCGCTCCTCGATCAGGCGCCGGACTCGGGTCACCAGGTGCGAGGGATCCTCCGCCATTCCCGCCACCGGCGCGGCGCGGGGGGCGGTGTCGATCCACTCGGCTACTTTCACCAGACACTTGGCCAGGCTCACGCCGGTTCCGGTGCGGCGCACCGCCCAGTCGTCGGCCAGGTACTCCGCCGCCTCCACGATGCCGCGGCGGGCCAGCCGATTGAGCGGCTGGAGGAAGAAGACCCGCTCGATCACCGCAGCGAGCACCATCCACCAGGGATCGAGCCGGACGAGATGACCGAGCTCGTGGGCCAGCAGACCCTTGATCTGCTCCGGCTCGAGCTCCTCGAGCGCCGCCTCCGGCAGGCAGATCTCCCGGTAGCCCAGCGCCACCGGGCTCATCAGCACCCGGGTGCTGGTGAGCAGGACCCGCCGCTTGAGTCCGGCCGCTTCGCGGAGGCCTTCGAGCGGCTCGAGCACGGCGAGATCAGTGATCGGACGCCGCACGCCAAGTCGACTGAGATAGCGCCGCCGGACCAGAACCAGCCGGGCCAGAAGCAGCGCCGCGAGGCCGAGCCACAGGGCCATCAACGACCGGGAGAGCGAGATCGGCTTCGCGGCTGCCCGTGCGCTCGCGGCCGGCTCTGCCAGTGTCGTTACGCCGTCGGCGCCGGACGTCTCGGTCTCGGGGCCGGCGGGTGCGATCGGATCGGACACGAGCTCGTTCCGTCGGCTCGAAGCGACCGGCAAGTCAGGGCGGACCTCCCGCGCCGGGGCCGTCGCGGGAGCGAGCGCCATCCGCTGACCCATCGCGAGATCCGGCGAGAGCTGCTGGATCGACGCGCTCACGATTCCACCGACGAGCGCCGTCTTCCAGAGCAGCTCCCGCCAACCGTCGGAGCGGACCCACCACCGGGTGGCCAGGGCCGCGAGGCCGAGCAGGATGGTGCTGTGGACGAGATAAGTGAGGAGCCAGGACCAGACCGCCGGCGCGAGTCGGCCGAGCGACGCGACGAGCTCATGGGCGGCCACGGCGGGCCTCCTTCTCATGGCCTTCGATCAGCGATTTGACGCGGGCGAGATCGCCGGGGCTGATCTCGCGATCGGTGAGGAGATGGCTCACCAGAGCGGTAACGTCACCCTCGAAGAGCCGCTCGGTCAGCTCGCTCACCATGGACTGCCGGACCTCGCTCTCCGAGACCAGTGGCCGGTAGACGAACTGGCGGCTCCGGGTCTGGTGATCCACGATTCCACGCTTCTCGAGCCGCGAGAGGATGGTGGCGATGGTGGTCTGGGCCAGCCCGCGTTCGGGTCGGAGCGCGTCGGTGATCTCCGCGGCCGTGGCCTCGGACCGCTCCCAGAGGACGCGGAGGATGGCCAACTGCAGCTCCGTGAGGGAATGGGTCTCGCTCATCGAGGCTCCGTGAAGCGGGGTGAAAGGGGCCTGCCGGCAATCGACACCGGGCGACTCCATTAACTACGGCTGTAATATTACAGATGTAGTTGATTGGCGCAAGACCGGCCTCGATCGCAGGGCCGGACCGTCCTTCACCCGACGTCGCGGCGACCAGGCTCGGGGCCGGTGCCGGGTGTGGGATATATTGGGGTGCCTGCCAATTCCATCCGACTCAGGGGAGCATCGATGGTCACCATCAACGTGAACGGCACGCCCCGGGAAGTGAACGCCGACCCGGCCATGCCATTGCTCTGGGCGATCCGCGACATCCTGGGAATGACCGGGACGAAGTTCGGCTGCGGGATCTCCCAGTGCGGCGCCTGCACCGTCCAGCTCGACGGGAATCCGATCCGGTCGTGCTCGGTCCCGCTCTCGGCGGTGGGCGACAAGCCCGTGGTCACGATCGAGGGCCTGAGCCCGGACGGCAATCATCCGGTGCAGCGGGCGTGGGTCGAGAAGCAGGTGCCCCAGTGCGGCTACTGCCAGAGCGGCCAGATCATGTCGGCCGTCGCGCTGCTCGAGAAGACGCCGAACCCGACCGACGCCGAGATCGACGCGGCGATGGCGGGCAACATTTGCCGCTGCGGGACTTATCAGCGGATCCGCGCCGCCATCCATCGGGCGGCCGAGCTCGGGAGGTCCGCATGACCGCGACGATGCGGGGGGTGAGCCGGCGCGACTTCATCAAGATCGGCGCCGCGGTTGGTGGCGGTCTGCTGGTGACCGTCTACGGTTGTGGCCCCTCTGGGGGCGCGGCCGGCGCCGGCCCGGAGACCTACGAAGCGAACGCCTTCGTCAGGATCGGCGCCGACGGCAAGGTGACGGTGCTCTCGAAGCACCTCGAGATGGGCCAGGGGAGCTACACCGGCCTGGCCACGCTGGTGGCGGAGGAGCTCGACGCCGACTGGAGCACCGTCGAGGTGATCGGCGCGCCGGCGGACGTCGAGAAGTACAAGAACCTGGCCTTCGGGATGCAGGGCACGGGCGGCTCGAGCGCGATCGCCAACTCGTTCGAGCAGTACCGCCAGGCGGGCGCGGCGGCGCGCGCGGTGCTTCTGGCCGCTGCCGCGAAGGAGTGGGGCGTGCCGGTCGCGGAGCTCAGCACCGAGCCGGGGGCGGTGGTGCACGCCGGCTCCAATCGGCGCGCGGGCTACGGGACCCTGGTCGGCGTGGCGGCGACGATGCCGGCGCCGACCGACGTCCCGCTCAAGAGTCCCGCCGACTTCCGTCTGATCGGCAAGGCCGGCGTGGGCCGGGTCGACGCCCGGGCGAAGAGCATGGGCACCGCCACCTTCACCCAGGACGTCCAGCTGCCCGGTCTCCTGACCGCGGTGGTGGCGCATCCCCCGCGCTTCGGCGCCACGGTGAAGTCGGTGGACGATGCGAAGGCTCGGCAGGTCGCCGGCGTGGTCGACGTGGTGCGGATCCCCACCGGAGTCGCGGTGCTCGGCGAGAACTTCTGGGCGGCCCGGCAGGGCCGTGAGGCGCTGGTGGTGGAGTGGGACGAGAGTGGCGCCAACGGCCGCTCGACGGCCGACGTATTCGCCGAGTTTCGGGAGCTGGCCGGCAAGCCGGGTCTCGAGGTCCGGAAGGACGGCGACGCCGAGGCGGCGCTGGCGAGCGCGGCCAAGTCGGTCGAGGTCACCTACGAGGTGCCGTTCCTGGCCCACGCCTCGATGGAGCCGCTCAACTGCGTCGTCAACATCACGCCGGGCGGTGCCGAGGTCTACAACGGCGAGCAGATGCACACCCTCGACCAGCAGGCGGTGGCGCAGGCGCTTGGACTCGAGCCGGCGAAGGTCGTCCTCCACACGCTCTATGCGGGCGGCAGCTTCGGCCGCCGCGCCGCCAAGACGGCCGACTACATGGTCGAGGCGGCCACCATCGCCAAGGCGATCGGCGGCCGGGCCCCGGTCAAGCTGGTCTGGACCCGAGAGGACGACACCCGTGCCGGCTACTTCCGCCCAGCGTTCCACCATCGGATGAGGGGCGGGCTCGACGGGCAGGGCAAGCTGGTTGCGTGGTGGCACCGCGCCGTTGGTCCCTCGGTCTACGCGAACTCCGCGTTCGCGACCGGCGATGGCAAGGACCCGGCCGGCACCGAGGGCGCGGCGGACCATCCCTACAAGGTCCCCAACGTCTACGTCGACCAGCACTCGCCGGACGTGGGCGTCTCGGTCCAGTGGTGGCGCTCGGTGGGGCACTCCCACACGGCCTTCGCGGTCGAAGTCTTCGTCGACGAGATGGCCCGCGCGGCCGGACGCGATCCGGTGGAGTTCCGCCGGGCGATGCTGGCCGACGATCCGGCGCGGCTCGCGGTGCTCGACCTCGCCGCGGAGAAGGCGGGCTGGGGGACGCCCTTGCCGCGGGGGCGCGCGCGCGGGATCGCGGTTCACAAGTCGTTCAACACCACCGTCGCGGAGGTGGCCGAGGTCTCGCTGCTGGACGGGAAGCCGAAGGTCCACCGGGTGGTCTGCGCGGTCGACTGCGGCACGGTGGTGAATCCGGACGTGGTCGCGATGCAGATGGAGAGCGGCATCGCGTTCGGCCTCGGCGCCGCGCTCTATGGGGAGATCAACCTCGATGGCGGTCGAGTGGTCGAGGCCAACTTCGATCGCTACCGGATGCTCCGCCTGCCCGACATGCCCGTGGTCGAGGTGCACACGGTGCCGTCGACGGCGGCGCCCACCGGCGTCGGCGAGCCGGGGCTCCCGCCGATCGCGCCCGCGGTGGCCAACGCGCTGGCGGCGCTCACGGGCAAGCCCGTCCGGCGGCTTCCCCTCGTCGGGTGACGTGCGGGTCTTCGTAACCGGAGCGACCGGGTACCTCGGTTTCGCCGTTGCGAGCGGGTTCGTTCGGGATGGGCACGATGTCCATGGGATGACCCGATCGGAATCGGGCGCCGGCCGCCTCCGGGCGGCCGGCGTTCGGCCGGTCGTGGGCCGATTGCAGGATCCGGAGAGCTACCGGGAGGCCGCGGCACAGGCGGATCTGCTGGTTCACGCGGCGATGGACTCCAGTGAGGGATTCGGCCTCGACCGGTTTGCGGTCGAGTCGCTGCTCGCCGCCGCCCGGAGCCGACCGGGCTTCCTCTACACCAGCGGGGTCTGGCTCTACGGCGACGCGGCCGGCGGCACGCTCGACGAGAGCGCCTTGCCCAGGCCCCCGTTCAAGAACCGGATGCGCCCCGCCATCGAAGATCAGGTCCTCGCCGACCCGCGGGTCCGGGGTATCGTGCTTCGGCCCGGGTGCTTCTACGGCGGGGCCGGGGGGCTCACAGCGCAGTGGTTCGCCGGCCCGGCGTCGGGCACACCCGCCATCATCGTGGGTGACGGCTCGAATCGCTGGAGCATGGTGCACGTCGAGGACGCCGCCACCGGCTTCGTCCGTGCGGGCGGCTCCGACGCCTCCGGCGAGATCTTCAACCTTACCGATCCCTCGGTCGAGACCGTCCTGACCATGGCCGAGGCGGCCGCTGGCGCTGTCGGCTTCGCGGGAGGAGTCACCACCCTCTCCGCCGCCCAGGCGACCGAGCGGATGGGACCGCTCGCCGAGTGTCTCGCGCTCGACCAGCACGTGGATTCGAGCAAGGCCGGCCGGGTGCTCGGTTGGCGGCCGGCGCGGAGCGGCTTCGTGCCGGAGGTGGAGGGTTGCTACCGGGAATGGCGGGAGAGCCGCCCGACTGGTGAGGCTGGCGTGCCTCAGCCCAGGTCGGAGTAGAGCGAGGGCAGGTCGAGGCCACGGGCCGCCGAGGCCTCGCGGCACCAACCGGCGACCCGGGCGCGGGCCTCGTCGGGCACGTCGCGATGCCGATCCGCGGTGCCCCGCACGAAGAGCTCGGCCTCGGTCTGGAGCAGGTGCGGCGGGTTCATCTCGAAGGCGTCCTGGTGCTCCTGCATGTAGCGGAAGCCGCACTTCTCCACCACCCGCGACAGCTCGCCCTGGTCGAGCGGCGCGAGCCCGAGAAACTCGGTCACCTGACGCGTCACCTGCCCGAGATCCTGCTTCATCTGCTCGAACGAGACCCACAGCACGTTGTCGTGGGTTCGGGAGCGCTCGAGCCAGCCGTGGACGTGCGCCGGCCAGCTGGACCACCACATCCGGTCGGAGCAGAACCACGCGACCACCCGCTCGAGCGGCGGCGCCATGGCCCCGGCGTTGGTGGCGATGAAGTCGACGCAGCTCGCGAAGCAGGAGATCGGATGGCGCACGACGTAGACGTAGCGCGCCTTCGGGTCGAACGGGCAGAGCTCGATCGGGAGGTGGGTCTTGACGATCCGCGAGGGGCGCTCGCGGCCGTGGAGCGGCGCCTCCGCCATGGGCACGCTCCGGATCCCCTCGATCCAGGGGCAGACCCCGTAGAGCGTCTTGCCGGTGGCGACGAGGTCGCCGTGGCCGCGATGGAGGATCTCGTAAACGAGGTGCTGCATCCAGGTGGTGCCGCACTTCATCTGGGTCACCACGAAGACGTCCTGCTCGGTCGGTCGGTACTCCGCGGCGGCGGCGAAGCTCTCCGGGCTGCAGGTACCCCGCGGGCCGGTCACTCCGCGGTGCTCGAAGCTCGCCTTGGCGAAATCCAATGGTGAGCTCTTCGCGCTGAGCCGGAGGATCGGCCGGAGCAGCCGAGCGTGCCGGCGGAGCTTGGCCTTGAAGCGGGCGCGCTCGGCGGGGGGGCGGCCGTAGTAGGCGGCGCCCCGGGTCTGCTCGTTCTCCCAGGAGAGCACCATCCCGAGGTAGATGGTCTGGACGACGTAGAAGAGCACCGCCAGACCGACCACCAGCCCCACCCATCCGAGCACGCCCATCCCCACGCTCCTTCGCTCTCGCCGCCGCAGGCGGTGGTCAGAGTCAGCGGACGATCACCTGCCACGACTTCCGGATCAGCCCGTCGCGGATCTCGTACATCCAGACTGCCGAATTTCGCTCCCCGGCAGGGGCGTCCCAGCGCTCGTGATCGACCACGAAGGCGCCGTCGACCACCCGCGGCTCGACCCGAACCGGCGGGAAGTTGGCGGGCCGCCCCTCGATCACCTGCGCGAATCGGGCCCGAATCGCCGCCTTGCCATTGGCCAGCACTCGACCCGAGGGAAACTCGGACAGCACGGCGTCTTCCGCGTAGAGGGCCATGAAGCCGTCCAGGTCGCGGGCGTTGAAGGTGGCGATCTGGCGCTCCGCCACCTCGAGCGGGGTGGCCGGGGCCTGGGCCAGGGCCGTGGGGGCGGCGAGGGCGAGCGCAGCGACGAACAGGGTGGCTCTCATCGGTTCTCCGGGTCCTGGTCCGGGGGGCTCTCGGCGCTCGCTGCCCTCGGGTTGGGGCCTGGGCGACGAGCTTCGGCGGTGATCAGCTCACCTGGATCACGACCTTGCCGAGCTGTTTTCCGCTCGCCAGACGCTCGAACGCCTTCCGGCCCTCGGCGAGCGGGACGACGGTGTCGACGATCGGCCGGAGCTTACCCGAGTTGGCGACCGCGATCACCTCGCGGAACTCGGGCACCGACCCCATCGTCGAGCCGAGCAGACTCCACTGGAACCAGAAGAGCCGGCGGATATCGATCGAGACGTGCGGTCCCGTGGTCGCCCCGCAGGTGACCAGCCGGCCACCGGGTCGGAGCGCCTTGAGCGAGCGCTCCCAGGTCTTCTCGCCCACCGAGTCGACCACCACGTGGGCGCCGATCTTGGTGAAGCGCCGGACCTCACGGGCGACGTCGGCCGTGGCGTGATTGAGCGTCAGGTCGGCGCCCAACGCCCGTGCCGTCTCCAGCTTGGCGTCGGACGAGCTGGTGGCGATCACGGTGGCGCCGAGGTGCTTGGCGATCTGAAGGGCCGCGAGCGAGACCCCGCCGCCGATGCCCCAGATCAGCACGCTTTCGCCCCGCTCCACCCGGGCCCGGGTTGTGAGCATCCGCCAGGCGGTGAGGGTCGCGAGCGGGAGCGCGGCGGCCTCGGGCCAACTCAGCTCGGCGGTGAGCTTCTCGACGTTCCGGGCTGGCACCACCAGAAGCTCGCAGACCGTGCCTGGGCTGTGCTCGCCGAGCACGCCGAAGCGCCGGCAGAGCGGGTCCTGCCCGGAAACGCATTGGTCACAGACCCCGCAGGAGACCCCGGGGTTGAGCACCACCCGATCGCCGGGCGCGAGGCCCTGGACGCCTTCGCCGACCTCCCGGATCACCCCGGCGGCGTCGGTCCCGACGATGTGGGGGAAGGCGAGCTCGATTCCCGGGAGACCACCTAAGACGAATAAATCCAAATGGTTAAGGGCCGCCGCCCGGACCTCGATCGAGACCTGTCCGGGGCCGGGGGCCGGGGGGTCGGGCAGCTCGCCGGGGCCGACCTGGTCTACCCCGCCGAGCTCGTTTAGCAGTAGTGCGCGCATAGCTTGCAGAGTTCCGAAAGTTGTGCAAGATATAAGGCGCCTCCTTGCCTTGCCGACGTTTCGAAGCCCGCTCGATCCCAAAGGGAGCTCCACAATGGCCGCGTTCGACGATTCGGAGATGGGTTGGTCAGGCTCAGGCTGGATGGAACCGATGCCCTCGTCGCCGCCGCCTCCGCCTCCGCCGGCGCCGCCTCCACCCGCTGAAGAGCTGATCGAGCCGCTGCTGACGCCGATCGAAGAGCTGCCGCCGCTCCCGCCGCCGGCGGTTTCGAAGGCGGCGCCGAAGCGAGCCGCCGCGCCAAAGAAGCCGGCGCTGAAGAAGGCGGCTGCGAAGCCGGCCAAGGCAAAGGCCACGACCAGGAAGAAGGCGACCAAGAAGAAGGCGACGGCGAAGAAAGCGACCAAGAGGAAGGCGACGCCGAAGAAAGCGACCAAGAAGAAGGCCGCCAAGAAGACCGTCAAGAAAGCCGCGAAGAAGAAGGCCACCAGGAAGAAGGCCGCCAAGAAGGCCACCACCCGTCGTCCGGTCAAGAAGGCCGCCAAGAAGGCGACCAAGGGACGCCCGGTGAAGAAGTCGGCCAAGAAGAAGGCCGCGAAGAAGGCCGCCAAGCGGCCCTCCCGCCGGGGCAAGTGATCGCGGCTTGACCACGCGAACGGCCCGAGCCGGGCTGCTCTGGTTCGCCGCCGATCGCGGGTCGTGGGCGGGCTGGCAGATCCGCTCGCTGCTCGGCGCCCCGGCCCCGGGAGACGCCAAGCTCCGCGAGCACCTGATCGCCGGCCTCACCAACGGCTTCTCCGCCGACGGGTCGCTCGGCGAGGATCTGGTTGCCACGGCCGCAGCCGTGATCCAGCTCGCGGATCTCGGCCACCGCTTTCCCGCGAACAGCCCGACCCGGTGCTGGCTGCTGGCCCGACAGAGCCAGCCCGGGGCGTTCCACATCGGTTGCACCGCGGCCCGCCACCAGCACCGCTCCTGCGAGCATTTCCTCGACGGCTTCTTCTCGCCGGCGCCGCCGAGCCGCCGGATGGCTCCGCTCACTATGCCGAACGGACGCGTTTACCGGCTCGAATCGCAGGCGCGCTTCGTCTCCAGCATCATCGCCCTCGAAGCCGTGGTCCGCGCGGAGTGGACGCACGAGCTCCTGGTCGAGCGGCATCTCGACAGCCTGGCCTCGCTGGTGGACGAGTGGAGCGGGTGGGGGGAGCAGCTGCCACCCGATCTGGCCTTCGCGTCACTCGGGGCGCTGGCGGCCGCACCCGAGCGCTGGCGCCCGATCCGCGGCTCGCTGGTCCAGCTGGTGAGTGAGCGTCAGCAAGCGGACGGCACCTGGCCCCGGGTCGATTTCTTCGCCGCGCTCGACGGGCTCTGCCGGCTTCCCGACGAAGCGGCGAAGGCGGTGCTCCGGCGCTCGGCCTCCCTGCTGAAGCTCCGGCAGCACGAGGACGGATCGTTCGGATCGATCTCCGCCGAGCTGCGGGCGCTGATTGCGGCCCGGGCGCTCCTCGCCGCCGACGCCCTCGATTGAGGCGCCGGGTGCGGCTCGGGGCGCCGGCGGGCGTCACCATGGTGCGGCCGTCCGAGGCTGGGCCCGGCTCGGCCGATGCAGTTCCCGGCAGCAGCAGGAGAGACCCATGAGTCAGCAGGCTCGCGACCAGCGCACCCCGATCCGGCTCACCCAGTTCTCCCACGGGGCGGGTTGAGCGTGTAAGCTCGGCCAGGCTGAGCTGGCGCAGGTGCTGCGCCACGTAACGGGGGCGATGGACCCCAACGTGCTGGTGGACGCGGCGACGCGAGACGACGCCGCGGTATACCAGATCGCGCCTGACCGGGCCCTGGTCGTCACCGTCGACTTCTTCACGCCCATCGTCGACGACGCGCGCGACTGGGGCGCCATCGCCGCCGCCAACGCGCTGAGCGACGTCTACGCGATGGGCGCTCGGCCGCTGCTCGGCCTGAATCTGGTCGGTTGGCCGCGCGGCAAGCTGCCGCTCGATCTGTTGGGGCAGGTGATCGAAGGCGCGGCCGAGGTCTGCCGCGAGGCCCATTGTCTGGTGCTGGGCGGTCACTCGATCGACGACCCCGAGCCCAAGTTCGGGATGGCGGTGGTCGGCGAGGCCCATCCCGACCGGCTGCTCACCCTGGGCGCCGCCAAGCCCGGCGACCTGCTGGTCCTCACCAAGCCGCTGGGCACGGGGATTCTCACCACCGCGCTCAAGCGCGGCGTGCTCGACCCCGACGAGATCGCTCCCGCCGTCCGGGTCATGCGGCTGCTGAACGAGTCGGCCGCCAAGGCGGCGCTCGCTCATGGAGTGCGGGCTGCCACCGACGTGACCGGCTTCGGCCTCCTGGGCCACCTCCGCAACATGATCGACGCGAGCGCCGTCGGCGCCCGGATCGACATCGCCCGGGTGCCGCTCCTGCCCGGGGCGGTCGAGCTGGCGGCGCAGGGGGCGGTGCCGAGCGGCAGCCGCCGCAATCTCGAAGCCGTGGCGGTGGAGTGGTCGGACGACGTCTCGGCCATGGAGCAGCTGCTCTGCGCTGACGCGCAGACCTCCGGCGGCCTGCTGCTCGCGGTTCCCGAGGAGGAGGTCCGGGACCTGCTGCACGCCCTGACGGCCGCCCGGACGCCGGCCGGGCGGGTGATCGGCGAGATCACCGCGGAGCGGGGCGTGATTCGGGTAGCCCGGGGGAGCGGGTTGAGCTAGCTCGACGGCGATTTGATCTCGCCTGGCCCCGCCCCCAAATTCCCGCATGGCCTTCCACTGGACTCCCGCCCTCATGGATCAGCTCGAGCGCGCCGCCCTCTTGGGACGGCGGGTCGTGGTGGTCCGCCAGGGCAACGAGTATATCGTCGAGGCGCGTCGGATCGAGGCGGTCGGCAACCGCGAGGTGCTGATCGGGGTGATCCCGATGACCGGCGAAGAGCATCGGTTCGAGCTCGATCGGATCGAGGCCTTTCAGGTGATCGCGTGACCGGGGCGACGCAGCGGGTCGCGGTGGTCCATCTCGACGAGAGCTGTCTTGGCAACGGGCGCGAGGGCTCGAACCCGGGCGGCGCCGGCGGTCTAGTGGAGACCCGGGTGGCGTCAGGCGTGGCCCGGCGGGAGTTCTGGATCCACGCGCCCTCGACCACCAACAACAAGATGGCCCTGGCCGGCGCGATCGCCGTGCTCCAGCTGATGGCGGGCAAGCGCAACCGGCTGCGGGTACTGCTGGTGTCGGACTCGGAGTACCTGGTCCGCGGCGTGCGCGAGTGGATGCCCGGTTGGCGGGCCCGCGGCTGGAAGCGCAAGGGCGGGGAGATCGAGAACCTCGACCTCTGGCGCGCGCTGGCCGCGTCGCTCGAGCGACACGACACCCAGCTGACCTGGGTGCGCGGCCATGCGGGTCATCCCAAGAACGAGTTCGCCAACGACCTGGCCATTCGAGCCGCCCGCGAGCAGCACACCTCCGACGGCCTGGTCGAGGCGGGCTTCGGCGAGTGGCTCGAGGCCAAACGGGCCAGGGGTCGCTACCAGGACTACGACCCGGACAAGGCCTATCGCGCGCTCGAGCTGCGGCTGGCGTCGGGCGAGCTCTTCCCGCTCGCGCTCGACGAAGACGCCCCGGTCGGAGGGTCGGGCGGATGACGCCGCTCGCCCGCCTGGTCTCCCGGCTGGTCGACACGGTTCGGGAGCGCGATCCGAGCGGTCTCCACCGGCCGATCGCGATCGGCGAGCTGCGGCGCACCGTGCTTCCCTATCGGATCGCCCGCAACGCGCTCGGGCTCGAGAGCATCGAGGACTACGAGCTGCTGATCCTTCGGCTGGTGGCCGAGGAAGACGGTTGGGCGCGGACCATTCCGCCGGAGGCGGCGGAGCGATGCCGAGAGGAGCTCCTCGGCACCAACCCCGATCTCGAGATCGTCGAGGACCTGGACGAGGTCACCGTGCAGCTCGGCGCCGGCGCCGTGGCCAAGGTGGCGGATCTCACGGCCGCCGCCCCGCCGCGGGAGAAAGACGCCCTCCCGTTCATCGACACCTCCAAGCCGGAGCCGGCCAAGGAGCCGGCCGCGCCGGCGCCGCCCGCGCCGCCGCGCGCCGAAGCTCCTCCGCCGCCCGCCCCGAAGCAACCCGAGCCCGATCCTGACGAGTCGTACGTGTTGCCGCTCGATCCGCTGCTCAAGCGGACCCGAACCGGACCGCCGTCGAAGCCGCCGGCCGGGCCGACGGGGGTTCCGAGCAAGCCGGCGCCGCCGCGGTCGCCCGCGCCGGTCCGGCCCATCGACCGCGGTGCACCGCCTCGGCCGCCGGCCGCTCCGCCGGCCCAGCCCGTGCGGCCGGCCGACAAGGCTCCGGTCGAGAAGGCCTCTGCGGCGGGGGCCGTTGAGTCGGCTTCGAAGTGCGTGCACTGCGGCTCGACCCTGCCCCCGGGCAAGCGGGTGGCGTTCTGCCCCTTCTGCGGCCAGCAGCTGCTGGCGATCCGCTGCCCGAGCTGCGGCACCGAGATCGAGCCGGGGTGGCGGCACTGCATCAGCTGCGGGCACTCGCCCGGGTCCGGCCGGGTCAACGTATGAGCGACCTGCCCTCGAAGCAGTCGATCGATCGGGAGGCCCTCGACCGGATTATCCAGCGCGCGGCGGAGCTCCAGACCGGCGAGCGGGAGATCGGCGACAACCTCACCCCCGAGGAAGTCCTGGCCCTCGGCAAAGAGGTCGGCATCCCGACCCGCTATCTCCAGCAGGCGATCCTCGAGCATCAGACGGTGGGCGCCTCACCGTCGGAGGGCGGCGGCCCGATCCGTCGCTGGATCGGGCCGGGTGAGGTGCGGGCGGAGCGGGTGGTGCAGGGTGATCCCGAGTCGGCGATCACCTCGCTGCTGGCCTGGATGGAGAAGAACGAGCTGATGGTGGTGCAGCGCCAGAAGGCTGGCTGGGCCAGCTGGGAGCCGCTCCGCGGCATGCAGGCGGCGATCCGGCGGGGCACCGCGTCGCTCGACACCAGCAAGCCGAAGTTCATGCTCTCCCGGGCGGACAGCGTCGTCGCCACCGCGACCCAGCTGGAGTCCGGCTACGTTCACGTCTCGCTCACGGCCAGTCTGGCGTCGACCCGGCGGCTGCACACCACCTGGGGCGGGATCTTCTTCGGGCTCGGCGCCACTGCCGCCGGCGCGATGGCGGTGCTCGGGCTCGGGCCGCTGGCGCTGCTGCCGCTGATCCCGACCGGGGTCTCCGGCTATGCCACCCTCAAGAGTTATCGTCCCGCGCCCCGGCGGGTCCTGATCGGTCTCGAGCGAGCGCTCGACTTCCTCGAGCGGGGCGGGGTCAAGCCGTCGCACGAGTCGGTGCCGAAGGGGCCGGGGTTGCTCGAGCTGCTCGCCGGCGAGGTCAGACGCGCGATCTCGACCGGCAGCGAGCGGGCGAGCCAGCGCGCCGAAGAGGCCAAGCGACTCAAGCCGCGCTTCAAGACCGGACGCGATTCCGAATGAGACCGTCAACCGTCGGGAGACTCGAGTGACCAAGATCGAAACCGTGGGCGTGGTGGGGGCGGGGCTGATGGGCGGGGGCATCGCGCAGGTGGCGGCCACGGCCGGATTCCCCGTGATCGTGCGGGACATCGACGACGGTGCGATCGCCAAGGGTCGCGCGGCGATCGAGAAGTCGCTCGGCAAGTTCGTGGAGAAGGGCAAGCTCGCCGCAGCGGACCGGGACGCCGCCCTCGGCAGGCTCACCTTCACCACCGACCTGGCCGCGATGGCCGACCGCGACCTGGTGATCGAGGCCGTGCCCGAGGTCCTGGAGCTGAAGAACACGCTCTGGCGGGAGCTCGATTCGCTCTGCCAGGCCGACACCATCTTCGCCTCCAACACATCGAGCCTCACGATCGCCGCCATGGCGGCCGTCACCAAGCGCCGCGACCGCTTCGTCGGGCTCCACTTCTTCAGCCCCGTGCCGCTGATGCCGCTGGTCGAAGTGGTCCGCACGGTGGGCACCAAGCCCGCCGTCTTCGACGCCGCCTTCCAATTTGGCAAGGCCATCGGCAAGGAGCCGATCGCGGCCAAGGACTCGGCCGGCTTCGTGGTCAACCTGCTGCTGGTGCCCTACATGCTGGACGCCATTCGGCAGCTGGAGCGCGGGGTTGCGTCGGTCGAGGACATCGACAAAGGCATGAAGCTGGGCTGCGGCCATCCGATGGGTCCGTTCACCCTGCTCGACTTCACCGGTCTCGACATCTGCTACAACGTCGCCGAGATCATGTTCGCCGAGTTCAGGGAGACCCGTTACGCGCCGCCGCCGCTGCTCAAGCGGCTGATCCTCCTCGGTCACCTGGGGCGCAAGACCGGACGCGGCTTCTACGACTACTCGGGTCCTACGCCCGTGCCCGCCGAGTTGGGCATATGAGCGACTGGCGGGGCGCGCTCGCCCTTTCGATTGGGGCGGCCCTCGCCGTCGTCGGGTGC
The DNA here is from genome assembly GCA_050184075.1 of Gemmatimonadales bacterium. GTDB lineage: Bacteria > Gemmatimonadota > Gemmatimonadetes > Gemmatimonadales > GWC2-71-9 > SHZU01. The sequence continues at coordinate 20,525 of JBFXAS010000072.1, forward strand.
AAGGCGACGACCTCGCGCCCGAGCTTTGTGCCCTTTCCGCAGTCGGCCCACGGCGAGCTGGGCTTCGGCAACCCCGACCCGGTCTACACCATCACCCGGGTGACCCGCACCGTCGCGGACGCGCTCGCCGCCGACAGCATTCCCGTCGCTCGAGTCAGCGAGCGCGACGGCTACATCGAATCGCCCTGGTTCGACGCGGCCACCCTGGCGCCCACCGACGCCCGCCCGGTCGGCCCCGACGTGGTGCGGGTGCGCGCCTGGGTCGGCCCGGCCAAGCCGGGATTCAGCGAGGTCGAGGTGGAAACGGTGTTCCGCCCGGTCGCGGATCCCTCCCGCCCGGAGCGCGATCTGGAGACCCACGTGGGGATCTCCCACCCCGTCGGCCAGCGGGTCAGTCGGCTGCTGCAGCAGCAGATCGCGCTCTACGGGGAGCCCGACACGACCGCCGAGAAGCCGACCGACGCGCCTCCGCCGGTGGATCCGTCCGCGCTGCCGGTTCCCACAGACAC
>JBFXAS010000073.1:0-20384 GCA_050184075.1 Gemmatimonadales bacterium
GGTCGCGTCGAGCATCGCTTCCTTCAGGGCGCGAACCGTGGTCACGCCGTCGTGGAGAATGCCCGCCACCAGCGCGGCCTGGGCACCACCCTGCTGGAACGCCTCCACCACATGCCGGGCCTCGCCCGCGCCACCGGAGGCGATCACCGGCACGCCGACCCGGTCGGCGACGGCGCGGGTGAGCTCCAGGTCGTAGCCCGTCCGCACGCCGTCGCGGTCGATGCTGGTCAGCAGGATCTCGCCCGCACCGAGCGCCGCGGCCCGCTCGGCCCACTCGAGGGCGTCGAGCCCGGTGGGTCGCTTGCCGCCGTGGGTGTAGACCCGCCACCCGTCCGCTTCTCGCGCGGCGTCGATGCTCACCACCACGCACTGCGCCCCGAAGCGCGCCGCGGCCTCGCCGAGCACGTCGGGCCTTCGCACCGCCGCGGTGTTGAGACCGACCTTGTCGGCGCCGTGCCGGAGTGCCTGGCCGACGTCCTCCACCGAGCCGAGTCCGCCCCCCACAGTGAGCGGAATGAAGAGCCGCTCGGCCGTCCGTCGCGCCACCTCGAGCATCGGCGAGCGCTCCTCGGCGGAGGCCGAGATATCGAGGAAGACGACCTCGTCCGCGCCCTCGGCCTCGTAGCGCGTCGCCAGGGCGACCGGGTCGCCCTGGTCGCGCAGCTCCTTGAACTTGACCCCCTTCACCACCCGGCCGCCCAGGACGTCGAGGCAGACGATCAAACGTCGGGTGATCATTCGCCCAGCCTGACCGGGCCCTTGGTCGACTGCACGGTCGCGGCGGGGCGCACCGCCTGCCGGAGCGCCATGCCCAGGGCCTTGAAGCCCGCCTCGACCGCGTGGTGCCGATCGCGACCCCGAATCACGCGCAGGTGGAGCGTGGCCCGGGCGTGATCGGCAAACGATCGCATCCAGTGGTCGTAGAGCGAGCTCGGAATCGGCCCGCGGTAGTACGGGCGCCCGCCGAGGTCGAGGGCGCACTCGACCAGGGCGTCGTCCATCGGCACCACCGCGTGGCCGTAACGGACCCGCGAGGCGGGCGCCGCCTTGAGCATCGCCTCGCCGAAGACGATGGCCGAGTCCTCGATCAGGTGATGCCGGAGGTCGCCCTTCGCCGTGAGGCGGAGGCCGACGCCGGCGTAGCGCGCCAGCGTCACCAGCATGTGATCCAGGAAGGGCACCGTGGTCTCGACCTGCGTCTGTCCGCCGTCGAGGTCGAGCTCCACCTTGATCGTCGTCTCCTTGGTCTCCCGCACCAGCTCCGTCATGTCCCGAACTCCTCGGCCGCCTCTGCGGCATCCATGGTTCCGACGTACAAGGCCATCCCGATCACGGCGCCGGAGAGCCCCGCCCGATCGAGCGAGCGGAGGTCCTCCATAGTGCTCACGCCGCCGGAGGCGAGCACCGGGTGAACCGAGCGACGCGCAACCTCGGTCATCAGCGGGAGATCGGGTCCTTCGAGCTGCCCCTCGCGATGCACCGCCGTGACCAGCAGCCCGCCGAGCGGCAGCGGATTGAGCCGCTCGATCAGGGTTTCGACCGCGAGCCCCGACCCGGCCGCCCAGCCCCGGACCAGCACCTCGCGGCCCCGCACGTCCGCCGCCACGATCACCTGTCCGGGATGCCGACCGGCGAGCTGCTCGAGCCACGCCGGGTCGTCCACCGCCCGGGTGCCCACGATGGCCCGCTCGGCGCCAGCCTCGAGCACCCGACGGACCGCCTCGTCGGAGCGGAGCCCGCCACCCACCTGGGTCGACGCGCCAGACGCGATCAGCGCCGCGATCACCGCCCGGTTGTCGCCCCGACCGGTGGCCGCGTCGAGGTCGACGACGTGGAGCCGCGCGAACCCGAGCTCCCGCCACCGGGCGGCCACGCCGACCGGATCGGCGATCCGCACCCGCTCCGCTCGATAGTCGCCGCCCACCAGCTGCACGCAGGCGCCGCCCGCTACGTCGACGGCCGGGATCGCGATCATCCGGCCACCTCGCGAAAGAATCCGTCGAGGAGGGCGAGCCCCGCGCCGGAGCTCTTTTCCGGGTGGAACTGCACGCCTAACGCTCCGCCCGAGCGGAGCGCCGCCGGAAAACGATCGCCCTCGTACTCCGACCACGCCACGACCGACGACGGATCCGCCGGCCGGCAGGCGAACCCGTTGGCGTAGTAGCCGTAGCGGAGGCCGGCGCGGGCCACCAGCGGATCGCCGGCCGAGACCTCGTTCCATCCGATCTGCGGACGGCGCGAGGCCCGGAGCGTCGTCACCTCGCCGGCGACCACGCCGAGTCCGAGACCCGGGCCTTCCTCGCTCCGGTCGAGCAGCAGCTGCATCCCGAGACAGATCCCCAGGCAACGGAGCCCACCCAGGATGGCCGAGCGCATCGCCTCCCGCCCCGGCGCGATCCGCTCGGCCGCGGGGGTGAAGGCGCCGACGCCCGGCAGGACCAGCACGTCGGTCTCGACCGCGCGGACGGGGTCGGTCTCCACCACCGGTTCGCCGGCCACGGCGGCGATCGCCTTGGCGAGCGAGTGCAGGTTGCCCGCGCCGTAGTCGAAGATCGTGATTCTCACGAGGGGAGCGCCTCGAGCGCGTCGACCAGCCGGTCCATGATCTCGTCGGGTCCGATGGTGACCCGCACCAGATCGCCGATCCCGGGCAAGCCCTTGAATCCGCGGATCGCGATCCCGCTCTGCATCGCGTGCGCCGCGACCCGCGGCGCGTCCTCGACCGGCAGGCCCACGAAGTTGGCAGCCGAGGCGAGCGGCGCCAGGCCGATCTCGCGCAGCCGTCCCGCGAATCGCTCCCTGCCGGCGCGGGTCCGGGCTACCACCTCGGCCAGCCACGCGCGGTCGTTCCGCACTGCCCTGGTGGCGACCCGCTCCGCCACCGCGTTCACCTTGAAGGGCCCGCGTGCCTTCTCGACCTCGCCGATCAGCCCGGGCGATCCCACCGCGTAGCCGAGCCGCAGCCCGGCGAGGCCCCACGCCTTGGAGAAGGTCCGGGTCACCATCACGTTCGGGCGGCGGGTCGCCTCCACGGCCCAGGAGTGATCGGCAAACTCGGCATACGCTTCGTCGATGATCACGATCCCGGGCGCCTCGTCCAGCACGGTGCGGACCAGCTCCCGACTGGTGGCGGTGCCCGAAGGATTGTTGGGCGACGCGAGGTAGATCACCGGCGCCCGGGTCGCGAGCAGTGCCCCCGCGTCCACCTGATGATCGGAGCGGAGCGGGACCGCGAGCGGCCGGAGCGAGTTGCTCTGGGCGAAGTAGGAGGCCATCACGAAGGTCGGCGCGGCATACGCCACCGTGGCGCCGGGATCGGCCAACGCCCGCATCGCCGAGTCGAGCAGGTCGTTGGAGCCGCAGCCCGGCAGCAGCGAGCCGGGCTCGACGCCCAACCACTCGCCGAGCGCGTCGCGGAGCCCGGCCACGGTGACGCTCGGGTAGCCCGCCAGGCCGCCGGGCGTCGCCAGCTCGGCCAACGCCGCGATCGCCGACGGCGCGGAGCCGAACGCGTTGGTGTTGTCGGCCAGGTTGTGCTCGACCGGCGGCCACTCGGTCCGGTAGGCCGTCAGGGCCTGGTACGCGTCACGCATCGTCGCTGCTCCGTCCATCGAGGGTGTCCGACCCGGCGCCCAACGCCGCGAGGGCGTGCCCGGGCAAGCGCTCGGCGCGCGCGAGCGCCGCCACGTCCTCCGCGAGCCGCGCCGCCGCACGCGGGGTGACCTGCTGGTAGGTGGTCCAGCGCACGAAGTCTTCGGGCGCGAGTCCGGAGTACGCGCGAGCCAGACCGCCGGTCGGAAGCACGTGGTTGCCCCCGGTCAGATAGTCGCCGAAGGCGACCGAGGAGGCCGGGCCGAGGAAGATCGAGCCGGCCACCCGGAAGCGATCGCGCAGGCGATACGCGTCGCGCAGCGCGACCAGGAGATGCTCGGCGCCGTACTCGTTCGCGAAGCCCACGGCTTCGTCCAGGTCGGCCGCGAGCAAGAGACCGCCCGCCGCCCCGAGCGATGCCTCGACCACGTCACGACGCTCGGCTCCGGCGACGGCCTCGGCGAGGGCCCGCTCGATCGGCTCGAGCGCGCTCGCCTTTCCGACGATCACGGCCACCGACGCTGCTCGCGGATCGTGCTCCGCCTGCGCCACCATCTCCCGCGCGATCAGCTCGGGCCTGGTGGCATCGTCCGCCACGATCAGAATCTCGCTCGGCCCTGCCGGCGCGTCGATCGCCACCCGGGTGGCGACCTGCAGCTTCGCCTCCATCACGTAGGCATTGCCGGGTCCGACGATCCGGTCCACGCGCGGCACCGACTCGGTGCCGTAGGCCATCGCCGCCACGGCACCGGCGCCTCCGACCGCGAAGAGGCGATCGACCCCGGCGAGTCGGGCCGCCGCAAGCACCAGCGCCGGCGGCCGCCCACTCCGGTCGGGCGGCGAGCAGACAACGATCTCGCCGACCCCCACCACCCGGGCCGGCACGGCGGCCATCAGCACCGAGCTCGGATACGCGGCGCGGCCACCCGGCACGTAGACCCCCACGCGGCCGATCGGATCGGCCCGCCGGCCCACCAGCACGCCGGGCTCGGTTTCGACGGCTCCGCCTCGAGGCCGCCAGGCGCCATGCGTCGCTTCGAGGTTCCTGATCGCGCGCTCGAGCGCCCGCACCAGCTCCCGCGGCGCCGCGTCCAGCGCGGCCTGCCACTCGGCCGTCGGCACCTCGAGCCGCTCGAGCGCCACGCCGTCGAGCTCGCGCGCCAGCTCGATGAGGGCGGCGTCTCCGCGAGCACGGACGTCGGCCACGATCCGGGTGACGGCGCCGCGGATCTCGTCCGCGCCCTCCACCACCCGGTCGGTCAGCGCCCGGCGGGCCGGTGGGTCGAGCCGCGACAGCGCGCCCCGGAACCTGAGGGAGACGCCGCTCATGGCATCAACCGCTCGATCCGGGTGACCAGGATCCCGGTGGCGCCGAGGGCCTTGAGGTCGGTGATCACCCGATCGACTTCGGCGGTCGCCACCACCGCGTGCACCGCGACGTGGCGGCCGCCGTCCAGGACGTCGACCACGGTGGGGCCGTCGAGCCCCGGCAGCACCGCCTTGACCCGGGCCAGCGCGTCCCGGGGCACGTTGGCCATCATGTATCGGTGCATCCGCGCCCGCACCACCGACTCGAGCCGCACCACGAGCCGGTCGATCGCGACCGCGCGTTCGTCTCCCGCGCGGGCCGGATCGTCCTCGGGACGGTCGTCGCGCCGGCACACCAGCCTCGCGGACGACTCCAGCACGGTCGCGATCTCCCGGAGCCCGTTCACCTTGAGGGTCGAGCCGGTGGACACCAGATCGACCACCAGGTCCGCGATGCCGAGATGGGGCGTGATCTCGGCCGCGCCCGAGACCGGCACCAGCTCGACCGGGCGGCCGGACGCTTCGAAGAAGCGCCGGGCCACCCGCGGAAAGGCGGTGGCCACCCTCGCGCCGGCCGCGATCTGATCCACCGAGGTGATGTCGGAGTCGTCCCGGACCGCGACCACCAGCCGGCAGCGCCCGAACCCGAGGTCGATCCGCGCGCTGAGATCGCGCTCCGACTCGTTCACCAGGTCCCAGCCGGTCACGCCCAGATCCGCGGCTCCGTCGGCCACGAACTCGGGAATGTCCTGGGCTCGGACGAAGATGGCCTCGGACTGGTTGCCCAGCCGCGCGACCAGCGCGCGCTCGCTGCCGAAGCGGATCGGCAGGCCGGCGTCCTCGAACAGGTCCCGGGCGTCCTCGGCCAGTCTGCCCTTGTTGGGAAAAGCGATCTTCAGCATGCGATCGATCTCGTCTCCAGGAAACAAAAAACCCGCCGTTCGGGCGGGTCGGGCGCCGCTCTGGCGCCTCGTCGAGTCCTACCGACGACTGACTACGACGCGCGCCAGAGTCCCCGACCCGTCGGGCCGTGGTGATGGTGCGCGTGGTGGTGTCGGTTCGACATGGCCAGAAGGCTACCGGTCCGCGGGCCGATCGTCAAGCGGCCCGCCCGGTCCGCAAGAGCGCGGCGGGAATCAGGGGCACGACTCGGGCAATCCTGGGGCGGGCTCGGGCTCGCGCAGGACGAGGCGGGGCAGGACCGCCGCCGCGATGCAGGTTCCGACCCGGGTGCTCGCGGGTTCCGTGAGATGGCCGTGCGGGTCGATGAAGACTGAGGCCGTGTCGGCGTCGAAGATCCGGTGCAGCGAAGCGTAGTTGAGGTCGGGTCGGGCGCTCATGACGGAGTCGACGGCCAGCATGCACCGACGGAGCTCGGCGGGGTCGCCCCGAGTCGGCAGCGCGGCCTCCCAGGGCGTGAGCGCCTTTCCGGTCAGGAAGTGCATCGGCTGCAGGAAGAACCAGACCGGAAAGCCCAGCCCGGCGCCGATCCCCGACAAAGACCCGGCGACGCGCTCGTAGAACTTGGCGTTCGCCAGGCAGATGTCGCCCGGCGGCCGGGGGCCGCTGCCGTCCTCCGCGTCGGGCAGGAAGGCCTTGAGCCGCTGCACCACAGCGGAGTGGCGGCCCAACTCGAACAGCTCTTCCCAGAAGCCGCGGCTGCCGAGGCGCAACCGTTCCCGGAGTACCTCCTCACCGTTGGCCCGCCCCAACGCGTTCGATCGCAGGGCCAACACAGCATCGTTGTAGCCATTCAGGACGATCACGGCGGCGGGACGCGGGCCCCGACCGAGCTCCACCAAGAGGGTTGCGGCTTCCTGGGTGGCCCGAAACGAAGGCTGCGCCCAGTTCTCGACCTCGAACCGCCCCGGGGCCGACCGCTCGAGCTGTCGCGCGAACGCCGCGGGCACGGTGAACGAGTCGCGCACCCCCACGCCCCACATGGTCGAGCCGCCCAGCATCAGGATGCGGCGCGCGGCGCTGGTCGACGGGGGCTGCGGCGTGACTCGCCGGCCCAGGGAGTCGACGTTGACGTAGCGGGTGTGGAATTCGATTGCCCAAAACACCCGATACGGGTCGTAACGGCGTCGCTCGCCGGCGTCCTCATCCGTGAGCTGGCCCCACCAGGGTAACCCGCTGTTCGGGTGAGAGGGTCGAGGCCCCGCGGCGACCGAGGGGGCGGGCCCCCCGCGGAGAGCCCGGAGGCCGCGATAGAGTCCCTCGACTGAGAGCAGCATGATCAGCGAGATCCCGACGATCAGCCAGGCGTCTCGGAGGGCTCGGCCAATCTGACCGACGGCGTACCCCAGCCGGGCCCGCACCCTCAGTTCCCCCTCTCCGGGCCGGTCGCCTGGAGCGCATTCTGGACGAGCGGGGCCATGAGGGCGGCGGCGGCGCGGTAGCCCGACGGGCCGAGCGAGCCGCCGCCCTCCGGGGTTTCGGGCGCCGGGTCGAGGACCGCGAAGCTCCCGGTCCAATCGGCCATCGCCTCGGCGATCGCCACCCGGCACTGGGCTACCACCGACGGCGGCGCCGCGGGGCCCGCCCGGTCGCTGCCGCTCGGCGCCGCAGACGGAGCGAGATACAGCAGCAGCGCAAACCCCCGGGCTCGCGCCAGCGCTTCGAGCGCGTCGGCGAGGTTCCGATAGTGAGCCGCGACGGCGTCACAGAGCTCGCGGCCACCCACGGAGGAATCCTGACCCGCGCGCCTCTCACTCGCGGCCCGAAGCGCGAGCGAGTGTCGGGGCAGCCCGAGCAGCTCCTCACGGAACGAGCGCTTCCCCAACTCGAGCCAGCGCTGATACTCGGGCTGCCGGAGGGTCGACCCCGGCTGGCCGGACCGGATCGCGGCCTCGATCTCGACGTCGCCGGTCAAGATCACGGCGACGCTCGGTGGCTCGCGCAACGACAACTCCACCAGCAACGTCATCATCGCCTGCATGAAGACGAAATCGGGCTGGCCGAGGTTCACCACCTCGATGGCGGCACCGGCCTCCCGTAGCACGGCGGCGAGACGGCCGGGAATGGTGGCTGAGTCGGAAGCGTTCACCCCCCACATCTCGGACCCACCGAGCATCAGGACCTTGCGGCCATCGGAATCGACCGGCGGCTGCGGCGTGACCCGACGCCCCGCGGAGTCGATGTTGACCAGCCGGCTCTGAAGCGGGAGCGACCACTCGCCTCGATGCGCGTCGGGCACGATGCGGCGCCGGGCCTGATCCGAAAGCACGCTCGGGTCAGCCACGGGCGCGGCCCCGGCTTCGGCCCCCACCGCCCGGGCCAGCCGAACACCCGCCTCGGCGGCGCCCACGAGCACGATCAGCCCACCGATACCGAGCCAGACGGCGACCACCGCTCGACCGACTCCGCGCCAGAGCGCAGACATCGTCAGGCAGGGGTGTTGGGAAGACCGGCGCTCGATCCGCGCGGCAGAGGTCCTCCTCGGGAGACGAGGGGGGTGGCACCGGCACGGCGCCGGTGCCCTGAGAAGAAGCACCGATCCGGGCCGGTGTGCAACGAGCCGCCCGTTAGCTCGCCTCGGGACGTCTGGTCAGGTCACCGAGCCGATCGATCACTCGGCGACGGGCCTTCCGATCGGGCGTGGCCACGAAGATGGTGTCGTCGCCGGCGATGTTGCCGAGCACGTCGGACCAGGCGAGGCGGTCGAGCGCGACCCCGACCCGGTTCGCCTCGCCCGGCGGGGTGTGGACCACGATCAGCACGTCGCCGGCGGGCTCGATTGCGAGCACGCCCTCCGCGATCCGCTGCTCGTCGGGGTTGGCCCGGGGCGGATGGGTGACGACCGGCCGCTTGTAGGCGCCGTCGACCTTGACCAGGCCGAGTGCCGTGATGTCGCGGCTCACCGAGGACTGGGTCATGTCCCAACCCTCCCGATGGAGCGCGTCGACCAGCTCCTCCTGGGTCCGGATCTCGTGGGTCTCGATCAGCTCGAGAATCTTGAGATGCCGCTGCCGGCGGTCACCCCGAATCATCGGCGCCTTCCCGCGAGGCGTGCCATGGCCCGCTCGAAGCGCCGCCGCTCGCGGGTGTTGCGGGCGCGCTCCGCCCGGACCCGCCGGCGCGGCTCGGCGAGGTCGAGGTTCCCGACCGCCCCGGTGCTCCGCCGCCGCGCGAGGAGCTCGTCGGTCGAGAGCGCCGGCATCGGCTCTCCGGCGCCGAGCGCCGCCGCGACCTCCCGATAGGCGGACCGGAACGGCCTGCCCTGATCCACCAGCGAGAGCGCCTGGTCGGTGGCGAGGACCCCGCCCGAGACGAGCGCCCGGGCCCGCTCCCGATTCACCTCGAGCGCGGGCACCACCGCCCCCATCATCGCCAGCATCTCGCCGGTGCTGGCGAGCCCGCGGAGCAGCGGCTCCTTGAGGAGCTGGAAGTCGCGATGGTAGCCACTGGTGAGCTTCGCCCGGATGGCGAGCACCGTGGCGAGGTCGCCCTCGAGCGCGGCGACCCGGGCCCGGGTCAGCTCGAAGACGTCGGGGTTCTTCTTCTGGGGCATGATGCTCGAGCCCGTGGCGAACCGGCTCGGCAGCTCGAGCAGCCCGAACTCCTCGCCCGAGAAGAGCACCACGTCGGTGGCCAGCCGCGAGAGGTCGTGGCCCAGCTGGACGCACCAGAAGAGCAGCGCGGCCTCCAGCTTGCCGCGGCCGTTTTGGGTTGCGCCGACGCTGTGCTCCACCCCGGCGAACCCCAGCGCCCGCGCGGTCGCCTCACGATCGAGCGCGAGCGGCACACCGTAGCCCGCCGCGCTGCCGAGCGGCGAGCGATCCACCTGGGCCCAGAGACTCCAGACCGTCTCCGCCGTGTCGACCAGACCCTCCGCCAGCGCCCCGGCCCAGAGCCCCGCGCTCGACGGCATCGCCCGGCGGAGATGGGTATACCCGGGCCAGAGGGTGCGCCGGTGCTTGCCCGCGAACGCCAGGCAGCCGTCCGCCAGCGCGAGCGCGAGCGCGTGCAGGTCGAGCAGGCGCGCCTTGGCCAGGAGGCGCACGTCGCAGGCGACCTGGTCGTTCCGCGAGCGGCCGGTATGGAGCCGCTCGCCCGCGCGTCCGATCCTGGCCGTCAGCCAGGTCTCGACCGCGCTGTGGGCGTCCTCGTGCTCCGAACCGATCCGGAGCTTGCCCGCCTCGACGGCACGGAGCGCCGCGCGGAGGCCCGACCGGATTCGCCGATGGTCGGTGGGCCCCAGGATCTTCGCGGCGCGGAGGCCCTCGACGTGGCCGAGACTGCCGAGCACGTCCCAGCGGAGCAACTCCGCGTCGACCACCCGGTCGTTGCCGACGGTGTAGTCGAGCATCCGCCGATCCACCGACCCGCCCGGCGACCAGAGCGTCTTCACGAGAGGTACTCCTCCGCGAGCTCGCGGTAGAAGGCCCTCGCGGCCGTGACCTCGGGGAGATCGACGCACTCGTCCGCCGTGTGCGAGCGACGGCTGGTGCCCGGGCCGCACTTGATGCCGTCGGTGTGACGGAGGTAGACCCAGTCGGAGCAGGTCGGGCTGCCGAAGGTCTCGATCGAGGGCCGGATCCGCTTGGCGGCGGCGAGCAGCTTCGAGCCGGCGGGCGTCTCGCACGGCACCAGCCGCTCGGAGGTCACCACCACCTCGGAGCCCAACGCCTCGCGCAACGCCACCGCGATCTCCGCGTGCTCCCAGGACGGCGTGCTCCGGATGTCGAGCACGGCCCTCGCGACCGGCGGAGTCACGTTGCGACTGACCCCCGCGTCCACCATCGTCGCGGTGACGGTGGCGCGACCGAGCACGGGGTGGGTCCGCTCCCGGAGGAGCGCGGGCAGCCGCACCAGGTCGGTGGCGAGGCCGGTGATCGCGTTCCGGAAATCGTCGAGCGCGGCGTAGCCCGCGTGCCGCTGATCGCCGCGGGCCACCAGGTCGACCATCATCAGCCCCCGTTGGGCGATCGCGATGGTGAGATTGGTCGGCTCGCCGACGACGGTCGCGTCGATCGGAGGGAGCGTGGCCACCGCTCGGCCCATCGTGGCATGTCGGGTCTCCTCGCCCAGCCCGAAGATCACGATCAGCCGGCCGGTCGCGCCGGAGGTGGGCACCCGCTCCGCGAAGTCGCTGGCGGCGGAGAGCATCGCGGCCACGGAGGCCTTGGCGTCGCCCGAGCCGCGACCGTAGAGCAGATCGCCTTCGACCACCGGGGTGAACGGGTCGCGGGTCCAGCCGTCGCCGGGCGGCACCACGTCCAGGTGAGAGATCAAGGCGAGCGTCGGGCCGGGACGGCCAGTCTCGACGACGATCTTCACCCCGGTGTCGTCGTTGACCACGTCGAGCCCGACGCCAGACGCCTCAGCGGTGACCAGCTCGGACACGGGCCCTTCCGAGCCGCTGATCGACGGGCAGCCGACCAGGTCCGCCAGGAGCTCCGTCTCACTCCGCAAGCTCGGCCCCGAGGTAGCTCTGCTTCTCCTTCTTCGCCACGATCATCGTGCCGGTGCCGGCGCCCGTGAAGACCTCCACCAGCAGCGAGTCGGGCGCGCGGCCGTCGATGATGTGCGTTCGCTCGACGCCGTTGGTCACCGCGCGGATGCAGGCCTCGACCTTGGGCCGCATCCCGCCCGCGAGGGAGCCCTCCTTCATCAGCTGCTCGAGGTCCTCCGGGTCCGCGAAGGCCACCAGTGACGAGGGATCGTTCCGATCCCGCAACACGCCCGGGACGCCGGTCAGGAAGATCAGCTTCTGCGCGCCAAGCGCGACCGCGATCCGCTCCGCGACCGTGTCGGCGTTCACGTTGAAGACCCGACCCTCCCGGTCGCCGGCGAGCGACGCCACCACCGGCACGAAGCGGCCGTTCAGGAGCACGGTGAGCACCGAGACGTCGACCGACTCGACGTCGCCCACGTGCCCGAAGTCGACCATCCGGGTGACCCCGGCGTCGTCGGTGACCTGCACCGGCGGACGACGGGTCGCGGTGAGCAGATCGGCGTCGACGCCGGAGAGCCCCACCGGCTGCACGCCGTGATGGCGGAGCGCGCTCAGCACCTCGAGGTTGACGCTCCCGGCAAAGACCATCTTGGCCACCTCGAGCGCGGTGTCGTCGGTGATCCGGCGGCCGGCCACGATGGTCGGCTCGACGCCGAGCCGCCGCGAGAGCGTCGTGGCCTGGGGCCCGCCGCCGTGGATCACCACCATCCGGATGCCGAGCGACTGGAGCAACCCGATCTGGGCGGCCAGCTGCTCCATCACGTGCGGGTCGGCCACCACGTCACCGCCGATCTTCACCACGAAGGCCTGGTCGCGATAGGCCCGGACGTAGCGGAGCGCGCCCTTCAAGCCCGCGAGCGGGCGGGTCGGATCGTGAGGCATCAGCGGTCTCCTCCGAGCAGCTCGAGCATCAGCGCGCGTTGGACGTGGAGACGATTCTCCGCCTGGTCGACGACCACCGAGCAGGGGCCGTCGAGGACAGCGTCCTCGATCTCCACGTTCCGCCGCACCGGCAGACAGTGCATCACGGCCCCCATGCCGCCCTTGGTGGCCCGGAGCGTCACGACCGTCATGATCCAGCACCGGAGGTCCTTGCGGAACGCCATCTCCTCGTCGGGCTTGCCGTAGTGGGCGAGCGAGCCCCACGACTTCACGTAGACCGCGTCGGCCCCGACCATCGCGTCGGTCATCGAGTTGGAGAGCGTCACCCGACCGCCGTTCGCCGCCGCTTCCTTGTAGATGGTCCCCATGTCGTCGGGATCGAGGTCGTAGCCTGGAGGCCGGGCGATCACCACCTCCATGCCGAGCTGCGCGGCCGCGATCGCGGCGCTCGCGGGCACCGCCGTCGGGAGCGGCTTCGGGTGCCAGGCCCAGGAGAGCACGAACGTCTTCCCCTTGGGGTCGCCGAGCTTCTCCTTCAGGGTGAGCGCGTCGGCGAGCCCCTGGCAGGGATGCCGCCGGGTCGACTCGAGGTTGACCACCGGCTTGTCGCAATAGGCCGCGAAGTCCTTGATCACCCGGTCCTGGCGCTCCTTGACCCATTCGGTCCCGCGCGCGAAGACCCGCACGCCCACCGCGTCCGCGTAGCGGGCCAGCACCCGCGAGGTCTCGATCAGGTGCTCGACGGCGGTGCCCTCCATCACCACGCCCGGCTCGGTCTCCCAGGTCCAGCTGCCGCGACCCGGCTCGAGGGTGATCATGTGCCCGCCATGCAGGAACATCGCGGCCTCGAAGCTGGTCCTGGTCCGGAGGCTCGGGTCCATGAAGGCCGCCGCCATCACCTTGCCCTCGAGCCCGCCCTTCACCTCGCCCCGCTTGACCCGGCTCGCGAGGTCGAGCAGACCGCGGAAGGCGTCCGGGGTCAGGTCTTCGGTGGCGAGGAAGTCGCGCTTTCTCATGACAGCACCCGACGCAGCGCGTCGATGACGAGGTTGGCTTCGGAGCGGGAGAAGGTGAGCGGCGGCATCAGCCGGAGCACGCTCGGGTCGCTGGAGGTGCCCGTCAGGATCTTCGACTCGAAGAGCGCTCGCTGCACCGGCCCCGCGGGACGATCCAGCCAGAGGCCCAGCAGGAGCCCGCGGCCGGTCACCTGCTTCACGGCGGGCAGCTTTTGCACCGCGCGACGGATGTGATCGCCGACGATCACGGCGTTCTCGATCAGCCGCTCCTTGTCGATCACCTGAAGCACCGCCAGGGCCGCGGCAGAGGGCACCGGCCCGCCGCCGAAGGTGCTGCCGAGATCGCCCACCTTGATGGTGGAACACGCGGCGGAGGTCGCGACCATCGCCCCGATCGGGAGCCCGGCCGCGAGTCCCTTGGCCAGCGTCACCACGTCCGGCACGACCTCGAAGGCTTCCGCCGCCGTGAAGGCGCCGCAGCGACCGACCCCGCACTGGATCTCGTCGAAGACCAGGAGCGCGCCCTCGCGATCGCAGGCGAGCCGCGCGGCCCGGAGGAAGTCGGGCGAGCAATCGCGCGCGCCCCCCATGCCCTGCACCGGCTCGACGATCACCGCCGCGACCGTGTCGTCGACGGCCGCGGAGATGGCGGGCACGTCGTTGAACGGCACCTTGCGCGAGAGCGGGATCCCGGAGCGCCGAGCGATCTCCTCGTACTTGGCGCCGTGGGTGACGGCCAGCGTCGCCGCGGTGCGACCGTGCCAGCCGCCTTCGACCGAGACGACGGTCTGCCGGCCCGTCACCTTGCGCGCGAGCCCGAGGGCGTTCTCGTTGGCCTCCGCGCCGCTGTTGCAGAAGAAGACCTTGGCCAGCGGATCCGGACAGCGGGCCGCGATCGCCTCGGCGAGTAGCTCACGCCCTTCGTGCGGAATGGCCGTCGAGTAGAAGATCAGCTTCGCCGCCTGCTCGGTGATGGCGCGCACCACGGCCGGGTGGCAATGGCCGGTCGAGGCGACCGCGTGGCCGCCGTAGGCGTCGAGCCAACGCTCGCCCTGGTCGTCGACGATGTAGGAGCCGCGGCCCGAGACCGCCCTGAGCGGAAACTGGGCGTACACGGGAAGCCACGCGGCCGATGGAGTAGCGGTCATACGCTCTCGCGATCCGTTCGGTTCAAATCAAATGGGGAAGGGAGCCAGCTCGGTCAGTCCGGCCGTCTCGTCGAGACCCAGGGCGAGGTTCATCGCCTGGATCGCCTGGCCGCCCGCGCCCTTGACGAGGTTGTCGATCGTCACGCTGATCACCACGTCGCGTCCGGTCGGACCCGGGGCCACGTGGATCAGCGCGTCGTTGGTGCCCACCACGTGGGTCAGCTCCGGCGGAGCGTCCAGCACCCGGACGAAGGGCCTGCCGGCGAAGGCGGCCCGGGCCGCATCCACGATCGCCGCCGCGCTCGAGTCGGCGAGATGGGCGTGCGCGGTCGCGTAGATCCCGCGGACGAAGGGGCCCGAGTGGGTCAGCAGCCGGGGCCGCTCGCCCGCCCGGTCGGTCCAGCGCGCCCACTGCTCCCGGATCTCCGCCTCGTGGCGATGACCCGCGGTGGAGTAGCCGAACACGTTGTTGGCGCGGAGCGGATGGTGGGTGGTGGGCCGGGGCCGCACCCCGGCGCCGCTCGAGCCGGTGATCCCGAAGACCGTGGGCGGGGCCGCGAGCGCGGCGCCGCGGAGCGGGTACAGGGCCAGCTCGGCGGCCGTCGCGAAGCATCCCGGCGCCGCCAGCGCCGTGGCGCCGGCCAGCGCCGATCCGCGCACGTCCGCGAGCGCGTACTCGAAGCGGTGCACCAGCTCCGGCGCCGGATGCTCGGCGTAGTACTCCGCGTAGAGCCGGCCGTCGTGCACCCGGAAGTCGGCGGCGAGATCGATCACCATGCCGGGACCCGCATCGATCACCTCGCCCATGAGCGCCGACGACTCGCCGTGCTCCAGCGCGAGGAAGGTGACGTCGGCCCCGGCCGCCGCCTCCGCGGGAGCGGCCCCGGAGAAGCGGACCTCGCCATGACGGGCGAGACCGGGGTGCACCGCGCCGAGCGGCTTGCCGGCCTGACTCCGGCTGGTGGCCACCACCTCGCCCACCGCCGGGTGGCGGAAGAGCAGGCGGAGCAGCTCGCCGCCGGCGAAGCCGGCGGCGCCCACCACCGCGACCCGCTTCACGCGGCGCCCCGGCGCTCGCGCCAGGCCGCGATCAACGGCTCCACCACGTCGACCAGCCCGACCGGGTCGCGCAGCGCGTTGTGCGCGGGGACCCCGAGCGAGTTCTGGATGAAGTCGCGACCGACCTGGTTGTCGGTCGCGGGTCCGGTGATCACCGTGACCGGCAGGTGGAAGCGCTTCTGGTAGAGCTCGACCGCGCCCCAGCAGGCCACCGGATCCGGCGCCGCCATCACGTGCGCGGCGGCGAGCCCCATCAGGGCCTCGTCCGCGAGGATGTCCTGCACCCCGTACTCCCCCAGGATGCCGTCGCCCAGCTCGGCGACGATCACCTCAGGGGCGCCCATGGTCCGGCCCCCCAGGCGGTTGATCAGACCCTTGGCGACCGCCACGGTCTCGCCCGGGTGGGTGCTGGCCACCCCCGCGTCGTTGAAGGTGAGCGCCGCGACGGCGCCGGCGTCGCGCATCGCCAGGGTGTCCCGCATCAGCGAGACGCCGGTGAGCTTGGCCGCGCCGACCCGATGACCGCGCCGGGCGAGGCCCCGCACCAGCTCGGTGGCCGCGACGGTCTTCCCCGAGTTCATGCAGGTGCCGGCGACCACCACGATCGGGAGGTTCACCTCGAGGGTCGTGCTGGTGGGAATCGCGTCGTCCCGGATCGTGGCCGGCGTGCCGACCCGATCGCCGAGCTCCGGAAAGGCGAGCACCGAGCCCAGCACTTCGGCGTCGAAGGGCGGCCCGATGTCGGGATTGACCGAGGTGCAGCGACCCAGGATCCCGCCCAGGTTGAGCACCTGAATCGTGTCCCCCACCGCGATCCGCTCGGGCACCACGCCCGCGTAGCCCCGGAGGGCGCGCCGGCTGCCCAGCGTGCCCGCAAGGACGTCGCCCGAGCGCAGGCTCACCATCCGGCCGCTCACGTCCTCGATCGTGTTGTACTTGCTCTTGTCGGTCAGGACCCGGACCGCGAGGATCCTCCCCTCTTCGGCCACGATCTCGTCGCCCAGGATCACGTCGGCGGCGAGCTGCGCGTTCCGAGTGGAGGACGCGATCCGGTCCAGGCGGAGGCGGACGGTGCGTACCATCTCAGCCGTTCTTCTCCGCCACCCGGGCGGCCAGGAAGGAGGGAATCGCGCCGATCCGGGCGAAGGCTCGCGCCTCGTCGCCCGACCAGAGCCGGTTCTCCTCGCCATAGGTCGCCACCGAGCGGTCCATCATCGAGTACGGGCTTCGGGTGCCGGTCACCAGGTAGCGACCGGCGGCGAGTCGGAGTCGGGTCTCGCCGGTCACCCGGGTCTGCGAGCTGGTGATCAGCGCCTCGACGTCGCGGAGCGCGGGATCGAAGTAGTGGCCTTCGTGGAGCCGGTCGCCATAGAAGCGGGAGAGGTGGTCCTTCCAGAAGCTCTGCCACTTGGTCAGCACCAGCTTCTCGAGCTCCCGATGCGCGCTCACCAACAGCAGCGCCGCGCCGGCCTCGAAGCCGATCCGTCCTTTGATGCCGAGCGCGGTCTCGCCGACGTGGATGTTCCGCCCGATCCCATAGGCGTCGGACAGCCCGTTCAGCTCGGCCACCAGCTCGGCGCCGGCCACGGCGCGGCCGTCGAGGGCCGTCGGCACGCCGTTGGTCCACCCGATCACCACGTCGCGCGGCGCGGGGGCGTCGGACGGCGGGTCCAGCAGCTCGGGCGGCGGCGGGGCCCAGGTATCGTGCGTCCAGCCCCCGCCCCAGGTGGTGCCCCAGAGACCCTTGTTGATGCTAAACGCGCCGGCCTTGGGCGGCACCGGGAGCCCGCGCGCCTCGAGGTACGCGATGGTCTGCTCCCGGGAGAGCGACTCGTCGCGGATCGGGGTCTCGATCGCCAGGTCCGGCGCCAGCACCCGGAGCGCGATGTCGAAGCGGATCTGGTCGTTGCCCGCGCCCGTCGAGCCGTGGGCGACGGCCTGGGCGCCGATCCGCCGGGCCATCTCCACCAGGGAGATCGCCTGCTGGGTGCGCTCGGCCGCGACGCTCAGCGGGTAGACCTCGCCGCGGAGCACGTTGCCCTGGATCAGGAAGCGCACGAAGCGGTCGAAGACCGCCTGGCGGGCATCGACCTGGTGGTGCTCCACCGCGCCGACGGCGTCCGCTTGCTGGCGGATCGCGGTCAGGTCGGCGTCGGTGGCGCCGCCGGTGTCGACGTAGACGGTATGGACCGCGAAGCCCCGCTCACTGAGGCGGGGCACGCAGTAGGAGGTATCGAGGCCGCCGGAGAAGGCGAGGGCCAGTGGCTGTTTCTGCATATTGCATGAACATGCAGCAAGGACCGGGCCCCCGCAAGGGCCTCCGTGGATCGGAACCCGCGCCGAGGCCGGGCGCGGAGGCGCTCACGGACCTCGAGGAGCTCTTGCGAGCACGGCTCCGGAAGATCGGGCGGCCGCGGGCGCTCGATCAGCCGGCACTCGCGCGCGGGGCCAATCGCTCGGAGGCTGCCGATCACCTGCCCGCGGTGCCTGGCGAGCTGACCGCTGGACCCCGCCGCCGAGCTACGCGATATATCGAGGACACAGCGCGGCCCCGGGCCCGCCAGGATCGGCCATTCAGACCGGAGCTATTCGATGAAGGCGAGTACCCTGCTGCTGCTCGGCGCCCTCTTGGTCCCCTTCGGCAGCGCAGCCGCGCAAACCACCGACCAGGGCCGTCCCGTGCGCGACGTCCTGATCGCGGAGGTGAACGGAGACCTGCCGAGGTTCCTCGGCCTGATGAAGCAGATCGAGACCGTCAACCAGCGGCTCGGCCTCGGCGCCAAGCTGCGGGTCTTTCGGGCCACCTTCGCCGGCGAGCGGACGGGCGAAGTGTACGTCTACTGGGAGCTGCCCAGCTTCGTCCGATTCGCCGAAGTCGAGACCAAGCTGCACCAGGACCCGGAGTACCGCCGGATCTTGGGCGAGCTGGACGAAGCCGGCATGGGCTTTCGCTCGGAGCTGCTCACGATCGAGATCACCCCGCACTAGCGCCGCGGTCCGAACTCGCGGAGTCGGCCGGAGTCCGCGGGTCCCGGTTGGTCGAGACGCCTGAGCGCGTCTCGGGAGAGGCAGGGCGATGGCTGAGACGTGGCCGGACCCGGAGATCCACGCGACGCTCGAGCGGCTCCAGCGCGCGGTCGCGGGTCGCTACGCCGTCCTCCGGCCGCGCGGTCAGGGCGGCATGGGTCTGGTCTTCCTCGCCCGCGACCTGAGCCTCGATCGCCCGGTCGCGATCAAAGTCCTGCCCGACGCGCTGGCCGCCCGCGCCGACCTCCGCGAGCGCTTCGTCCGCGAAGCCCGCACCGCGGCTCAGCTGGCGCACCCGAACATCGTCCCCATTCACTCGGTCGAAGGCCACGGGCAGCTGGTCTTCTTCGTGATGACTTTCGTCGAGGGTGAGACCCTGGGCGAGCGGGTCCGGCGCGGCGGGCCCCTCCCGCCCGACGAGGCGCTTCGGATCGGTCAGGAGGTGAGTTGGGCACTGGCCTACGCCCATCAGCGCGGCGTGATCCACCGGGACGTGAAGCCCGACAACATCCTGCTCGACCGGGCCAGCGGCCGAGCCCTGGTGACCGACTTCGGGATCGCGCTGCCCAGGGCGGCCGCCGCGGTGCCCGCCGAGCGAATCGAGGGCACTCCCCGCTACATGAGCCCGGAGCAGCGCGCGGGCGACGCGCAGGACGGCCGGAGCGATCTCTATGCGCTCGGCCTGGTTCTCCACTTCGCCCTCACCGGGTCGCTCCCCGCCACCGCCTCCAGCGCGCTTCCGACCGCCCGCAGCGCCAGACTCGGCGAAATCGTCGATCGGTTGCTCTCGCCGGCCCCCGACGGCCGCTTCCCGAACGGCGAGGCCCTGGCCGCCGCGCTGGGCGACGCCCGCGGCTTCGTCGCGCCGACGCCGGCGGCGGTCCGGGCCACGCTGGAGACGCTGCGGACCTTCATGCACGAGGTCTCCAGCTACGTCGCGATCGTGGCCGTGCTCCTGGTGGCGATCCTGATTGGCGTCGCCGCGCCGCCGGGTGTGGTGGTCACCGCCGCGGTTGCGGTGCTGGCGGTGATGTCGGGCCTCTTCATCGGGCGATCGAGCCAGCTCATCGGCAGGATCCGACACCTGCTCCGGGAGGGCTTCGACGCCGACGACCTCTGGCGGGCCCTGGAGCGCGACGAGGACCCGCCGTCGCCCGCCATCCGGGCCCGAACGGCGGCCCTCGCGCTGGCCGGAGGAGTCGGTTGGGTGGCGCTGCTCTTCTCGCCGACCGCTGGCGCGGGCCCGGTGGCGAGTGGCGTGGTGGCCGCGCTGCTCACGCTCTACCCGATGATGGTGCTTCGCGGCATGCTGCAGCGGCTGCTGGCTCCCCGCGCGACGGGCTGGTGGAAGCGGTTCCGGCGACTGTTCGAGTGGAAGTTCTTCGGATTGGCCAAGCTCGGCCTCGATCGCGGCGCGCGGCTTGGCCCGGAGCGTACCGAGCAAGCGCTCGCCGAGAGCGCGCGCGCGGCGCTCCTGAGCCTCGGGCCCGAGCGGGCAACCGTGCTCCAGCTGGTCGACGGCCTTGCCCATCGGATCGCCGAGCTCAGGTTGCGCGACGATCCCGCGGCGCGGGCCCGGCGCGACGAGGCGACTCGGGCGCTCGAGGCCCTGCGGCTCGCGCTGCTCGGGACGACGACGGGCGGCCCGCCGAGCGAGGAGCTGACCCGGAGCATCGCGAGGGCGCGCGCGCTCTCCGAGCGAATCGACGCGCTGATCGCCGCGCGGGAGGAGCTCGGCGCAGGAGACCGATCGCCGCTCCCGACGCCCTAGCAGGGTGCTGAAGAATGGGACATTTGTGATCGTTGGCCTCCCGGGCGCGGCGGTTCGGCCCGTGTTGGCGCGCTCGCGGGTGCGAGCGAGCGGGGCGGACGCACCGCGGAGGCGTTCACGGT
>JBFXAS010000074.1:0-20351 GCA_050184075.1 Gemmatimonadales bacterium
TGGAGCCGGGCCGCGACGGTGTCCCGGCCGCGCTCGCGGAGGCCGGCCTGGGGACGGGCCGCGTCGGCAGGGTGATCTCAGATCTGGGCCGAGTGGCGAGGGGCGAGGACGGTCGGCGCGTCGTGCGGCTGGAGCATCGGGTCACCCGGGTCCGACTCGAGCGTCCGCCTCGGGGCACTTGCCTGGTGGCGCTCCGCGCAACGGCCGCCGCTTCGGCGGAACCCGGGGAGCAGCTCGAGGTGACGATCGGGCGGGAGGGCGGCGCGAGCGGGGGCGTCAGCGCCGTCTTCGTGGTGCCGGAGCGCGCTCGGCTCAGTGCCGCGGGATAGCCGCGAGGCGCTGGCGCAGCTCGCGCGCGGTGGCGGGTCGCTCCCTGGGATCGCGGTGGAGCGCGCCGGCGAAGAAGCGGGCCACCTCTTCGGGCAGATCCGGACGATGCTCGCGGACGTCCGGAATGCTCACGGCCGCCACCTTCGAGAGCACCTGCGCCCGGGTGTTGCCATCCATCGGGTTGGCGCCGGTGAGCCCCTCATAGAGGACCATCGCGATGCTCCAGAGATCGAAGCCGGCGGCCGGCGGCTTGCCTTCGAGCGCTTCGGGCGAGAGGTAGAGCGGCGTGCCGACGACCTCGCCGGCGTGGGTGATGGTGGTGGTCGGGTCGCCGGTGGGGTCGGCCTCGCTCGCGGGGCCGGGCCCAAGCGACTGACTCGCCGTGGAGCGCTCGGCGGGCCGGCGGGTGGCCTCGAGGATGTGGGCCACGCCGAAATCGAGCAGCTTGGGCTCGCCGGCGCCCGTGTATCCGATGTTGCTGGGCTTGATGTCGCGATGGAGGATCCCGCGATCGTGGATATATGCAGCGACCTCGGCGAGCATCAGGCCAAGCTCGACGGCGTCGGAGAGCGACAGCGCCTGCTGGGCGAGCCGGTCGGCCAGGGTGCCCCCGCTCAGGTACTCGAGCACCAGCAGCGGGACGCCCTGCCACGACTCGACCGCGTAGATCTGCGCGAGATGCCGGTGCGATAGCGAGGCCATCGCCCGCGCCTCCCGCCGGAGGCGGTGCGCGTAGCGCGGTGACATCCAGGGCAGCGTCTTGACGGCCACTTCGCGCTGGAGGGTGCGGTCGGTGGCGCGATAGACCACCCCCATACCACCGCGGCCGATCCGCCGGGTCACCCGATACTTGCCGGCGACCTCCAGCGGCACGGCGGCGGGAACCCGCGTCGAGCCGCAGGCCTCGCAGGTGGTAACCTCCGCGGCTCCGAGGCGTCCGCAGGCCGTGCATTCCCGAGCCGAGACCGGCCCCGATCCCGCCGGGCCGTCACCGCTCCTGAGCGCCCGATTCTCGAGGGCCAGGCCCGCCGACGTGGCGATGGCCACGAGCAGGGTGCGATCCTCCGCCGAGAAGGGCAGCTCGCTCAGCTTCTCGCCGAGGCAGAGCATCCCGGCCATTCGTCCCGCGCTGGTGACCACCGGGAGGATCAGCCGGAAGCCGGTGTCGGCGAGCCAGGTCGCGTCGGCGTCGGGCAGCGAGCGGATCAGCGGGTCGGTGTGCTCCCAATCGACGAGCAGCCCGTCGCGGCTTCCGGAAAGCGCCTTGACGATCGGCGAATCCCCGGCGAGCGGCCTGGCGTGGGCCTTCGGGTCGACGAAGGCCATTCGACCGCGATCGAACAGCAGCAACGAGGCGCTCCGCGGGTGGAGCGCCCGATCGATCTCGCTCACGACCAGCTGCCCGAGGGTGCCGGCGTCGGTCGCGAGCGGCGCCCGCTGGACCAGGCCACCCAGGATCTCGCGCGCATCGTATTGCTCTCGGAAGAAGACCCGGTCGATGGCCCGAACCAGCCGGGACCGGGTGAAGAGCGCGAGGACGCCGAGCAGGGTCGCGCCGGCGAGCACCAGCGCGTCGGACCCGCCGAAGACGTCGGCCAGGGTCCGATCCCGATGGAGGTAGAGGTATCCCACCAGCACGGCGAACGGCAGCGCCGCAAGCGCGACGACGGAATAGCGGGCCAGCGCGTAGCGGACGGCCTTGCGCACGACCAGCCGGACGTCGAGCGCCTGATCGACCACCACCGCGTAGGAGATGATCGCCGGGGCGAGGAGAATCGGGGGATAGGCGAACCACCCCACCCGTCTGAGCCCCGCGGGCGTTCCGACGAACGCCGCGAAGGCCGAGGAGAGCCAGGTCCAGGCGGTGACGATCAGGTAGGGCAAGAGCCCGATCGCGACCCCGAGCACCAGGAGTGAGACGCGCCGGCGCTCCTCGATGCTGGCGCGGCCGACCTTCGAAACCAGCGCGCCGAACGCGGCGGCGGAGAGGCCGAGCAGCGTCGGCCAGTAGACGGGACCGTCCCGGCGGAGCAGCTCGACGAGGGGAATCCGGGTGAGGCCGTCCGGTGTCCCGGAGAGCGCGTACTTGGCGAGCCCGGCGACCAGCGCGAGCACGCCCGCGGCGAGAGAGACCCGGGTCATCACCGGGTAAATCGCGCCGCTCCGGCCAAACCGACTCACGGCGGGGAACACCGCCGCGAAGCGCCACATGAAGTAGGGCGAAAAGCCCTCGACGAGCAGGGAGCCGACGAATCCGGCCCACGAGAAAGGCCTCAGGCCGTCGGCGAGCCCGCCGATTGGGCGGATCGAGAAGCTGGCGGCAACCAGCACGAACGCGCCACCCAGCAAGAGCGCTCGATGGTCGCGGCGGCCGCCGACAAAGAGGAGCGCGGCCGCGGCCCCGTTCACCAGCGGGATCGCCGCGAAGATCACCTCGGGCACCCCGCCCACCTGCGCGGACGGGGCCGCGCCGGCGGCCACCGCGCCGACGCCGATCACGACCTGGGCCGCGCCGGCGAGGAGCAGCCCGATCGCCCACCAGGGCAGCGGCAGCTTGGTCAGCGGACTCAGGCTCGGCCGCAGAGGACTCCGAGCCGCTGGGCGACCGGTCCGCCCGACCCCGACTTGGCGACCCGCTTGCAGGTCTCCTCGGCCCGATCGAAGATCACGGTGGCGGCCTGGTCGAGCGCGTCACCGACGTCGATGCCGCACCCGCGGCAGCGGTGGACCTCCTTGGCGATCTGACAGATGTGGCGGAGCGCGTAGGAGCGGATCGGCTCCTCCCAGGCCACGCCGTGGTTTTCGATCGCCGAGCGAATCGTGCGGTCGAACAGCTTCCGCATCGCGTCCAGCGCCGCGGGATTCACGGGCTCACCCAGACAGGCGATGAACTCGCCCATCGCGTCCTGCCAAGCGTCCTCGACTTGCTGTTGCAGCGCTGCCGGACCGACCATGGGTACCTCCAGGACTGAGGAAGCGCCCGGACGACAGGGCCGATCGGCCGACGCCGCCCGAACGACACCGTAGGTTACGGCGCGAGCGGACCGGCGGCCAGCCACAGGGTCCGGGCGCCGAGCCAGAGCCCGCAGTAGGTTGTAGCGTCCCCGCACCCGAGTTCCTGATGAGACCCAGCCTGGCCCTGGTCGGCCTGACCGCCCTGCTCGCCGCCGCGGCCCTCCACGCCCAGGAGGGTCGCCCGCTCTTCACCACCGACTTTCCGGCCGAGGAGTTCGCCACCCGACGGATGGCGGTCGCGAGGGCGATCGGGCCCGATGCCGTGGCTCTGCTCCAGGGAGCGCCGTCGCCGTCGGGATACACCCGCTTCCGCCAGTCGAACGATTTCTACTATCTGTCCGGGATCGAGTCGCCGGGCGCCTACCTGCTGATCCAGGGCGGCAGCGGTCGCGCCACGCTCTACCTGCCGCACCGTAATCCCGCAAGGGAGCGGGGCGAGGGCAAGCTGCTGTCGGCCGAGGACGGTGAGCTGGTCCGGGACCTCGCCGGGATCGACGAGCTCTTCGGTCCGGAGCTCCTCGGCGAGCACCTGGCCCGGATGGTCAACCGGACGCCACGCACCCTGTTCACGCCGTTCGCGCCCGCGGAAGGCGCCGCGATGAGCCGCGATCTCGCGCTCCGCTCGGCCGCCGACGCCGCCAGCGATCCCTGGGATGGACGCCCGACCCGGGAGCAGCACTTCCTCGACCTGCTCCGGACCCGGCTGCCCCGCTTCGGGCTCGCCGACCTGAGCCCGACGCTCGACAGCCTGCGACTGATCAAGAGCGACCGGGAGATCGCGCTGCTCCGCAAGGCGACGACCCTCTCGGGCCTGGCGCTGATGGAGGCGATGCGGTCGACGACACCGGGCGTCTCGGAGTTCGAGCTCGACGCGCTGGCGAAGTTCATCTATCACCGGAACGGCGCCAGCGAGGACTCCTACTACTCGCTGATCGGGTCGGCGGGCAACGCCTGGTATCCGCACTACCATGCCAACGGCCGCGAAATGCAGGACGGCGACCTGGTGCTGATGGACTACGCCCCGAACGTCGGCTACTACAACGCCGACGTCACCCGGATGTTCCCGGTGAACGGCCGCTTCTCGCCGGCGCAGCGGGAGCTCTACGGCTTCTATCTCGCCTGTTACGAGGCGATCCTCCAGCCGATCCGTCCCGGCGTGCTGCCGACCAAGGTGAAGCAGGAAGCCCTCGCCTCGATGGAGCGGATCCTGGCGAGCTGGCGCTTCGGCAACCCCGCGCACGAGCGCGCCGCCCGTCAGTTCGTGAGCGATTATGCCGGCTCGGCCGCGACGCCGGGGTCGGGGCTCGGTCATTGGGTCGGCATGGCGACGCACGACGACGGCCCCTCGGGCGGGGTGCTCCAGGCCGGAATGGTCTTCACCATCGAGCCGGCGCTCCGGGTGCCCGAAGAGCGGATCTACATCCGGCTCGAGGACATGATCGTGGTCACGCCGACCGGCGCGGAGGTGCTCTCGGGCTTCGTGCCCCGGAGCATCGAGGCGATCGAGCGGCTGATGCGCGAGGACGGCATCCTTCAGCGCTACCCGCGGGCCCCGACGGCCATCCCGTGAGCCGACGAGCGGCCCCGAGCCCACGGCTGGGAGCGGAGCGCACGACAGGCTAACACTCGCTCATCGGGACGAGTGGTCCTGCGGCAGCCCAAGCGCAGCTGGCCGCGCCAAGCCCCAAGCCCGGTAGCGCTCGCAGGCGTCGACCTGGGACGCGATCGCTCGCTCGAGTCGAGCCCGAGCCAGCGCGCGGCCGCACTCGATCATCGCGACCAGCGGGTGCGCGGAGGGATAGACGGTCCGCGCCTCCTCCCGCGCCGCGGCGAACCCCTCACTCGCGGAAGAATCATCCCCCGCGGCGAGGGCCGCGACGGCGAGCCAGGTATGGACGTCGGTCCGGCGCGGCGACGCCTCGGGGAGGTTGGCGAGCAGCGACGCTCCGGTGGCCCGTGCCTGAGCGATCCCCTGCTCGACCCGACCCGCCTCGATCAGCATGCTGGACTGCATCCCGCGGAGGAAGATTCGATCGGCCTCGGAGACGTGCGGCCCCCCCGCCGCGATCGCGCTGTCGATCAGCGCGGCCCCGTCGGCTGGAGCGCCACGGGCGGCGCGGAGCAGCGCCAGGCTCCGGAGCCCGACCGGCAGAGCCGCGTGGGCCGAGTCGCGACGCAGGGCCACGCTCTCCAGGAGCAGGCGCTCTCCCTGGTCGAGGTCGCCCTGGCTCGCGACGGCGATGCCGAGCAGCTCCAGGGTGCTGGCGCGGGCGCCGGGATCGCGGGTCACGGTCTCTTCGTCGTGCAGCCGGCGGAGCAGCTCCTCCGCCTCCGCGTAGCGACCGAGCGAGTTCAGGGTGGCCGCGATGTTGCGCCCGACCACGAAGCGGTTGGGATGACCTTCCGGCACGAGCCGGGACAGGACGGCGAGCGAGCGCTCGAAGAGCGGCAGGGCTTCGACGAAGCGACCGGCCGCGAACCTGGCCGAGCCCTCGGCGTTGAGGCTCGCGGCTTCGCCCATGCTGTTGCCGGTCCCGACCCGGTCCCAGACGGCTCGGGCCCGGGCGAGGATCTCGCGCCTTCGTTCGGGATCGGTCTCCACCGTGGCCCGGTCATTGAGCGCGACCATCAGGTCCTTGTGCCAGGGGCCGAGGACCGCCTCGTGGCGCGCCACCGAGCTGTCGAGCATCGGGCGCGCGGCGTCGCTGCCCTCGGTGGCGAGCACGGCCATCGCGAGCTCGTGGTACAGCCCGGCCAGCTCCTCGTCCGGGACGCCGGCGTCGGCGCCGGTGGAGTCCCAGACCTGCTGGAGCAAGGCCCGGGCGCGGCGGGTCTCTCCGCGCGCCATCCGGAGCTTGCCGATCGCCCGCGCGAAGGGTACCTGCCGCTCGGGAAAGGCGGCCAGCCCCGCGACCTGGCGCTCCGCCTCATCGACCAGGGCGGCGACCCGCAGGGTGTCGCCGCCGGGGACGAGGATCGGATTGGACTTCTCGAAGACCGAGGTCAGCACCTTCACCACGTCCTGGGCGGCGGCCCGCTCCCGCTCCGCGCGATCTCGTTCCCGCGCGATCCGTCGAGCCTGGATCGTGCTGGTCACCGCGAAGCCGATCACCAAGAGCGCCACCAGCCCGCCCGTCGCCACGGCGGCGCGGTTCCGGCCCACGAACTTGGCCACCCGGTAGCGGACGGTGTCCCGCTGGGCCCGCACCGGCTTCCCGAGGAGGAACCGATCGACATCCTCGGCCAGCTCGCCGGCCGACCGGTAGCGGCGCTCGGGCTCCTTGCGGAGCGCCATCTGGACGATGCGGTCGAGGTCGCCGCGGAGCCGGCGCGGGGGGATCCTCCCCCGCGCCATCGAGCTCGGCGCTGGCGCCGGGTGCGTGAGGATCTCCTCCGCCAGCTCCCCGGTGGTTCGCCCGGCGGCGGAGAACGGCCGGCAACCCGCCAGGAGCTCGAAGAGCAGGATGCCGAGACCGTAGACGTCGGTGGCCATGCCGATCGCCTCGCCTCGCAGCTGCTCGGGCGATGCGTGCTCCGGAGTGAGCAGGCGAAGGTCCGGCCTGGTCACGGCGAGCGACTCGTCGGCCGGGTCGCGATCGAGCAGCTTGGCGATGCCGAAATCAAGCAGCCGGGGGACGCCATCGTCCTGCACCAGGATGTTCGAGGGCTTGAGATCCCGATGCACCACGAGCTGGCCGTGCGCGAACTGAACCGCTTCGGCGACCCGCTTGAAGAGCGTGAGCCCGGCCCGGAGGTCGAGTCCCTCGCCATCGCAGTACTCGGTGATGGGAACGCCTTCGACCAGCTGCAGCACCAGGAACGGGCGGCCGTCGCTCGCGGTGCCGCCGTCCAGAATCGGGACGATGTCCGGGTGGGTGAGCCGGGCGAGCACCTGTCGCTCGGTCCGGAACCGCCGGAGCGTCTCCGCCGTGAGGAACCCGGGACGGAGCAGCTTGAGCGCGACCGTCTGCCGGTACGCCCCGCCCACCCGCTCTGCCCGGTAGACCTCGCCCATGCCGCCCTCGCCGATCAGGGCTTCGATCCGATAGCTGCCGACCTCGGTGCCGGGGGGGAGGCTCGCCGGGAGGGCCCCGGCCGGGCCCTGGAGGAGCCGGCGCTCGATTCCGAGGCCCTCCTCGCGCTCGTGGGCCGCGAGCATGCTCTCGACCTCGCGCTGGAGCTCGGGCTCGCCGCTGGCGGCTCGCGCCAGCCACGCCTCCCGCTCCTGGAGCGGGAGGTCGAGCGCCTGGCTGAAGAGCGCGACGACGCGACTCCAGCTCGCCTGGTCCAAATCGCCCTCCGCGGTGGTTCCCTCACTTGGACTGGCGTCGTCGGCCAACTCCGGCGGACAGCTCAGGTCGGCTCGTCGAAGGGCCCGAGGTCGCGGGCGACCTCCTTGCGGAGCCAGGCCCTCGCGGCCAGCCAGTCCCGCTGGATCGTCTTGGTCGAGACGCCGAGCAAGTCGGCGGTCTCCTCCTGGCTCAGCCCGCCGAAGAACCGGTGCTCGACCACCGCCGACCCGCGGGGATCGACGGCGGCGAGCCGCTCGAGCGCCGCGTCGAGGGCCAGCAACTCCGTGGCCTCCGCTTCGGAGAGGTACTCCGCGACGTCGTCGAGGGGGACGGCCTGGGCGCCCCCTCCGCGCTTGGCCCGGTTGCGCCGGCGGGCGTAGTCGACCAGCACCCGCCGCATGGTGTTCGACGCGGCCGCGAAGAAGTGGGTCCGATCGGCGCCGGCCAGGCCCTCCTGCCCGGCGAGCCGGAGGTAGGCCTCGTGGACGAGGCCGGTCGTGCCCAGGGTGTGCTCCCGCCGCTCCCGCCGCAGGTGGATGCGGGCGAGGCGGCGAAGCTCGTCGTAGAGGCCGGCGACGAGGCGCTCGACGGAAGCCGGCGGGTCGGTCTCTGATCCGGTCACGGGCCGTGGGCTCGGGGCTTTCAAAAGTCTACGTCGCCGCCGCGGATTCCGCCCGAGAGGCGCCGACCTAACGCCGGGCGGGCGGGCCCGCGCCGCGGAGGAAGCGGTCGAAGAAGCGCATCGCTCGCTTGGACTGGTCCAGCCGACTGGGCTCGGTCTCGACGGTGTGCGGCTCCGAGGGGTAGTACATCACCTCGAAGTCCTTGCCCAGCTCGATCAGCCGCTCCACCAGGCGGGCGGTGTCCTGGAAGTGGACGTTGTCGTCGACCAGGCCGTGCTCGATCAGGAGGTGGTCGGTGAGCCCGTCGGCGAAGTAGATCGGGCTCGAGCGGCGGTAGGCCGCGGTGTCGCGCTGGGGCACGCCGAGGATCCGGCTGGTCCACTCGTCGCTGTAGTGGGCCCAGTCCGTCACCGGGGCGCGGGAGATCCCGGCCGCGAAGATCCCCGGGTAGCGGAACTGGGTCATCAGCGTCATGAAGCCGCCGTAAGAGACTCCGTAGATTCCGATCCGGGTCGAATCGGCCCCGACCCGCTCGACCAGATATCTCGCCGCGGCACCCGCGCCGTCGACATCCTTGCCGCCCATCGCGCCGGCCACGTCGGTGCGGTACGCCTTCCCGAACCCGGCGCCGCCCCGATAATCGAAGTCGAGGACCGGATACCCGGCCTCGAGCAGGGCGTGGAGAAAGCCCACGTGGAGCCCCCAGCCGTACACCGACCAGCCCCGATGCGCGAACTGGCGATAGCCGCCGCCGTGCACGTGGATCACGGCCGCGCGCTCCCGATTGACTCGCTTCGGGCGATAGAGCGCCGCCCAGACCGGCCGCCCGTCGGGATGCGGAAACGAAACGATCTCGGGATCCACCAACCGCTCGAGCAGGTCGGCCGACCCGCTCTCCGTGATTCGCCGCCTGCCCTCTCCGTTGGCGTCGGCCAGATAGAGGTCCGGCAGCGCCGACGTAGTGGAGTACAGGATGGCCACCCGACTGCCATCCGGCGAGAGCACCCCGTTGCTCCGCCCGACGCCCCGGGTGAGCTGGCGATGCGAGCCCCCGGCGGCCGGCAGCCGTTCGAGGTTATCGTCGGCCGGGTGCTCGCGACTGGTCGACAGGAGCCAGCTGGTCCGATCGCGGCTGAGCGCGGCGCTCCGCACTTCCCAATCACCCTCGGTCAGCGGCCTGGTCGAGCCATCGCGGGCCAGCAGGTAGAGGTGACTCCAGCCGCTCCGCTCCGACGCGAAGGCCAGCTCGCCGCCGGGCAGCCACTCGAGCAGGGTCGGGCCGCGATAGTTGGACTGGATCGGCGGGCCCCCGATCCAGCCGTCGTCGTGATCGTGCGCGAGCACCCGGGCGGACGCCGAGGCGACGTCGAGCTCCGCGATCCAGAGGTCCTTGCCGTCCACCCCGGCGAATTGCGCCACCGCGCGCCGGCCGTCCGGACTCCAATACGGACCGTGCGAGACGGTGGGCTGATCGCCCGCCTCGCGGAGTTGGACCCAGCGAACCGAGACGCTGTCGGCCGGCACCCGCGGATCGATCGCCACCACGCCGAGTCGAGTCCGATCGCGCGGCTCGCCCGCCTTGGCGCGAGCGTCGTGAACTCTGCTGTAGCCGGACGGGTCGAGGTAGTCGACGTACCTGGTGGGCGGCCGGCTCGGGTCACGGGTCACGGCGCGGAAGGTGACGAAGCGTCCGTCGGGCGACGCCCGGAGCTGTTCGACCGAAGTGCCGGAGGGCAACGGAATCGGCTGCGGCCGATCGGGCTCCGACCTGGCGAGGCGGGCGCGCTCCAGGCGGACGCGGTCGGCTTCCTGGATTCTCGGGAAGAGCACCCGCTGCTCGAGCGCCAGCTGCCGGCCGGCTTCGGTGGGACGGGCCGGATCGACGGTCACCCGGGTCGCGACCACACTGAGCGCGCCATCCGCGAGCCAGTAGCGGTAGAGCGTCTCGCCCGCCGAGAAATCGAGGGCCGAGTCGCCCCGGGCGAAGACGGGATCGCCTAGCGACGCGGTCAGGGTCACCACCCGGCGAGTCGACGGGGCGGCGGCTGGATCGAACAGGTAGAGCGATGCCCCTCGAGCCCAAGCGGCCCGACCGGATGCGCGGCCCCAAACGACCTCGGCGCCGGGCACCAGCTCGACCTGGTCGTCGGGCACTCGTTCGACCCACTCACCGCCGGCGGCCGCGCGGAACCAGGGATCGGCTTCCGGCAGATCGGCGCTGGCCGGGCTGCGATTCCACCGGAAGTAGACCGTCCCGCCGTCCGGCGCCCAGCGAATCTCGCGCACGCCGAGGCCGAGCCAGCGATCGTTGCGGGACGCCTCGGCCAAGCCGATCGGCCCCCGACCGAGGGCCGCGGCCTGCGTCGACTGTCGGATCGGCGTCGGGGTCCGCTGCGCGGCGACGGGAAGCGGATCCGCCGCCCGAGCGGCGACGCCGATCACGAGGGAGAGCGCAACGCGGCCCAGGAATCGAACGAGCACGAGTCCTCCGAGGAGGGGGATGGAAGGAGGGACGTCCAAGTCTACGTCGCCGACGAGGACCGAGGCCAGCGCGTTGCTCGGCCCGCGAACGCGGCGTACCTTCGGCTCGTCTCGACCGAAAGGCTCTGATGGGCCGCAGGACCGAAGACCCAGGATCGGCCACTTCGCGGGGTCCCGCCGCGTTGACGGCCGACGAGCGCGATCTCGGTCTGGACCGCGACATCACCCGGCGCGACTTCGTCAACGCCGTCGCCGTCGGGACCGGGCTCGGTCTGCTGGGCGCTTGCGCCCCGGGCACCAAGGCCGCGCCCGCCGGCCCACACCCCTGGACCGGCTTCGGCGGCGTAGGCGACTACGCCAGCTCGAACGGCAACACCTGGGAGGTGGTGAACGCGGGGCACGGCATCCGTGACGGCCTCTATCGGGAGCGGATCGCGGCGGCCGCGGACACCGGTGAAATCTACGACTGCGTGATCGTGGGCGGCGGCATCACCGGCACGGTGGCCGCCTGGCGCTTCCTCAAGGAGTCGGAGCGCAGGCGCTCCTGCCTGATCCTCGACAACCACCCGGTGCTCGGCGGCGAAGCCAAGCGCAACGAGTTCGAGGTGCGCGGGCATCGGTTGATGGGACCGCAGGGCTCGAACGGCATGGTCGCCATGGAGACGGGCGACTTCGGCGAGCTCTGGGACGACGTGCTGCTGCCGCGCAGCTTCGAGTTCGCCGAGCTGCCGGCCGGGCGCACCCCGATGGAGGTCCCGCTCGACAACTACATGTATCAGCTCTGGGCCGACGAGTTCGACAGCCACGGGTATTTCTTCGACGAGCCGACGCCGCATTGGGTCACCAACCCGTTCGCGAACGGTCTCGAGGGCACCCCCTGGCCGGAGGAGGTCCGTCGCGACCTGCTCCGCTGGCGCCGGGAGGAGCCGGCGCCGCCGCCCAACGGCGACGTGGAGGCGCACCGCCGCTGGCTCGACACGATGACCTACGACGAGTACCTGGCCCAGCGCGGCTTCCACCCCGAGGTGGCCAAGTTCCTCGATCCGGTCCTCGCCGCCGCCATCGGATTCGGCACCGACACGCTGTCGGCGGTGGTGGGCCACCAGATCTTCTTCCCGCTCCCGGGAGGGCGGAAGCTCTCCGGGCTCCGGAGCGGTCCGTTCCAGGTCTTCTCCTTCCCCGGCGGAAACGATGGCCTGCTGCGTGCCATCGTGAAGTGGCTGAATCCGGAGGCGATCGAGGGAACGACCTCGTTTCCCGACATGCACAACGGGCGGATCCAGTTCGAGCGGCTCGATCGGCCCGGGATTCCGTGCCGGATGCGGGGGGGCGCCACGGTGGTGCATCTGCAGCACGACGCCGACGCGGCCCGTCCGGCCACCGTGACCTACAGCAGGGACGCCAGACTCCACTCGGTCCGGGCGCGGACCGTGATCTGGGCGGCGGCGAGCTGGTCGGGCCAGCACGCGATCGCCAACCTCCCGGACAGCTACCGGGAGGCGATGACCAGCTTCCCCCGGTCTCCGATGCTGGTGGTGAACGTGGCCCTCGACAACTGGCGTTTCCTCTACGAGCTCGGCTACAGCGCCTGCTCCTGGCGGGGTGGGTTCGGCTTTACCGGCAACATCCGGGCGCCGATGATCGTGGGCGACTATCGCCAGCCCTTCGACCCCGATCAGCCGACGGTGTTCACGCTCTACGTGCCGTTCAACCAGCGCGGGCTGCCGCTGGTCGAGCAGGGCAAGGCGGCCCGCGAGCAGCTTTACGCGATGAGCTACCGCGAGATCGAGCTCCAGGTCCGACGCCAGATGACCAAGCTCTTCGGGAGCGCGGGCTTCGACGCGAGTCGCGAGATCGCCGGGATCATCCTCAACCGGTGGGGTCACGCCTACGTGACCGCGGGGCCCGGTTTCTTCTTCGGCAAGGACGGGAAGCCTTCGCCGAGCGACGTGCTCCGCCAGCCGCACGGCGGCCTCACGTTCGCGCACTCCGAGCTCTCGGGCCACCAGTCGTCGCCGTACTCCGTGGAGGAGGGCGTCCGGGCGGCCCGGCAAGTGCTGGCGATCCTCGACCGCGGGGGGAGGACGGGATGAAGGCGGCCCTGATGCGTTCCTATCGCAGCCCACTCGAGATCATCGAGCTGGCCGACCCGGAGCCGCCGCCGGACGGCGTCGTCGTCCGGGTGAAGGCGTGCGGAGTGTGCCGCTCCGACTGGCACGGCTGGCGGGGCACCGACCCCGACATCGTGCTGCCGCACGTCCCCGGTCACGAGCTGGCCGGCGTGGTCGAGGCGGTCGGACCCGACTGCCGCGACGTCCGGATCGGCGATCGGGTGACGGTCCCGGTGATCCTGGGCTGCGGCCGCTGTCCCACCTGCCGCGGCGGCGAGCTCACCGTGTGCGACCGACAGTACGTGGTCGGCTTCACCGGCTGGGGGGCCTTCGCGGAACGGGTGGCGGTTCCCTACGCCGACGCCAACGTGGTGCGTCTGCCGGAGGAGATGTCGTTCGAGGTGGCGGCCGCGCTGGGCTGCCGGACGACCACGGCCTTCCGCGGGGTGGTGGATCGCGCGCGGCTCCGACCCGGCGAGATCATCGCGGTGCACGGGTGCGGCGGCGTCGGGCTCTCGGCCGTGATGATCGCGCAGGCGATCGGGGCCACCGTGATCGCGGTGGACATCGTCCCGGAGAAGCTCGAGCTGGCCCGGACCCTTGGCGCCACCCACACGATCGACGCGAGCGCGATGGAAGACGTCGGCCGGGCGATTCGCGAGCTGACCGGCGGGGGAGCGCAGGTATCGATCGACGCGCTCGGGATCACCGCGACCTTCCACAACTCGATCCGTGGCCTGGCCAAGCTCGGGCGCCACGTCCAGGTCGGGCAACCGCTCGACGAGCACGCGACGCCGAGCATTCCGCTGCTCGAAACCGTATACTCGCGGCAGATCTCGGTGATCGGATCGCGCGGCCTGCCGGCGATCCGGTTCCCCGCCGTCTTCGAGATGATCCGCTCCGGTCGGCTCGACCCGGCGCGGCTGATCCGGCAACGGATCGCGCTCGAGGAGGCCACCGGCGTGTTCGAGCTGATGGACAGCTACGCGGACGTCGGCGTCACCGTGATCGACCGCTTCTGACCCCGCGCCCCCGTTGACCCAGGGCCGCACCCTCGCCGAAGCGATCGTCGGCGCCTGCCGGAGCGCGGGCGTCCGGCGGATCTTCGGCATCCCGGGCGGCGGGAGCGGCCTCGACCTGATCGAGGCGGCAACGAAGGCGGAGCTCGACTTCGTCCTCACCAGGAGCGAGACCGCCGCGGTGATCATGGCCGCCGTCACCGCGGAGCTCGACGGGACGCTGGCCGTGGCCCTCACCGGCCGGGGACCGGGTCTCGCGAACGCGGTGAACGGGATCGCCCACGCCTGGCTCGACCGGTCGCCGGTGCTGGTGATCACGGAGGGAATCGACCCGGGCCAGGAGTCCTGGGTCACCCATCAGACCTTCGACCAGCTCGCGCTGGTCGCGCCGATCACCAAGGCGCGCGCGCGGCTCGACGGCGCCGATCCGTCCGGCCAGGTGACTCGGCTGATGAACGCCGCCCTCGCCGTCCCGATGGGGCCGGTGCTGCTGGAGCTGCCCCCGATCGTGGCGCGGCAGCCCTCGCCCGCGATCGAGCCGCCCCGCCCCGCGCCGCTCCCTTCCCCACGCTCGGATCGGATCGACGACGCCGTCCGATTGCTCGGGGGGGCCGAGCGCCCGGTCATCGTCGCCGGGCTCGACGCGCGGGAGGAGGGCGTCGCGAGCGGCCTGGCCGCGCTGGCCCAGCGGCTCTCGTGCCCCGTGCTCACGACCTACAAGGCGAAGGGCGTCGTCGACAGCACCGATCCTCTTGTCGTCGGGCTCTACACCGGAGGCAGCGCCGAAGCCGAATGCGTCGGCGCGGCCGACCTGATCGTGACCGTGGGGCTCGATGCCGTCGAGCTGATCCCCGCGCCGTGGCGCTACCTGGCCCCGGTCCTCCGGGTGGCGACCCACGGCTCCCCGATCGACTACCACGAGCCTCGAGTCTTACTGGAGGGCCCGATCGCCGCGAACCTCGAGCGGCTGAGGGCGGCGGTCGGCCCGAGCGGCTGGCGAGCGGAGCGGATCGCGGCGTTCCGAGTCGCCATGGAGGCGCGGCTCGACCAGGGCTCGGCCACGGGCCTCGACGCCCGCGCGCTGGTCGAGACCGTGGGGCGGATGGCCCCGCCGTCTCACCGCCTCACCGTGGACGCGGGTGCCCACATGGTGTCGGCCATGGCCTACAGCGTCGCGCACCGGCCCTTCGACGTGCTGATCTCGAACGGGCTCGCGACGATGGCGTTCGCGCTCCCGGCCGCGATCGCCTCCGCGCTCCGGGACCCGGAGCGGCTGGCGATTGCGATCACCGGCGACGGCGGGCTGCTGATGTGCCTGGGCGAGCTGCACACCGCCGTCGAGCGGGGTTGCCGTCTGATCGTGTTGGTCGCCAACGATGGCTCGCTCTCCTTGATCGACTTGAAGCAGCAGAAGCGCGGCTTCCGTCCCGTCGGCGTGCGATGGGCCCGGCGCGACTTCGCCCGGGTGATGGAGGGGCTCGGCGGCACGGCCTACCACGCCCGCACCGGCGAGGAGCTCGACCGGACGCTGGAGCGGGCCCTGGCCGCGACGGGCCCGGTGCTGATCGACGCCCAGGTCGACCCGACGGGCTACGGCCGGCAGCTCGAGGCACTTCGGGGCTAAGACCGCCTTCCCCGACCCCACGGTCCCACGTTACCGTCCAGGCCCATGCTCTCCCTCCTTCTGCAACTCGCCGTCACCCAGGTCGCGCCGCCGCGACTCGAAGCAAGCGTCGAGGTCGACGGCGTGCTCGACGAGCCCGTCTGGGCTCAGGCCGCCCGGCTCGATGGGTTCACGCAGTACAGCCCGGTCGACGGTCCCCAGGCGGTGCAGCCCACCGAGGTCTGGGTCTGGTACTCTCCGACCGCGCTCCACTTCGGGATCAGGGCCACCGCCCAGCCGGGCACGGTGCGGGCCCACCTGACCGACCGCGACCGGGGCATCATTCCGGACGACTACATCGAGATCCAGCTCGGCACCTTCAACGATCGCCGCTCCGCCTACGTTTTCGCGGTGAACCCGCTCGGCGTGCAGGCTGATGGCGCGCTGGTCGAAGGCAACCAGACGCGCCGCTCCCCGACCGATGCCGATCGGGCCGGACGGGAGCAACCCGACCTCTCGCCGGACTACACCTTCGACTCCCGGGGCCGGGTGACCGACGCCGGATACGAGATCGAGGTTCGGATCCCGTTCAGCGCCCTCAAGTACCAGCGGGCCGACCCGCAGGACTGGACCCTGCAGATCGTTCGGAAGAGCGCGGGCACCGGGCGCGAGGACCTCTGGGCGCCGGCCCGCCGCGACGCCGCGTCGTTCCTCTCGCAGCACGGCCGGATGACCGGGCTGACCGGACTGCACCGGGGCCTGGTGCTGGAGCTCAACCCGATCGTCACCTCGACGGTGACGGGGGAGCCGGCGACCGACGGCTGGGACTATCGAGGCGGGAGCCCCGAGTTCGGCGGCAACCTGACCTGGGGGCTGTCGACCAACCTCACCTTGAACGGCACGGTCAAGCCCGATTTCTCCCAGGTCGAATCGGACGCCGGGCAGGTCACCCCGGATCCGCGGCGGGCCCTCTTCTTCACCGAAAAGCGGCCCTTCTTCCTGGACGGTCTCGAGTACTTCTCGACCCCGAGCCAGGTGATCTACACCCGGCGCATCGTCGCGCCGACGGGGGCGATCAAGCTGACCGGGAATCTGGCGGGGGTGAGCGTCGGGCTGCTCTCCGCGGTGGACGACAAGATTGCTTCGGCGAGCGGCGCGGACCGGCCGGTGATGAACGTGGTCCGGATCCTCAAGGACATCCGCGGCCAATCGCGGCTCGGCTTCGCCTACACCGACCGGGTCGAGGGCGACCGGTACAATCGGGTCGCCGAGGTGGACGGTCGGATGGTCTTCGGCGGGATCAACAAACTCTCCTTCTACGGCGCGCTCAGCCGGACCCGTGACACCGGCGTCACCACGACGGCGCCGCTCTGGTACCTGGGCTTCACTCGCTCCGGCCGTCGCTTCGGGTTCAACGCCAGCTTCCACGGCGTCTCCGATCGCTTCCGGGCTGAAAGCGGCTTCCTCGCCCAGAGCGACCTGGCCCAGGTGAGCCTCGGGCCGTCGATCACCTTCTACGGCGCCCGGGACGCGTTCGTGGAGCGGTTCCTCGGCTCGATCACGGCGACCTACAGCTGGGACTACCCCAGCTTCGTGGCCGCCTCCCCGGCGCGGGACCGGCAGTACTGGTTCGCCAGCTCGCTCCAGCTCCGCGGCGGCTACAGTCTGAGCGCCACGCTCTTCCTCGAGTCCTTCGGATTCGACGAGCGACTGTTCCGGGACTACGCCATCGAGGTGCCGACGGCCGCCGGCGCCGACACCGTGCCGTACGGCGTGAAGGCCCGCCTCCCGGTGGGCGCCATGCTGGTCCGCGCCAAGACGCCCGAGATCCACGGATTCGGCTTCGACGGCTTCGTCGCCTACGGCTACGATCCGAACTACCTGGAGTGGTCGAAGTCGGAGATCGTCTTCGCCAGGCTCGGCCTCACCTACCGTCCGACCGAGAAGCTCCGGTTCGAGTCCGGGGTCCCGATCCTGATCCACTACCGGCGCACCGACGGGTCGCGGGTCGATGGCGCGGTGCTCCCCCGCCTCAAGGTCGAGTATCAGGTCTCCCGCTCGATCTTCCTCCGGCTGGTGGGCGAGTATCGGGCCCGATACCAGGACGACCTCCGTGACGAAGGCCGCACGGGCCATCCGATCCTGATTCGGGACCCTGAGGACGGGATCTACAAGCGCGAGCTCGCGCTCGGTGGCGAGCTCAACGATCTCCGGGTCGACTGGCTCTTCTCCTTCCAGCCGACGCCGGGCACGGTGTTCTTCGCGGGGTACGGCTCGACCCTCGAGGAGGAGTCGGCGTTCCGCTTCCGGGGCCTCTCCCGGTCCCGGGACGGCCTCTTCACCAAGTTCAGCTATCTGTTCCGGATGTAGCCGGCCCGGGCCGGACGCCTAACGCAGCGCGTCGGAAAGGGCGGCGAGCAGGACCACCTGGCGGGCGGCCGTCATCATGTGGCCCACGTCTGCCCACTCGTCGACCGTGGCGCGGGCGCCGCCCCGCTCGCCGTCCACCGCGATCGCCAGGGTCCCACCCGCGACGGCCACCCGCATGTTGCAGCAGCCGCGATCGGAGACCGTAGGCTCCAGCCCGAGGTGGCGGGAGACGGCCAGCGCCGCGCGGGTGAGGGTCGTATCGCGGGCGCCCTCGATCTGTCCGCCCAGCGATTGGACTTCGGGCACCTTCCGGAGCGCGATCCCGGTCTCGCCGGCCACCCGGGCGAGCAGGCTGTCGAGATCCCGGCCGATCCGCTCGACGGTGCCCGGCTCTCTGGCGCGGAGATCGATCGAGAACCACCCCGAGGCGGGCTTGTGATTGAAGACCTCGCCGCTCCGGATGATCCCGACGTTGATCGCGGCCTCCGGGTCGGCGTACCGACGGGGGTCGAGCCCGAGCACCCCGTCCACCGCGCGGGCGATGGCCTGGTTGACATTCGGGAGGCCGCCTTCCATCGTGTGACCTTCCGGACCGCTCGCGATCACCTTCCACCAGGCGATCGCGCCCGCGGCGCCGTAGGCGATCTCGCGCCCGTCACCGAGGAGCTCGACGAAGGCGACGGCCCGCTCGCGGTATCGCCGGTAGAGCGCCTGCATCCCCTCGAGTCCGGTTTCCTCGCGCGCGACCCCCGCGAAGATCAGATCGTGCCGGGGTTCGAGGCGCGCGCGAGTCAGGGCCTCGGCGGCGGTGAGCATGGCCGCGACCATCGACTGGAGCTCGACCGCCGGACCCACCACCCGATCGCCCACCCGGCGCGGACGGTCGCCCGCGCGCTGGAAGCCCTCGATGACGGGGAGATCGTCGAGCATGGTGACGAACACGATGGCCCGGCCCGAGGTGCCGGGAATCGCGCCCACCACGTTAGGCGTCGAGTCGACCTCGACGCCGGCGAGCCCGATCTCCCGCATCCGGCCGGCGACGGCGCGGGCACGCTCGTGCTCGCGCCCGGAAGGGGAGACGATCGAGGCCAGCTCGATCAGCGTGGCGACGCTCCGGGCCTCGGCCTGGCCGACGATCGCCAGCGCCCTCGCCACCTCGGGCCGCCGCACGACCGCCTCGAGGTCGACCCGCGGCCTCTGGGCGGCGAGGTCGCCGGCGAGCGCCGCCAGCAACGCGGCGAGGATCCGGACCGACGCGGCCATGGCGCGGCACGCTCTCAGGGACTCGCGCCGTCCTTCCGCTTCGCCTCGATGGTCTCGCCAGCCTCGATCAGCAGCTTCTCCGCCACGCCCGACGGACCGGGCACGAAGACGACCGAGAAGCGCTCGTTGCGGACGAAGAACCGGGTCGGCGTCTCGGCAAAGAGGCGGGTCGGGCTCGACGACCCCGGAAGCCGAATCAGCAGGCCTTGAGCGTCGCGGGTCACGGGCAGTGTGAAGCCGGCGCTCGCCTCGTAAACGCCGACGTAGCGCTCCAGGACCTTGGCGTCGACGGTGATCGGCTTCCGCTCCGGCGGCGGCACATACTCCTCGCCCTGGAGCAGGAGGATGGCGGCCTCGCCGATCGAGGGCGGCGCCCCGGAGTTCGACATGTAGTAGGCGCCGACCTGGGCGTCCACGTCACCGATCATGTACGAGCTCTGACCCGGAATCCCCCCGCTGTGGGCAATGATCGTGTGCCCCCTCGCGTCCTTCCGGACCCCGAGACCGAACCCGTAGGTGCCACCGTAGGGCGGGTCCCGCATCGCCTTGGCGGACGCCGCCGAGATGACCTGCTTGCCCCGGAAGGTGCCGTCGTTGAGCAGCATGCCCAGGAACCGGGCCATGTCCTCGGCGGTGAGGTAGATGTCGCCCGCGGGGTAGACATCGAAGTGCACCTGCGCCACCGGCGTCGGCTTTCCGTCGGCCCCGCCGGCGCTGTACGGCAGCGCCATCAGCTCGACCATTTCCGGCGAGGGATAGACCGGGTGGGCCGTCGTGATCCCGAGCGGGCGGAGGACGTGCTCGAGCATGTAGGTCTCGTAGTCCTGGCCCGAGAGCTTCTCGAGGATCAGCCCCGCCATCCCATAGGCGAAATTGTTGTACTCGTACTTCTCCTCCGGCGCCCGGATCGAATAGAGCGTCGAGACCATCTCCTCGAGCGTCTTGGGCAGCTGGCGGCCCCAGATCGGCTTGGTCACCGCTCCCGGCACCAGACCCGACCGGTGGGTGAGCATGTGACGCGAGGTCACCGGCTTCTCGCTCTGGATCCGGTCGCGAATCTGGATGTCGCCCAGGTACTGGTTGACCGGACGGTCGAGGTTGAGCTTGCCCTGCTCGACCAGCTGCATCAGCCCGACCGCCGTGGCCGACTTGAAGGTGGAGCCGGTACTGTAGATGGTCTCGGGCGTGGCAGGCGTGCGAGTCCGGACGTTGGCGTAGCCGAATGCCGCCGTCCAGACGATCGA
>JBFXAS010000075.1:0-20245 GCA_050184075.1 Gemmatimonadales bacterium
CTCTTCTGCTCGGGGAGCCAGCTCCCGTCGCGGGTCGCGAGCCACGTCTCATGGACCGTGTCGGCGTAGGTGGTGCGGGAATCGACGATCCGCCGGTCGGTGGCAAGCAGCTCATGGGTGAGCTGCTCGAGACACCGCCGCTTCTCCTCGCGCGGGGCGAGCCGGGGATCGTCGTCGAGCTCGCTCGCGCTCTCGATCTGGCGGATCGGAATCGGGGCGAGCACGATCGGCGACTCGGGCCGGAGCTCCAGCGAGAGCTCGCGCGCTCTCTGGACGGCGGTCGCGGCGCGGTCGACTGCGTTGAAGGCGACGGCACCCCATCCGAAGCCCGGCACCAGGCAGCGCACCACCCCGCCCAGGAGGTCGGCCTCGGCGGCGACCTCCGGGCGGCGCCGCCGATAGACGACCGTGGTGGTCCAACGGCGGCGCAGCCGAACCTCCACATAGGCATCCCGGCCGGCGGCGACCGCGTCG
This sequence comes from Gemmatimonadales bacterium, assembly GCA_050184075.1. GTDB lineage: Bacteria > Gemmatimonadota > Gemmatimonadetes > Gemmatimonadales > GWC2-71-9 > SHZU01. The sequence continues at coordinate 475 of JBFXAS010000075.1, forward strand.
AGCAGGAGCTCCTTCATCAGTCGTCGTCGGCCCCGGGGGTGTAGTCGGGTCGGGGCACCAGCTCGCCGTCCTGGATCTCCTCGCGATCCCAGGGCAGGATGATGGCCTTCTCCGTGGCGAACGAGTGGTAGTCGGGCTCGTACGAGCCGGTCTTGAAGGAGACCGCCGTCCGAACCTCCTTCGGCTGGAGACTCAGCACTTCGTTCAGCGCGAGCTTGAGCGTGTGGCCGGTGTCGCAGGTCTCGTCGACGATCAGCACCCGCCGGCCGCGGAGCGAGCCGAGGGGGCCGCTCACCAGCGTGGGCAGCTCACCGGCGCTCTTCCGGGTCACGGTCATGGCGGTGAAATCGCGCTGCATCAGAGAGGCGATCACCGCGCCGGGAATCACCCCGGCCTTGGCGATCCCGACCACGATCTCCGGGTCGAAGCCTCGGGCCACCTTGACCGCGAGGGCCCGACAGAGCTCGCCGAACAGCGGCCAATCGATTTCCAGGACCCCTCGGGCGGTGTCCAACGGGCGGCGGGGCATGGCTCCTCCTTCGGGCATAACAATAGGGTGGTGCTTCCGGGTCCGAAAGTCGGCCGCAAGGTGGCGCCGATTCGCTCGGATTGACAAGGAGTTGTATTGCACGGGCTGAACAACCTTCTTATGTTGAAGCGTCGGCGCGACACTCTTGCCTAACCCCCCAAGCCCGGAGCCCGACCAGTCCCATGAGCATCTGGAAACGACTGTTCGACCGCGCCACTCCGACCAACGGTAAGCCGCAGCGTCTCGACTATCTCAACGAAGCCCTGGCTCTCGAGCGCCAGGGGGACTACACGGCCGCCATCACCTCGTACCGCCTGGGCCTTCGGGAGAACCCGCGCGACCCGCGGATCCTCCAGAATATGGCGATTGCCTTCACCAAGACGGGGCAGCCCGACGAGGCGATCCGCCACTACCGCCGGGCCCTCGATCTGGACTCGACGCTCGCCGGGGCGCATTATGGTCTGGCCTTCCTCCTCCTCAAGCGGGGTGAAGAGGACAAGGCCCTGGACCATCTTCGAGCCTTTCTGGCTCGGCCACCCCGAGGCCCCGACGCAGACCGGTGGATTCGCCACGCCGAACAGACCATTCAGCTGATCGAGGAGCCCACCGCGTCCGCCGCGGTCGGCACCGGGTGAGGCTCGGCTCCACCGCGGCGCTCCTCGCCGTGGCTGCCTGCTCGTCGCTCTCCGAAAATCAAGCCGGGATCTCCGCCCTCGAAGTACGGCTCCCCGCCAACTTCTACCTCGAGGTCGGCGACACGCTTCGCCTCAGCGCAGACGCCGTCGACGCCGATGGCGCGCCGGTCGAGGCCAGCATCGTCTGGCGAACCACCGCGCCGGACACCGTCGCCGCCCTGGACAGCCTGACGGGCGCGCTGGTCGGCCTTCGCTTTCCGGACACGGCCAGAGTGCAGGTCGCCCTGGCCGGCCAGTCCGAGCTCTCGTCCGACTTGAGCAAGCTGCGCTTCTTCATCACCGACCGCGCCGACACCCTCGAGCTCCTCAGCCCCGATTCGCTCGAGGTCCAACGAGACGCCGACACCACCAGCGCGATCGACGTGCAGCTGACCCAGCTGGTCGACACCGTGCCGGTCGCCGGCCGCCCGGTCCGCTTCAAGGTCGTCGAGCCCGCCCAATCGGGCGACTCCACCGTCGTCTTCCTGACCGGCCGCTGGATCGACTCGCTCACCACCTCGACCACCGGCCGAATCTCGACCGTGCGCCTGCGGGCGGTCCGCAACCGCACCCCGCCGAATCGCGTGGTGATCGAAGTGACCGCCTTCCGTCCGGACGGCAGCCCGATCCCCGGATCGGGGCGGCACATCGTCGTTCGCTTCCTCCATCAATGACGGCGCCCGCGACCCTCAACGCTCTCTTCTTCGGAGCGCTGGATCGCTTCGGCCAGCGGTCGGCCCTGCTCCGCTTCCGGCGCGATGGCCGCTGGCATCCGATCGCCGCCGCAGAGCTGCACGAGCGGGTCCGCTCCGCCAGCCTGGGCCTTTCCGAGATCGGCATTGGCCGAGGCGAGCGGGTGGCCCTCCTGTCGGAGAATCGACCGGAATGGGCGATCGCCGACTACGCCTGCTTGACGGCCGGCATCGTCAACGTCCCGATCTACCCGACCCTCACGGCCAAGCAGATCGAATACCTGCTCCGCGACTCCGGCAGCCGCGCGATCTTCGTCTCGACCCGCGCCCAGCTCGACAAGATCAACGAGGTCCGTGGCCAGCTGCCGGACCTCGGCTGGGTGATCGGCTTCGACGCCGACCTCGACGGCGAAGGCCTGATCCCGCTCGAGGTGGTCGAAGCGCGCGGACGCGCGGCCGCCGACCGGCATCCCGACTGGAGAGAGCACGCCCTGGCGATCGCGCCGGACTCGCTCGCCACGATCATCTACACCTCCGGCACCACGGGCGAGCCAAAGGGTGTGATGCTCTCCCACGGCAACGTGGCGTCCAACGTCGTGGCCGGCACCGCGGTGCTGCCGCTCTCGGGCGACGACGAGACCCTCTCGCTTCTCCCGCTCTCCCACATCTTCGAGCGGATGACGGGACACTTCAGCATGCTCCACAACGGCGTGACCATCAACTACGCCGAGGGCATCGAGACCGTGCCGCGCGACCTGGTCGAGACCCGCCCCACTGTCGTGCCCGCGGTGCCACGCCTCTTTGAGAAGATCTACGCCAAGGCGCTGGAGACCGCGATGGCGGGCTCCCCCATCGCCCGGCGGGTCTTTCTCTGGGCCAAGCGGGTCGGAGCCGACTGGGCCACCCGACGGCTCGCGGGCGAGCGGATCTCGGTCGGCCTCCGGATTCGCCATCGCCTGGCCGACGAGCTGGTCTTCGCCAAAATCCGCGGCCGGGTCGGCGGTCGCCTCAAGTTCTTCGTTTCGGGCGGCGCGCCGCTCAACGCGGAGGTCGCCCGGTTCTTCTACGGCGCCGGACTCCCGATCCTCGAGGGCTACGGCCTCACGGAAACCTCGCCCGTGGTGGCGGTCAATACCCCGAAGGCCCTTCGGATCGGCACCGTCGGGCGACCGGTGCCGGGAGTCGAGGTCCGGATCGCCGACGACGGCGAGGTGCTGGTCCGCGGGCCCAACGTGATGCAGGGCTACTACAAGAAGCCGGACGCGACGGCGGAGGCCATCGACCGGGACGGCTGGTTCCACACCGGCGACGTCGGCGAGATCGACGCCGACGGATTCCTCAAGATCACCGATCGCATCAAGGACCTGATCGCCACGGCCGGCGGCAAGAAGATCGCACCCCAGCCGATCGAGGATCAGCTCCGGCACAACCCGTTCATCGCCAACGCGGTCATGCTGGGCGATCGGCGCAAGTTCCCGATCCTGCTGATCGCGCCGGATTTCGAGCGGCTCGCCGAGTGGGCCAAGAGCCAGGGCCTCGATCTGTCCTCCCGCGAGCAGCTCGCGGCCTCGCCGGACGTGGCCCGACACCTCGAAGCCGAGGCGAAGAAGCATTTCCGCGACCTGGCCAAGTTCGAGGTGCCCAAGCGCTTCCTGGTCGTGCCACGGGAGTTCTCGATCGAGACCGGCGAGCTGACGCCGAAGCTTTCGGTCCGCCGGCGGGTGGTGGAGCAGCACTACCGGGACCAGATCGACGCCATCTATCGGGACGCCGAGCAGGACGAAAGCTCCTGACCCGGCAGGATCTACCCGTTTCGTCCAGCCTGGTAGATCGCCATAAGTCAAATACTTCCAACATATTACATCGCGGCAACCGGGTCGGCGTGCTTCCTGCGGCTCCCCGAGCCATGCGCTACCGATGGACGCTGCTCGCCGCCTCGGCGCTCCTGGCCACGCCGCTGGGCGCCCAGGAGCTCCGCACCCTCTCGCTGCCAACCGACTCGCTGCTCGGCTACCCAGGGGTGGCGCGCTACATCGACTATTTCACCGGCCCGGCGCGGGACCGGATGAGCGCCTGGCTGGATCGGGCCGGCTCGTTTCGCGAGCTGATCCGCTCCCGACTCGACGAGGCCGGCCTGCCGCCAGAGCTCGAGTACCTGCCGCTGATCGAGAGCGGCTACTCGAACACGGCCGTGAGCCACGCCGGGGCCGTCGGGATGTGGCAGTTCATCCCGTCGACCGCGCGTCAGATGGGGCTCAAGATCGACCGTTTCGTCGACGAGCGGCGCGACCCCTTCCTGGCGACCGACGCGGCCGTCCGACACATCAGGGACCTGACCGGCCAGTTCCGCTCGCCGCTCCTGGCGGCGGCGGCCTACAACGCAGGGGCCGGTCGGGTGAGTCGCGGTCTGGGTCGCCTCAGCCCGATGGCCGACACCGGGTTCTCCGACCGCGACTTCCTGCGACTGTCGAACAAGGGACTCCTGGCGGCCGAGACCCGGGACTACATCCCCAAGCTGCTCGCGGCGACCGTGATCGGGCGGGACCCCGCGCGCTGGGGCTTCAAACCGCGCGGCGAGTCTCCTCTCAAGGCGGACTCGGTGCCGGTCGGCAGGGCGGTGAGCATCTCCGGAGCGGCGAAGGCCATGGGTCTCGAGCCCGCCGAGTTGCGGGCGCTCAATCCGCAGTTCGTCCGCGGGGTCACGCCACCCGGCCGAACCTCGTGGCTCCGGGTGCCGGAAGGACTCGCAGACACGCTGGCGATCCGGCTGCCGGAGCTGCCGACGGCGCGGGTCTTCGCCGTCGAGCGGCCGCGCCTCAAGCTCGGCGCGCTGATCAGGGTGAAGAACGGCGACTCGGTGGAGACGATCGCCGCGCGTCACGGGGTGCGGGCGGAGGATCTGAGGCGGCTCAACGCTCTACCCGACTGGTACGAGCTCAAGCCGGGCCAGGCGCTTCGGCTCCCGGTCCGTTAGCGGCGCTTCCCGACCCAAACCCCGCCGGCTTCGGCGAGCACCTCGAGATCGTCGCGCTGGGGGGCCGATCCCTCCGCGACGATCCGGTTTCCCGGCAGGACCGCCGCGATCGACCCGTCGAGCCACTCGCCCCGGGCGGCGGCCTCGCCGGCGACCACGAGCCTCATGCTCCGGGCCTTGAGCGGCATCCGGGCCCCGCGAAGCACGCTCGAGGCCTCATTTCCCTCGACCCCCTCGGGTGGGTTGACCAGCACGAGGCGGACCCCGGGAAACACCTCCCCGATCGCCTCGACCAGGCTCGCCGGCGCGCCTACCAGCGCGAGGTAGCCCCCCGGACCCTCGATGCCGCCGAGTGCGGCAACCGCGGCCGGGGTGAGCGCGGTTCCGGCGTGAGTCGGCCCGACCTCGGCAAAGGCGACCTCGCCACCTCGCACGGCCGTCTCCCGCCCGCAGATCGGACAGCCGAGCACGCCCTCGACCACCCGACGCCCGTCCATGACCGTCGGCAGCAGAACGAGATAGGCCTCTTCGTGGTCTTCGGGACAACGGAGGTGATCGGTGAGCTCGATGAACATGCGGGCAATCTAGCGGGCCGGGGCTCGGGCCCCGTACGGGCCGGATCGGGTCGTGCCTCGAACTGCGGCACGACCCCGGATCGGCCCCGAACTTGTCACGAACAGGTAACAACGAGAGATTAGGGCCGCTCCGAGACACCCTGAGCACAACCCGGAGGACTCCGTGCGCCTGCTGCCCAGAGATGAGCGGTTCTTCGAGTTGTTCTCGGCGGTGGCGGATCTCTCGGTCCAGGCGGCCAAGCACTTCGCCGAGCTGATCCAGGTCGGCGAGGAGCGGGACGCCTATCTGGTCGAGGCGATCAAGCGGCTCGAGCACCAGGCCGACGACTTGACCCACGAGGTGATCACTCGCCTGGACCGGAGCTTCATCACCCCGCTGGACCGCGAGGACATTCACCTGCTCGCCTCGCGCCTCGACAACATCATCGATCACATCGACGGGGCCGCCCGCCGGTTCCAGATCTTCCGGCCGGGGCCCGCGCCCGAGGGCGCGGAGCTGATGGCCGGGGTGATCGTCCGCTCGACGGAGCAGGTAGCCGAGGCGGTGAAGGTGCTCGACGGGGCGAAGACCCAGGTGGTAATCGACGCCTGCACCCGGGTCAAGGAGCTCGAGGAGGAGGGCGACGCGGTCTACCACGAGTGGATGGGCAAGCTCTTCGCCACCGAGCGGGACGCGATCAACCTGATCAAGTGGAAGGAGCTTTACGACACGCTGGAGAAGACCCTGGACCAGGCGGAGGACGTGGCCAACGTGCTGGAATCGATCGCGATCAAGCACGCCTGACGATGCACCCGGAGATCTCGTTCGTCCTGTTCATCGTCGCCACGGCGCTGGTCTTCGACTTCATCAACGGCTTCCACGACAGCGCCAACTCGATCGCCACGGTGGTGGGCACCCGGGTGCTCTCGCCGCAGGTGGCCGTCCTCTGGGCGGCCTTCTTCAACTTCGCCGCCGCGTTCGTCTTCGGAACCGCGGTCGCGAAGACGATCGGCAAGGGGCTGATCCACCCCGAGGTGGTCGACCCGAACGTGGTGCTGGCCGGCCTGATCGGCGCGATCGTCTGGAACCTGATCACCTGGTGGGGTGGGCTGCCATCGTCCTCGTCGCACGCCCTCCTGGGGGGATACGGCGGCGCCGCGGTGGCCAAGGCCGGGTTCGGCGCGCTGATCGTCGGCGGATGGGTGAAGCCGACCCTCTTCATCGTCCTCTCGCCGCTGATCGGGATGCTGGCGGCGCTCGGGCTCACGGTGGCCCTGGCGTGGGCGCTCCGGGGCTTCCAGGCCGCGCCGCTCGAGCGAGGTTTCCGGGTGTTGCAGCTGTTCTCGGCCGCGGCGTTCTCGTTGAGCCACGGCGCCAACGACGCCCAGAAGACCATGGGCATCATCGCCGGCCTCCTCGTGGCCAGCCAGGATCTCTTCCGCGACGCGACCGGCTGGATGGCGCACCTCTACCTCCCGACCGCCGACGAGCTCCCCTTCTGGCTGATCATCGGGGCCCACCTCGCGATCGCGCTCGGCACCGCGATGGGCGGCTGGCGGATCGTCAAGACGATGGGGGCGCGCATCACCAAGCTCCGGCCCTTCGGCGGGGTCTGCGCGGAGACCGGTGGCGCCGGTGCCGTCTTCCTGGCCTCGGCCATGGGGGTCCCGGTCAGCACCACCCACACCATCACCGGCGCGATCGTGGGGGTGGGCGCGGCGCAGCGAATGAGCGCGGTGCGCTGGGGCGTGGCCGGACGAATCGTGTGGGCGTGGGTGCTCACGATCCCGTTGTCGGCGTCGATCGCGGCGGTGGTCTACTTCTTCCTTCGTTAGGCGGCGGCCGGCGGCTTCTCGTGTCAGGCCGGCCCGACCCGGATCCAGTCGACCTGCATCCTCGCCGGCCGGGTCACCAGCCAGCGCACCGTCTCCGCCACGTCCTCCGGGCGGAGCATCGCGCGCCGGCTGGGCAGGTCGTCGCGGCGGTCGGGGTCGATCGGATCCCAGAGCGGCGTGTCGGTCGGCCCCGGGCTCAGGAGGGTGCACCGGACCGAGGAGCCGCGGTACTCCTCCACCAGCACCTCGTGAAGCCCCCGGGCTCCGTACTTGCTGGCGGCATAGGCGGCGTTGCCGGGGAACGCCAGGTGATCCGCCACGCTCCCGATCAGGACGTGGTGCCCGCCCTCCCGGGCCTGCATCGCCGGCAACAGCCGCCGGGCGACGGCGAAGGGCGCCCGGAGGTTCATCGCGAGCATCCGATCGAGCCCCGCGAGCGACTGCTCGGCAAACGGGCTCATCTCGAACGCGCCGGCGTTGTTGATCACGATGTCGGGCACGGTCTCGGCGAGGATCCGGTCCAGCGCCACCTCGCGGGCCGTATCGTCGGTGAGATCGACCGGGATCCCGACCCACGCGTCCCGCCGCTCGGCCGCGACGGATCGCGCCAATCCAAACACCCTGGCCCCCGCGTCGAGCAAGCCCCTGGCGACCGCCGCGCCGATCCCGCGCGAGGCACCGGTCACCACCGCGGTGCGGCCCGCGAGGGCGGCGGTCAGATCTCCCCCCGACCGGGGTGCGCCAACCGGAGGAACTCCTCGCGGGTGCGGCTGTCTTCCTGGAAGACGCCCCGCACCGAGCTGGTGATGGTGCGGGAGTTCTGCTTCTCGATCCCCCGCATCATCATGCAGAGGTGGACGGCCTCGATCACCACCCCGACGCCCAGCGGCTGCAGCACCTCCGCGACCGCGTCCGCCACCTGATCGGTGAGCCGCTCCTGCACCTGGAGGCGCCGGGCGAAGATCTCGACGATCCTGGGAATCTTCGAGAGCCCGATGATCCGCCCGTCGGGAATGTACGCGACGTGCGCACGGCCGAAGAACGGCAGCATGTGGTGCTCGCAGAGCGAGTAGAGCTCGATGTCCCGCACCACCACCATGTTGTGATGCGACTCCTCGAAGACGCCGTTCCCGACCACCTGCTCGACCGACATCCCGTACCCGCGGGTCAGCCAGCGCATGGCCTTGGCGACGCGCTCCGGCGTCCGGCGGAGGCCCGGGCGATCGGGGTCCTCGCCCAGAGCGAGCAACATCGCGTGGACCTGCTGACGGAGGTCAGGCGCCTCGGTATTCGACATAGTTCCGTGGAGTCTCCCAGAGTCGGATCAGCGAGAGCCGGCCGGCCGGAATCCGGTCCGCGAGCTGCTCCCAACAGTACACCGCGATGTTCTCGGCCGAAGGGATTCGGGTCCGGAACCAGGGCACGTCGAGGTTCAGGTTCCGGTGATCGAGCTGGCGCACCACGGCCTCGTCGGCGATCCGCTTCAAGATCCCGACGTCGACCACATAGCCCGTGTCCGGGTCGATGGTTCCCTCGACCTGGATCTCCAGCTCGTAGTTGTGGCCGTGGTAGTTGGGGTGGTTGCAGGGACCGAAGGTCTCCCGGTTCCACTCGGCCGACTTCGCCTCGTTGTGGAGGCGATGAGCCGCGTTGAAGTGCACCCTGCGGGCGACGACGCATCGCGCCATGTCACGCTCGTCTCGTTGGGGCCACCAAGCCAAAGGCGCCGTCGACCCGAAGGTCGAGCGGCGCCCCAGGGTCGGATGGTCACCGGGAGGTTTATTGAAGCCCGAAACGGATTCTTGGCGCCCTCACCGCTCACGTCTGCCTTCCCCCGAGGGGCATGGCATCAGCGCCAGTATATGGGCCCTGTCTCGGACCTGTTGGCTCAATAACGTGGTTCCCGGCCACCAGCCGACGGACTATAATAGGGGCCACCTCCAACCCCGTCAACGCGGTCCCGATGCTCGAGTTGATTGGCGCGATCATTGCTTTACTCGTCTGGTTCGCGACGACGTTCGCCCCGTTTCCCCTGGGACTCGGGATCACCCACGTCTTGCTCGCCGCCGGCGTGGTGCTGTTGATCCGCTGGTGGGCGCTTCGCGATTCGCGCCCCGAGTCCTAGAGCAGCGCGACCACGTCCGGCTCGATATCCGCCGGCGTGTCGCGCGAGCCGTAGCGGCGCACCACCTTCCCCGCCCGATCGACCAGGAACTTGGTGAAGTTCCACTTGATGGTCTTCGAGCCGAGCACGCCCGGCGCAGCTTCCCGGAGGTGGCGGAAGAGGGGATCGGCGTTCCGCCCGTTCACCTCGATCTTCGCAAACATCGGGAACGAGACGTCGTAGCGGGTCCGGCAGAAGCGCTGGATCTCCTCGTCGCTCCCCGGCTCCTGGTGGCCGAACTGGTCGCAAGGAAAGCCCAGCACCGCGAAGCCCCGGTCGCGATGGGCCCGGTGGAGGGCCTCGAGACCTTCGTACTGCGGCGTGTAGCCGCACCGGCTGGCCACGTTCACGATCAGCAGCACCCGGTCTCGGAACTCGCCCATCGAGATCCGGCGTCCGTCGATTGTGTTGACCTCGAGCTCGTAGATCGACATCCCGTTCCTCAGATCTCCCAGTTGGAAAACGCGACGCCGCCGGCGATCGCCGGCTCGCGATGGCCCTCGAGCGACATCCGAAGATCCGTCCAGTGCACCTTGAACCCGGCCGCGAGCAGCTCGGCGTAGGCGTCGGTGGCTCGGGTCTCGCACCGAATCGAGACCCGCTCCAGCCGAAGCCGCTTGGCCACGCCGGCCAGGGCGTCCAGCAGCCGCCCGAAAGCGCCGAGGTCGACCGCCACAAGCTTGAGGATCCGGAGGTCGTCGGGCGTGCGGGTCGGCGCGAGGGGCACCCGGTGCCAGAGGGCGAAGGCGGCCAGCTCGCCCCGAGCCTCGACCACCGTGAGGTCGCCCAGGTCGAGCCTCCTGGTCAAGGCGATCTCCCGCGAGTAGTCAGCGCCGGGCCGGACCTTCGCGGTGAGCGCCCGACAGGCATTGATGGTCGCGGGGTCGAGCGCCGCGGCGGGCGTCAGAGCGTCCCGCGCGAGCACCTCGCGCCCCATGCTGATGGTCAGATGACCGGGCCGGAAGCCGAGCCCGCTGTAGAAGCCGATGTTCTCGACCGTCCGCGGCATCGTTTCCAGGCCGATCACCTGGGCGCCCTGACGGCGGAGGTGCTCGATCCCGGCCATGACGATCCGCCGGCCGAGCCCGCGGCCCTGCAGGTCGGTCCGCACGGCGAGCGGACCCATCCAGCCCTCGGCGCCGGAGAGGTGAACCATGTTGAAGGCGGCGATCGCGCCGGCGCCGTCGCGCCAGATCATCGCGCCGTCGCCCGCCACGGCAAAGGCGTAGCGCCAGACCGCCGGATTGAGCAGCGGCACCCGCACCGACCGCATCCCGTCGCGATGGTAGCGCTCGGTGAAGGCGTCCGAAAAGACCCGGTTCAGCTCGTCGACGTCGGTCGGGGCGGCCGGGGTGGGGCCGCTCACGCCCCCGTCACGCGGCGGCATGCGGCGGCTCCGCGCTGATCCGCTCTTCCTGCGCCGTGGCGATCCCGCGCTCGGGGTCGTAGTTGATCCGGATCACCCGATCGAAGCCGTCTCGCACCGACTCGATGTGGGTGATCAGCACCACCTGCGGGAAACGATCCGCCAACCCGCGCAGCAGATCCACCACCGCGCTCCGGCGCTCTTCGTCGAGGGAACCGAAGATCTCGTCCAGCACCAGGAGCGAGAAGGGCTGGCCGGCCCGCTCCGCGATCATCTGGCTGATCGCGAGGCGGAGCGCCAGGTTGGCCACGTCCTCTTCGCCACCCGAGATCACCGTCTTGGGCTCGCCGTCGTCGACGATCACCGGCACGTAGTCTTCGCTCAGCTCGAGGTCGCTGTAGCGGCCGTTGGTCAGGTCGCGGATCAGCACCGAGGCGGCGTCCGACAGGTCGGGCCGGATCGTGGCGTTGAGGTCGTTGCGGAGGTCGGTGAAGGCCCGGTCGAGCTCCTGGTTGAGCAGCAGCTCGCCGCGGAGCTCGGCGATCGCCGCCGCGCGCCGATCGCGGTCGGCCCGCCGGGCCGCGACCGCCTCGCGGTGCTCGACCGCGGCCGCGAGCTCGGCGTCGGCCCGCACCATCCGAACCTCGGCCAGCCGCCCCGCCTCGCTCACCCGGGCATGCTCGGCCCGGAGCCCCTCGTACCGCTCGCTCGACCAACCGAGCTCCGCGAGCCGCTCCCGGAGCTCCAGGACGCGGGCTTCGGCCTTGCTCAGCTCCTGCTCCGCTTCGGCCGCCTTCGGCACCAGCTCCGCCGCCCGGTCCGCGGCTACCGAGAGCCGGGTGAACTGATCGCGGAGCGGCTGGAGCGCGGCGAGGCGCGCCTTGACCCGCTGGTGAGCCGCCTCGTCGTAGCTCGTCGGGGTGTGCGCGAGGTCCGCCTCGAGCGTCCGAAGCCGCTCCGCGCCCCGCGCGCGCTCGCCCTCGATCTCCTGCCGCTCCTGCCGCTCGGCCGTCCAGCGGGCCACCTGGGCCGTCCGCTTCGTGAGCGCGCTCTCTGCCGCCTGGAGCGTCTTCCGGGCTTCGGCCAGCTCCGGGGGCTCGCTGGTGAGCTGATCGATCCGCTGCCGGTAGAACTTCCCGCGGAGCAGCACGTCGTCCCGCTGCGCGTCGAGATCGTCCAGCACCGCCTCGTATTCCTTGCCCAGCGGCTTGCCGCAGGTCGGGCAGACCACGGTCGGGCCGGTCTCCCTGAGTCGCCGCAGCTGCTCGGTGAGCTCCTCGTGCCGCTCGAGCAGGCCCTGGCGCTTGGTCTCGGCGTCCTGCTTCTCCCGCACCCAGACCCCGTGGTGCTCCTCGACCACTCGAGCCGCGGCCTGCTCCGCCGCCTGCGCCAGGTCGAGCGCGGCACTCGCCTCGTCGAGCGCGGCGTCGCTCACCAGCTTGGCCAGCTTCTCTCCCAGGGCGGCGTCCCGGGTCTTCAGGTCGGCGACCTGCACCAGCAGCGCCTTCCGGCCGGCGAACGCCTGCGCTTCGCCGTCGAGCCGCTCGCGCTCGGCCAGCAGCGGCTCGACCTCGGCGAGATGCGGAGCGATCTGGTTGCACTTGCCCTTCGCCGCGAGCGCCTCGGCCAGCTCGCGATCGAGCTGCTGGAACCCGCGGCGGGCCTCCTCGGCGCGATGCTGGGCCACCTTGAGGTCGGTGTCGATCGACAACACCTCCTCGCGCTGCTTCTGGATCGCCTCCCAGCGCGGAACCAGCGCCTCGAGCTCGACGCCGGTCTGTTCGTAGGCCTTTCGGCTCTCCCTGACCGCGTGCCGGCAGAGCGCGAGCCGGCGCTCGGCGTCCTCCTCGTCCTTCTTGAGCGCGGCCGGGTCCGGGAGCCCGCTCTCGGCCGTCGCGAGCGAAGCCTTGAGCGCGGTCCGCCCTTCCTTGAGCCGCACCTGCGCCGCCGCCAGTCGCTCGTACCCCAACACCCGACTCAGGAACCGGGCGCGCTCCGGGCCGGACATCGAGCCCATGATGGCGAGCTCTTTCTGGCCGGTGAAGTAGGTATTGAAGAACTCCTCACGAGTCATCCCGAGCAGTCGGGTGACCCGCTCGGTCACCGCCCCCGCGCTGTTGACGATCGGGGCGGGCTCCTGGTCGAGATAGAGGGCCGCGCTCTGGAGCGAGCGCACCACCCGGTAGCGGTGGGCGCCGAGGCCGAACTCCAGCTCCACTTCCACTCGCGAGCGCGGCGGGGCGTTACGGCGGCGAATCGAGTCCCGATTCCCCCGGGCCGCCGGCGTCCCGTACATCGCCCAGGCCACCGCCTCGAGCAGGGTGCTCTTGCCGGCGCCGTTCGGGCCCACGATCCCGGTGAGCCCTTCGGAGAGCAGCAGCTCGGTCTCGGCGTGCTGCCGGAAGTTGTGGAGCCGGATCCGATGGAGCCGCATCAGTCGGCCCGATCGGGGTCCTGGGTCGCGCCTTCGAGGAGCGCCACGCCCTCGGCCACGAAGCGCTCCCGCGGCACCCGCTCCGGAAGCGGGCGGCCCGTCAGGTACTCCCGAAGCACCTCGGGCAGCGTCTTCCGACCCGGCGCCCCCACCCCGACGGTCCGGTGGATCTCCGGCCGGCGGAAGTCGAGATGGAGGTGGAGCGCGGCCGCCTTGGCCGAGCGAATCGCCGCGTGGTCGAGGTCGCGCACCATCGCGCGGGGACAGTCGTAGACGACCAGGCGCACCACCTTGTCGTCGATGCCTCTCCGCACGGCCTTGAGCCGACCGGCGATCTCGGCGTCCAGCTCGGCGGCGCTCAGGGACTGCGCCGAGATCGGCTTGAGATCGACCACCTCGCGGGGGGACTCGATCGGCTGTCGGGTCACCGTGCCGCTCTCCAGGTCGACCAGCAGCCACCCCTTCGACTTGACCCCGACCTTCCGCTGCTCGACCAGCTCGCCCCACGGATTCGAGGTGACGAAGTCGAGCGACCCGGCGTACCAGATCCCGGGCCGCACCTCCCGCTGCACGTGATAGTGGCCCAGCGCGACGTAGCTCCAGCGCCCCTGCTCCAGCTCGCGGGAATCGAGCAGCGCACCGCCGGGCTCCACCCACCAGCGATCGAGCGGGAAGAGGCCTTCCACCTCGCCGTGGGCGACCAGCACCTCGTGGGGCACCCGGTTCCGCCGCCGCAGGCTGGGCCGCTCCTCCGCCACCACGGCCTGGTGCGGGGCCGCGAGCACGTCGATGCCCAGCTCGTCGTACTCGAGCCACTCGGCCTGATCGGTCACCACGTCGACGCCCAGCTCCTGGAAGAGCCGGAGGATGCTGCCCGTCTCCGTGGCCCGCGGGGTGTCGTGGTTGCCGGCGATCATCACGATCGGCGCGCGCGGCAAGGCCTCGCGGAGCCGCTGCAGCTCGCGGAAGCCGAAGATGATCGCCTGGTTGGTCGGACGGACCGAGTGGAAGACGTCGCCGGCGATCACGACGATGTCGGGCTTTGCCGCGATCAGGGCGTCCATCGCCGACCGGAACGCATGCGCGACGTCGGCCTCCCGCTGGTTGATGCCGGCGGGGTTGAGGCGATGATACTGGCGATAGCCGAGATGCAGGTCGGCGAGATGAGCGAGACGCACGCTGGAGAATGCCGTCGGCGGGCCGCTCCGGCAAGCGCGGCCCGGGCCCGTGCTACCCGTAGGGGTCGTCGATCCGCTTGAGCGGCGCCACCCCGGTGCGCTGCCCCATCTCCCGCCGGGGCGCTTCCTTGCCGAGGCACTTCACGAAGAAGGCGACCACGTCGTCCGGGCGGGTTCTGATGGTGGCGTGGAGCGCCCGGACCACGTCCTGTGGCGCCCGCCCGGCGATCAGGTCCTTGAGCCGATTGGTCGGGACCGCGCCGTTCATCGCCCGGAGCCGCCGGAGCACCGCGTCCTCGAAGCTCACGTCCGGCTCGGGCGGGAAGCGATCGATCCCCTCCCGCCCCGAGAGCACCGCGGGTCGCGGAAAGCGGACGAAGATCGGCTGGGTAAAGTGCGGATGCCGCACCATCAGCTCGCCCTTGGGCAGCGCCGCGAGCTTGGCCTTGATCGCGGGCGAGAGCACGGCATATCCCGGCGTCGCCACCTCGTCGGCGTCGAGCCGCCCGAAGATCGGCGTGCCCGCGTTGCCGACCACCCGCTTGTGCACCTGGGAGCGAAACTGCTGCGCCGAGAAGAGCACCAGCCCGAGATAGCGGCCGCGCTCGCTCAGGTCGAGCAGCATCTTCCGGACGTAGGTGTCGGGGCCGTCCTGTGGGGCGTACTTGTTCAGCTCGTCGACGAACACCACCACGTGCTCGACGCCGAGATCCCGGCGCTCGAGGTGCTCGCGGAGCTTGGAGACCACCCGCGCGAACACCAAGTCCTGCGCCAGCGGGTCGAGCCCGGCCACGTCGACCACATACACGGTCCGGTCCTGGAAGCTGCCCCAGGGCAGGTCGTTGACCTCCCCGTCGTCGGTCACCAGGCCTTTGGAGCGGGTGCTGATGTTGCCGAGCCGGTTGCGGATCTTGCGAATGGTGGCGACGTGGTGGGTCCGCCAGATCTCGCCACCCCGCGGCTGGGTCTCGAGGAAGTCGAAGATCGCCCTGAAGAAATCCTCCAGATCGGCGAAGCTCCGGACCGTGAAGGTCCGCTGCAGGATCTCGTCGTGGAACTCCCGGCCCACCACCCGCTCGGCGAGGAAGTCGATGAAGGCGTCGGCCTTGGCGTCGATGTCGTCGCGATTGAGCAGCACCTCGGTGAAGTCGAGGACCTCCTTGAGGCCCCAGACCAGGGGCTCGGTCGCGGGGAGCGCGGGGTTGGTCCGCAAGGTGTTCAGGTTGACCCCGTCGACCTTGAACGGCGCGAAGTAGCGGACCGAGCCGAACGGCTCCGGGGTCAGCTCGAGCCGCCGATAGAGATGCTCGTCCTCGGCGCTGAGCGCGGCCCGCTGGTCCAGGAAGCAGAGGTCGGGGCCCTTCACGTTGAAGCAGACCGACGCCACCCGCCCCTTGTGCTCCGGGAACTTCTGGAAGATGGCGGAGAGGAAGAACTCGACCGCCGAGGTCTTGGTGGCGAGGCCCGACACGCCGGTGATGTTGAGGTGCGCCGCCTCCGGGCCGAGCAGGAAGTCGGCGTCGAGGTAGATCGGGGCTTCGAGCCCGCCGGCCGAGTAGACGCCGACCGGAATGCCGGTCGGCCGCTCCGACTCGAGATAGGCATCCATCCGGAGCGCCCGGGCCACGTCGGCGTCTTCGGCGAGGAACACTTCGCCGAGCGAGACCGGCTGGAGCGGCTCCTCGGGCTCGTGCCGGAGCACGGCCGTCTGGAAGAGGCGGATCTCGCTCCGCCGGCTGGGGCCCGAGTCGGCGTGCGGATCGCCGTCCGCGGCGATCACCGCGTCCATCGGCGCGCCGAGATCGGAGTAGGCGAACGCGTCGGTCACCACGCCGTAGGCGACCCGGCCGTCTCCCTCGACTCGGACGATCGAGCCGATCCCGACACTGCTCTCTCTCGCCGTCCAGAAGAGGAACTGGTGCGGCGTGCTCGGCTTGAGCTCGGTCGCGATGACCCGGCCGATCAACGGGGTGCTCATCCCTGAGCCCTCAGGTGCCGCTCGACCGTCGCGATGCCGTACAGCTGTCGATCCCAGCGGGGGTCGGGCCGGCTGAGCGGGACCCGTTCGGCCAGCAGCCAGCGGGAGATCTCGTCCGCCCGGGCGATCGAGCCGTCCGTCGCCGCCACCTCGACCCGCACCAGACCGTGCAACAGGTCCTGGCCCTCCCAGGGCCAGAGGCGGAGCCCCCACGAATAGGCCGGGGTCATCCGCCAGGTCGCCGGCTCGAACACCGAGGTCCGCTCGCCGGCAGCGAGCCGGAGATAGGTGAGCAGCTCCGCACCCGCGAACGGCAAGGTGGCGTGGCTCTTCGAGACGCCGATGGCGTGCTCGTCCCGCTCCCAGAGCCCGCTGTCGGTCAGCACGCCGTCGACCACGATCCATCCCGCGGGAAACTCGGCCCGATAGCGCTCGCCCACCTCGCGCTCGAGCCGGCCCCGCTCGCGATCGACCACCTGTCGGGCTCGCTCCAGCGCCTTCAGGGGATGCCCGAGCGACCGCTCCGCGAAGTCGAGCGGACAGGGATCGAAGCCCAGCAGATCCTCCCGTGAGCTCTCGAGCACCTCCTCGGCGGCGATCACCAGCCGTCGGGCGCCTCGCTCGAGGGTGCGGAACTCGCCGCTCTCGCGCCGGCGGACCGCCGCGGCGATCTCCGCCACCACGATCGGGCCGACCCCGGCGAAGCCGATCACCTCGACCCGCTGCACGCCATCCAGAAACGCCAAGGGCTCCGGCACGGGGGCGGCCGGCCCGACGGCATGGGTCCGGAGCAAGGGGCCCTCGACGACCTTCGACTCCACCAGGGTGTAGTCGTCGGGCCGTCCTTCGACGGCCGGGGGGACGGTGGTGGCGGGGACGTAGCCTCGCGCGGTGAGGCGCTTGCGGAGGCGCTCGACGACCAGGCGGCGCGTCATGCCCCCCGCTCGAAGTCCTCGAAACAGAGCATGATCCGATCGATGGCCCGATCGAGGACCTGGTCGGAGACCGCGTAGCTCAACCGGGTCCAGCGGTCGTCACCGAACGCGACACCCGGCACCAGTGCCACCCCCTGCTCGGCCAGCAGCCGCTCGCAGAACTTGGTGCCAGTGACCTTGCCGTCGGGCGACACGCCGTCGACCCGGAAGAAGAGATAGAAGGCGCCCATCGGCTCGACGAACTCGACGCCCGGCACTTCCGCGCGGAAGCGCTCGACCAGCCGGTCGCGCCGCCGATGGAACGCCTCCGTCATCCGCTGGACCTCCAGCTCGACCTTGGGATCGCTGAAGGCCGCGGCCACCGCGTGCTGCGCCGGATGGTTGGCGCCGGTCGTGGTGTGGCTCTGGAGGTTGGCCATGGCCTTGACCAGGTGCGGCGGGCCATAGGCGGCGCCGATCCGCCACCCGGTCATCGCGTAGGCCTTGCTCGCGCCGTAGATGATCACGGCGCGCTCCAGCAGCTCGTCCGGCAGATCGAAGCAGGACGGTGCGGCCCCCGCGCCGTAATAGATCCGCCGGTAGATCTCGTCGCTGATCACCCAGATCTCGTGCGATCGCGCCCACTCGGCGATCGCCCGGAGCTCGGAGAGGGTGTACACCGAGCCGGTCGGGTTGGAGGGCGAGCAGAGGATCAGGCCCCGGACCAGCTTGTCGGTGTGCTTCTCCAGGTCGGCCACGCTCACCTTGAGCCCCCAGTCGGCCTCTCCGGGCACCATCACGGGCGTGGCCCGGGCGAGGTGCACGATCTGCGGATACGACACCCACGCTGGCGACGGGATCAGGACCTTGTCCTTGGGCCCGAACAGGGTGAAGCAGGCGTTGAAGAGACTCTGCTTCGAGCCGGTGCTCACCACGAAGCGATCCGGGTCGACCTTCCGGCCGCCGGAGAGCTGCGACAGGTGCTCGGCCATCGCCTGACGGAGCGGGGCGATGCCGGGATTCGGCGGATAGCGGGTGAGACCCTTCTGAATCGCCTGGATGCCGGCGGCGGCCGCGGGGGCCGGCGTGTCGAAGTCCGGCTCGCCGACGCTCAGATCGAGCACGTCGCGGCCGGCCTCGCGCAAGCGGCGGGCTTCGGCGTTGATCGCGATCGTCTCCGACCCGCGGAGGTGCTGCACGTTGCTCGACAGCGGGTCGGGCAGGCGAATCACGTTGGTCACAGCAGATGGCTCCGAGCAGGTGTCGCGAAACCTTCCCAGTTGCGCGAGCGAAGTCAATGCGGTTCTATTGCCCGCCGCCGGACTTTGACAACCGAGGGCACGGAGATGGACGACGCGATGGACACGCCGCCGGCGCGCGGCGACTCGAATGACGTGGGCACCTCAGTCGCCGACCCGATCGGGGTGGCCGCCGGTCCCGCCATTGCCCGGGGCGTGGGCGCCGTGCTGGCCATCCCACCCAGCCCGGCCACCGCCGCCGGGGCCATCGCCGCCGCCATCGACCGCACCCTCGGCCCCGAAGCCGGGCTCGTCCTGATCGTCTCCGCCGAAGCCCTCCTGCCCGCCTGGAGCGAGTTGGTCTCGCTCGGCGGCTCCCTCGAATCACTGGTCGTCGCGCCCACGATCGGCCGGGCCGTGCGCCTGGTCCAACGCGAGCGCGGGGCCGTGGTCGTGCCAGCGGCCGTCGCCGCCGCGCTCCTGGCCCGCAGCGCGCTCCCGCTCGAGCAGATCCGGGTCCTCGCCGTGGCCTGGCCCGAACTGATCGCCGACCAGGAGCAGCTCGCGACGCTGCTCCACGAGGTCCCCAAGACCGGGACCCGCATGGTGCTCACCTCCGACCCCGTCGGCCAAGCGGCCTTCGTCGAGCGGCACGCCTTCAAGGCGCCGGTCTTCGGCCCGCTGGCCAAGCCACCCGAACCGCTCGACCGAGTTCGGGTGGCGACGACGCCCTGGAGCGGCCGGCTCGCCGCGCTCGTCGCCTACCTCGACGAGCACGACCCGCCCGACCTCGTGGTCTGGAGCGCGACCCCGCTCAGGGCGGCCGAGATCCGGGCCGCCGCGCGCGCGCGCGGCGCCGAGGTCGCCCTGGCGCACGGCGACCAGCCGCCCGAGGGTCACGTGCTGGCCTTCGATCCGCCGCCGCCCACCGTCCTCGCCGCGCTGGCCGCCGGGCGCGGCCTGGCCCTGATGCCGCCGGGAAGCGAGGGCTACTTCGGGCGGCTGGCCCGGGAGCTCCAGCCGGTGCCGCTCACCGGTGGGTCGACGGAGTCCGACGCCGTCGAGCGCGAGCGGGCCCACGTGCGGGCTCGGATCGCCGCCGGTGGGCTGCGCGGCTCGTCGCTCACGGTGGCCCCGCTCCTCGAGCGCTATCCGGCCGACCGGGTGGCGGCCGCGCTCCATGCGTTGTGGCGCGGGGCGGGGGGGGGCCCCCCCCCCCCCCCCCGCCCCCCCCCCCCCC
>JBFXAS010000076.1:0-19875 GCA_050184075.1 Gemmatimonadales bacterium
TCGGGATAGGCCTCCGCGACCGCGAAGAACTGGCGGAGCGCTCCGGCCAGGTGGGACTCGGCCACCCCGCTCGCGCTCGGCCCCCGGGCGCCGAGGGCCTCGGAGCGCGCTGTGACCACGGCTTCGAGGGTGCCGCGCTCGTAGTCGCGTTGGCCGCGCACGGTCTCGACCAGGGTCGGGATCAGGTCATGGCGCCGCTTGAGCTGGACGTCGATGTCGGACCACGCCCCCTCCGCGCGAAGCCGGAGGCTGGCGAGCGCATTGAACTGGACGATGAGGAGGCCCGCCAGCGCGAGGGCGCCCCCGCCGACGAGCCAGCTCAGAATTCGCGCTCCTTCATCTCCTTGAAGAACCGCTTGGTCTCGCTCTCCTGCTCGGGCGGTCGGACGCGGAGGGTGTCGTCGTATTGGGCCGAGCGATCCTTCGGTGGGGCCACCTTGGAGCGAGCCTGCTTGATCAGTCTCGCGATCTTGGCGTCATCCTGCTTGGACATGGAGCCTCCGGGGCCGCGGTCGCTCAAAGATAACCGGGGCGGTCGAAGACGCCCCAGGCGCTCGTCCCGGGCGGCGATCCCTCGAGGCGGTTCCAGGCGCCGCCCCACTGGCCGCGATTTGGTGCGGGCGCCGCTCGCCGGGGTCGTCGGCCAGCGGCGGCCCGCCGACCGGATCGGCTCCCGGCCGTCTTTGGCGTCGCTTTACCCTGAGCTTGCTGGCAGTGTCCGTCCGACACGCGGGTGTCGTAACCTCATGTGTCGTTTGGACACTGATCTGTCGGTCGCCGCCGGACCGGGCCCGGTAACCGATTGAGGAGATTGACATTGTCCCGAGGCGGTCCGTGGCCCGTGACTTGATGGGCAGCGTTCAGACACCAAACCCCAGCACGCGGCATCAAGCCGTTTTCGATCTACCGCTCCCTGCGACCCCGGGGGTCGGCGCGCAGTCAAACCTCACTTTCGGCAGGAGACCCGATGCGACCTTCCCTTCGTTCAAGTCGGCTGCTTAGCAAGCTGACCGGCTTGGCGCTCGCGACCGCCGTGTTCGCGGCAGTGGGCCCGGTTCGGGCCCAAGAGGGCACCGTCTCGATTCGAGGCACGGTCACCGATCGCGCCACCGAGCGACCGATCGGTAACGCCGTCGTAGTGGTGGTCGAGCGCTCGACCCGGGCGGCTACCGATCCCGACGGCAACTACCAGTTCAGGGATCTGCCGGCGGGCCAGTACACGGTGACGGTGCGAGCGATCGGCTACAGCCCGCTGTCGCGCGCGGTCACGGTGAGCGGCGGGGCGGCGACGGCGGCGACGGACTTCGCCCTCGACCGGGCGGTGATCAAGCTCGACGAGGTGGTGGTGACGGGCACAGCGGGAGTCACCTCGAAGCGTGAGATCGGGAACGCGATCACCAGCCTGGACGTGGGCGAGCTGACCGCGGTGGCGCCGGTCCAGACCATCAACGAGCTCTTGAACGCACGTTCGCCGGGCCTCACGATGACGGCCAACTCGGGGCTCTCCGGGGCGGGGTCGGCGGTGCAGATCCGGGGGGCGGGGTCGCTGAACGCGGGATACACGCCGGTCTACTACATCGACGGGATCCGGTTCGAGGCCTCGCCGGTGTCGACGGCGGGAGTGACCAACTCGACCCAGCAGTACTCGAACCCGATGAACTTCATCAATCCGTCGGACATCGAGCGGATCGAGGTGATCAAGGGGCCGGCGGCGGCGACGCTCTACGGCGCGGACGCGGCCGGTGGGGTGATCCAGATCATCACCAAGAAGGGGTATCGGGGCACGGACCGGGTTCAGTGGACGGCGAGCGTGGGCTACACCTCGCAGAAGTGGATCGCGGACCAGCCGACGAACTACTACCAGTGCAACGCCGCACGGATCCGGAACGCGACCAGCTTCCCGGGCTGCAACGACCCGAGCTCGATCACCTTCCAGACCAAGGACGGGCCGGTCACGGGCATTCCCGAGTCGGACATCATCCGCTTCGGTGATTCGCTTTTCGTGATCCAGGACAACCCCCTGTTCCGGGACCCGGCCGCGCTCCGGACCGGCAACGGCAGCGACCTCAAGCTGTCGGCACGAGGGGGCAGCCAGACCTTCGGCTACTTCGTGTCGTTCAACCGGCTGGACGAGGACGGGGTCCTCCACAACAATTTCCAGAAGCGGATCGGGGGGCGGGCCAACTTCGACTTCACGCCGTCGAACATCGTGAACTTTGGCGTGAGCTTCGGGTACACCCGCTCGCACTATCAGATCCCGCTCTCGGACAACGCCTCCAACGGACTGCTCCGGAACGCGATGCGCGGGAAGGCCCGGGCGACGATCGACCCGTGGGAGCCGGGCTGGTTCGGCTTCGGCCCGCGGCAGACCAACGAGTTCGACTCGCAGACCTTCGAAGAGCGGACCACGCTGGGCCTGACCACGAACTTCACGCCTTTCCGCTGGCTCGAGAGCCGGCTGGTGCTCGGGATGGACAAGTACGATCGCCGGGACCAGACCTTCTACCGGATCGACCCGACCCGGAAGTGGGGCGCGACGAACGGTACGGGGGCGATCACCCAGCGGGTGCCGGTGACCCACACCTGGACGGTGGACGGATCGGCGACGGCGCACACCACCGTGGGCCAGCATCTCACCACCAAGCTCTCCGCCGGGATGCAGATCAACGCGCGCCAGTTCCGGCGCTACACGGCGAGCGGCGACGGGCTGGTGGCGAACAACCTGAATCTGATCGGCGCGGCGGCGAACACGCAGGGTGACGAGGGTTTCACCGAGCAGACGTCGCTGGGCGTGTTCGTGCAGAACCAGTGGGGGTGGCAGGACAAGCTGTTCGCGACGGCCGCGGTGCGGATCGACGACAACTCAGCCTTCGGCAACGACTTCTCGCTGGTGGTCTATCCGAAGTTCTCGCTGTCGTACGTGCTCTCCGAGGACTGGAAGATCGGAGGGGTCGACGAGCTCAAGCTGCGGTTCGCGTACGGGCAGGCGGGGAACGCGCCGGCGCCCTTCTCGGCGGACCGGACCTTCTCGCCGGAGGTGACGACGGTCGACAACGTGGCCGCCAACGCGCTCACCCCGCAGGCGTACGGCAATCCGAACCTCAAGGCCGAGACGGGCCAAGAGTTCGAGGTCGGCTTCGACGCGTCGCTCTGGAACGGGGCGGTGGGGATCGAGGCGACGTACTACAACCAGAAGACCAAGGACGCACTGATGTCGATCCCGGACGCCCCGTCGACGGGCTTCGGATTGACTCACTTCGTCAACATCGGTGAGATCGCCAACCAGGGCATCGAAGTGCTGCTCCAGGCGAGCCCGATCAGGGGCCGGAACGTGTCGTGGGATCTGACCCTCTCGGGCACCGTCAACCATAACAAGATGGTCTCGTTCGGCGGGTCCCGGACCGAGGTCGCCTTCGGCGCCTTCACCAACTCGCAGCGGCACCGCGAAGGGTATCCCCTGGGCGGGTTCTGGGCGGTGGACGTGCTCCGGAACGCGGACGGCTCGATTGCGACGACGGCGAGCGGCGGCGTCACGGTCGACGCCACCTGCGCCTGGCCGGACACCCAGGATCCAGACGGCCGTGGCGGCAGCTGCCACGAGATCTACATGGGTCCCTCGAGCCCGACCCGCGAGCTCGGCTTCGCCAACGCGATCACGATCGCGGGCAACCTGCGGGCCTACGCCCAGCTCGACTACAAGGGCGGCCATTACATGGTCTGCGCGATCTGCTCCCTCCGGGATCGGATCAACACCAACACCTGGGCGGTCGCGAATCCCGAGACCGACCCGGCCGAGCGGGCGCGGCTGACCAGCCTCCAGACGCTATCGCACATCACCCAGGCGGACTTTCTGAAGCTGCGGGAGATCTCGCTCAGCTACAACATTCCGTCGAGCCTCGGCAGCTTCTTCAGCCAGTATCGCTGGAACGTGACCGTGTCGGCGCGGAATCTGTGGACAACGACCAAGTACAAGGGTACCGGTGACCCCGAGGTGTCGTTCGTGTCGAGCCCCGGCACGTTCGACCGCACGGACTATGCGGCCGTGCCGGCCCCGCGGCGGTTCTCGGTCGCCTTCAACGTGGCCTTCTGAGGAGAACGACTCGACAATGCGAAACGCTTTCTGGCCGCGGCTGACCGGAACCCTGGCGATCGCCGGGCTTTCCGGGCTCCTGGTCGCGTGCGATGACATCCTGAAGGTGAACAACCCGGAGCAGATTCCGGTGGCCTCGCTCGAGGACAGCGCGCTGATCACCGCGCAGGTGGCCGGTGTGCTGAGCGAGTTCCAGGACAACTACACCCGGAACAACGGGGCCTGGCTCTGGAGCGCGAACTTCATCACCGACGAGGTGGTGACCGGCCTCAACTGGGAAGACTACGCCCGGGTGAACCAGCGGATCGTGAACTACACCGAAGGCCCGGTGCAGTCGCTCTGGACCGGTCTCAGCTCGACGATTCGGCTCGGTGAGGACGTCTCGGCGCGGATCGAGACCCTGATCAGCCCGACCGACGCCCGTCTCGCGAAGACGGCGCTCTTCACCGGCTACGGCTACACGCTGATCGGGGAGGGAATGTGCAACGCGGTGTTCGGGACGGCGGAGAACCCGGGCACCACGGTCGAGACGCCCGAGCAGGTGTTCGCGCGGGCCCTGACCTGGTTCGACAAGGCGATCTCGGTCGGGACCACGACCGGACAGACCGCGATCGTCAGCGCGGCCCACGTCGGGAAGGCGCGGGCGGCGCTCAGCCTCAAAGACTTCGCCAAGGTCGTCAGCGAAGCCAGCGCGGTGCCGAGCGGGTTCAAGTATTGGATCGAGTTTTCCGACGCCCAGACGGCCGAGAACAACGGCCTGTACGCTCAGGTACACGGCGCGAACCATACCGTTGGGGTTTCGCCGTTCTTCCTCCAGGGGAGCTTCGGCACTCAGAACCTGATCGCCACCCAGACCGATCCCCGAATCCAGCACGTCAAGAGCTGGGCGAAGGGCCACAACGCGTTGACGCCGCTCTACAAGCCGTACCAGGGACTCCGCTTCTCGGATTACAGCGGGCAGACCCAGGCGCCAGCGTCGGCCAGCTGTCCCGCCTGCACGGGTGCCGTCCCCGCGTCGAGCGGCGATACCGGACCCCTGCTGCTCTGGCAACGGGGCACCGACGTCTTGCTGGGCGACTATCTCGAGGCCCAGCACCACCTGATGGAGGCCTACATCCGGCAGGGGCAGAACGAGGCGGCGGTGCTGGCCTTCGTGAACGCCCGGCGGGCGGTGGGCAACCAGGACCCGGTGAGCCTCACGGGCGACGCGCTCTTCGCGGAGCTCCGGGCGCAGCGGGCGCGGGACTTCTACCAGGGTGGCCTGCGGTTGGGCGACCTGCGGCGCTGGAAGCGCGACGGGGTGGGCGATTTCTTCCCGACGGGCAACCACGTGAACCAGGAGTGGGGCGCGTACAGCAATTGGACGTGCTACCCGCTGCCGCTCGAGGAGTACGAGGGGAATCCCGGGCTCACCAAGCCGGCCGATCCCTTCACGCCTCCGGGCATCTGAGGTAGTCCGCCGGTCGACATCGAGCGGGGTGGTGGGTCTTCGGACCTGCCGCCCCGTTCGCCTTCAGCACCTTGGCGCCGGGAGGACGGCATGCGAGCGATTGCCATGGGCGGCCTCCTGCTGGTCGGCGGGCCCGGGCTCGCCCTCGCACAGGGTGTGCTGGGTCTGGTGGTCGATTCGACCGGGCGCCAGCCGGTGGCGGAGGCGGCGGTCACCCTGGTCGCCGCCGACCAACGGATCGCGGCGCGAGCGACGACGGACGCCGCCGGCCGCTACCGGCTCGCTGTGGCCGGCCCGGGGTGGTACCACCTCGAGATCCAGCGGGTGGGGTTCCGCCGCTACGCGAGCGCGCCCTTCGAGCTCAAGCAGGGCGTGCACAGGGGCATCGAAACCCGGCTCGTTTCCCTGCCGGTCGAGCTCGACCCGATCGAAGTGACGGAGTCGGCGCTGGCGGAGCGCCCTGCGCTCGCTCGAGTCGGCTTCTACGAGCGGCAGCGCTCGGACTTCGGTCGCTTCATCACGCGGGACGAGATCGCGGAGCGGCAGGCGCGCCGCTTCACGGAGCTGATGGGGATGGTGCCGGGTGTTCGGGTCCTGCCCGGCGTCGGTGGCGCCGGTCGTTACGGGCTACAGCTTCGCGGCTCCCGGCTCTCGGAGGGCGGCGTCTGCCAGCCCCGCGTGTACCTGGACGGCCTGGTGATGATTCGGGGCGACGCGGAGCCCCGCCTGCTCAAGCGTGCCGCGCCTGGAGATCCCGCTGCGACCGAGATCGCCAGCGAGACGGTCGAGCACGACGAGATCGCGGTCGACGACCTGGTGTTGCCGGACGACATCGAGGGCATCGAGGTCTACCGCAGCTCGGCCCAGGTGCCGGCGCGTTTCGGCGGGAGCAGCACGGTCACCCAGTGCGGCGTGATCGTGATCTGGACGCGACGCGGGGGCGGGGCGTCGAACTGACGGCTCGTTGACCCCCTCCCGGCTGGCTCTTACGTTGCCCAATCCCCGCGGGCGACGCCATTTCCCGATCCCGATCCGATGAACGCTCGAGGACGACACGTGAGAGGCGCGGTCGTGCTGCTCGCCTGGGGCGCGGCCGCGTGCGGCGGCAATCCGGCGACGCCAGCGGCAACGGCCGAGCCCGGCCAGCCGATTCCCGGGCTCGGCGCGGCCGATCTCGGGCGCTTCGAAGCGGGCAAGACCCTCTTCAACACCGTTTTCACCGAGGACCGGGGCCTCGGTCCCACCTTCAACGAGAATCAGTGCAGCGCCTGCCACACCTTTCCCGAGAGCGGAGGGTTCGGTGGCGAACGGGTCCTCAAGGCCTCGCGCGACGACGGCGGCGCATGCGACGCGCTCGAGGGCGCGGGCGGAGCCAACATCCGGCGAAAGGTCACCAACCGCGGCCGCGAGGCCGGCGTGCCCGTGGAGTCGGTGCCCGAGGGCGCGACCCCGGGCCGCTTCACCGCGCCCCCACTTTTTGGATTCGGCTTGCTCGACGCGATTCGGCCCGACCTGCTCGAGCGGCTCGCCGACCCGGACGATCGGGACGGAGACGGCATTTCGGGTCGACTCGGCGCCGACGCGGCCGGCGCGCTGGCGCGATTCGGTCGCAAGGCCGACGTGGCGACCCTGGCGGAGTTCGTGGCCTCGGCGGCGCATCTCGAAATGGGGTTGACCTCGAGCGCCCATCCGGAGGACCTCGCGCAGGGGCAGCCGATCGACGGCTCGATCGACGGTGTGGCCGGTCCCGAGCTCGACGGCGGCTCGCTCGCCCTGCTCACCGACTACGTCCGGTTTCTCGCGCCGACGGGTCGCGGGCCCGCCCCCACCGCCTGGACCGACGCCCAGGTCGCGGCCGGCGAGCAGACCTTCTCGGCGATCGGCTGCGCCGCCTGCCACGTGCCCTCGCTGGTGACCGGCCCTGCGGAGCCCGCGGCGCTCCGCCGACGTGAAGTGGCGTTCTATTCGGACTTCCTGCTGCACGACATGGGGCCGGTGCTGGCCGATCTGTGCACCCCGGGAGCCGGACCTCGAGAGCTCAGAACGGAGCCCCTGATGGGACTCCGGCTTCGGGAGCTGCTGCTGCACGATGGACGGACCACGGATCTCAGGCGGGCGATCGAGCTGCATGACGGCGAAGCGCGGGCGGCTCGCGACGCCTTCGGGGGGCTCGGGGCGAGCGCTCGGGAGGCGCTCCTGGCTTTCCTGCGAACGCTTTAGAGGCGGGCTCAGGCCGCGTCGTCGACGGCAGCGGAGAAAAAGTGGTCGGCGTTCCGGGTTCCGGCCGGGATCACGCGGCGGTCGAGCCGGGCGAGGTCCGCGTTGCTGAAGCGGCGGCCGAAACGGAGCAGAACCTCGCGGCCGTAGCCGAACTCCACGGGAGCGCCGTCCGCGAGCGGGCGCTCGAAGTAGGCGTGCGCGCTCTCCTCGTCGCGCGAGATCTCGACGAAGCTCGAGCGTGCGGCGCCGATCTGGACGAAGGGCGCGATGCCGCGGCGCGGAAAGAGACCGCCCTTGAGGCGGATGCGCAGGAACATGTGCGGCACGCCGCGGCGGTCACGCAGGACCTGACGGGCCTCCCACTGGAGACGGGCGTCTTCGAGCGGCAGGGTCGGGATCTGGGTCAGCAGCAGCATCGGCTTTGGCTCCGGGTACCGGTTGGTGGTGCTGGCCGAGGACGCCGTCCCCCACGACGCCCTGGCCAACCGCTGTCACGTTAGGGATCGTGGCGCCAGCCAACAAGTTGGGAGAAACCCTTGCGCTTCGACCTGGGGTATTTCCTGGCATCATCGACCTCTTGCGAGCCGGCTCGACGCGGCGGAGAATGAGCCGATGGCCGAATCTCGAACCAGCTCCGTCGGCGATCGGCGCGGCATCGCCGGCCTGATCGGGGCCGCGGCCGTCGCGGCCCTGATCCTGGCCCTGCCGCTTCCGGCCGGCCTGTCGCCGGAAGGCCGGCGAATGGGCGTCGTCTTCGCGATCACGCTGATCCTCTGGGTGACGGAGGCGATTCCGATCGCCGTCACCGCCTTGCTGGGCCTGGCGCTCCAGCCGCTCTTCGGGGTGGCTACCCTGCAGGCCGCGTTCACCAGCTTCATCAGCACCGTCTTCTTCTTCGTGATCGCGATGTTCTGCATCGCGCAGGCCTTCATCAGCACCGGGCTCGATCGCCGATTCGCGCTCTGGCTCCTGGCGCGCGCCGGCACCGACAGCCGTCGGGTGCTGCTCGCCTTTCTCGTCGGCCCGGCCGTGCTCTCGAGCGTGGTCTCGGACGTGCCGTGCACCGCGATCTTCATGGCCGTCGCCGTCGGGCTCCTCGATCGGGTCGGCGCGAAGCCCGGCGCCTCCCGCTTCGGCCAGGCCGTGATGATGGGGATCCCGATCGCCGCCTTCATCGGTGGCGTGGCGACCCCCGCCGGGAGCTCGATCAACGTACTCGCGCTCGATTTCATCCAGCGTTATGGCCACGTCACGGTTCCGTTTCTGTACTGGATGGCGATCGGCATCCCGCTCGCCGTCTTGCTGGTGCCGGTGGCCTGGTGGGCGCTGCTCCGGTTCTACCCGCCGGAGATGGAGCGGATCGATCTCGGCGACCTGGTGGCGGAGCGCGCCCGCCTCGGACCGTTGACGGCCCCCGAGAAGAAGGTCCTGGTGATCCTCGGCCTGATGCTCACCTTCTGGATCCTGAACACCTGGTTCAAGCAGATCGACGTCGCCTTGGTGGCCGTGCTCGGCGCCACGACGATGTTCCTGCCGGGAATCCGGTTGTTCACCTGGAAAGAGGTCGAGCGCGGAACCGGCTGGGAGGTGCTGCTGATGGTTGGCGGGGTCACCTCGCTCGGCGCGGCGGCGGTGGAGACCGGTCTCGCCAAGTGGGTCGTCGACGCCGCTCTCGGGGGCCTGGGTCAGGGCTCGCCCTGGCTGATCGTCGCCGGGATCAGCACCTTCACGGTGCTGATCCACCTGATCCTCACCATCGTGCCGGTGATCGTGGCCGTCGTGATCCCGCCGATCACGCTGCTCGCGGCCGAGGCGGGGCACAATCCGGCGCTCTACGCGCTGCCGGTGGCCTTCACCGCGTCCTGTGCATTTCTGCTGCCCCTGGACGCGGTGCCGCTGGTGACCTATGCCAAGGGTTACTACCGGATGCTCGACATGCTGAAGCCGGGGATCGTGATCAGTCTGGCCTGGATCGTCGTGATGACCGGGTTGATGGTCGTGCTGGGCCCGGCTCTTGGATTCTTCTGAGCTCGCCGCGGCGAGCGCCACCTTGGAGACCTCGATGACCACCGATCTCAGTCGTCGCGACCTGTTGACGGCCGTCGGCGCCGCGGCGCTGGGCGTGTTGCCGCGGGTCCGACAGGACACGGCCGAGCTGATCCTCTACAACGGGCTGGTGCACACGATGGGGCGCGGCTTCCCGACCGCCACGGCCGTGGCGGTGGGCGGGGGCCGGATCCTGAGCGTGGGCGGCGATGCCGCGCTCCGCCGGCTGGCGGGACGTCGGACCGAGACGCTCGACCTCCGGGGCGCAAGCGTGATTCCCGGGATCAACGACTCGCACCTCCACGCGATGAGCTGGGCGCTCGCGAGCCCGCCTTTCGTGCTCGACATCGGGCCTCCCAAGGTCTCCTCCATCGCGGGCGTCGTGGCGGCGGTCCGGGAAGCCGCCCGCTCCAAGCCGGCCGGGCAGTGGATCCAGGGCAGGGGCTGGGACCAGCCGTACTTCGCCGAGGGACGGGCGCCGACCCGAGCCGACCTGGACGGCGCCACGACCGTGCATCCGGTGGTCCTGACCGAGTTCTCCGGGCACGCGATCTGGGTCAACAGCAAGGCCCTCGAGCTGGCGGGCATCACCCGCGACACCGAGCCGCCGCAGGGCGGCGTGGTGGTGAAGGACGCCTCGGGCGAGCCCACCGGGGTGCTCTTCGAGGGAGCGGCGGGCCTGGTCCGCCGGTTGTTGCCACGGATCACGGTGGAGGATCGCCAGCGGGCGGTGGAGCTCGCGCTGGAGCGGATGGCGGCCTCGGGAATCACCAGCTTCACCGAGCCCGGGCTCGACGCCGAGAGCCTTCGCGCCTACGCCGGCGTCTACCGCGCCCGGCCACGCACCGCGCGGCTCACCGCCCTTCGTGCCGGCGGCCGATCGCTCGAGGCGCTCGAGCGGGTGATTGCCGATCCCGTCTCGGAGGAAGGCCTCGATCCCAGGATGATACGGATCGCCGGCGTGAAGCTCTTCGGCGACGGCATTCCCACCAACAACAAGACCGCCTGGCTCTACGATCCGTACGTCGATGGGGGCGTCGGCAAGCTGGTGATCGAGGGCGGCAACGACGACGAGCGGGTGGCCGAGTTGGAGAAGATGATCCGCCGGGCGCACGGGCTCGGCTGGCAGATCGGCACCCACGTGACGGGCGACCGTGGAATCGACGCGGTGGTCGACGGCTATCTCGCCGCCCAGCGGGCCGGCGGCCGGGCGGACCCGCGGCACTATCTGATCCACTCCGACCTCGTCCTCCCGGCCACCCTCGACCGGATGGCCGCCGGCGGGATCGGCGCCAACTTCAATGCCGCGATCAAGCACCTGATCGCGGATGGGCAAGTGGGGAGCATCGGTCCCGAGCGGGCCGCGTACGAGTGGCCCTACCGGACGGCCCTCGTGAAGGGCGTCGTGGTGGCGAGCAGCTCGGACGCGCCGGTCACCGACGGGAATTGGGGCAAGGGGCTGGCGATGTGCGTCGGGCGCAAGGGCAACCAGAGCGGCAAGGTGTTCGGGCCGGAGCAGCGGATCACGCTCGACCAGGCGATCGCCACCTACACCACCGGCGGCGCCTGGCAGGATCGGGCCGAGTCGTGGAAGGGCGAGATCCGGCCCGGCCAGGTCGCCGATCTCGCGGTGCTGGACCGGCGCTTGCCGGACGTGGCGACCGACGAGCTCCCGTCAGTCGCGGTGGCGCTGACGGTGGCGAACGGGCAGGTGGTCTTTCGGAGGCGCTGACCGCGCGCGCTGATCGGCGCGATGATCGCCTTCACCCTGGCGTCGGGCGGGATGGCGGGCTTCGTGGACCGGGCCGAGCGGCGAAGGGCCGAGCTAGACGGCGACCGGCCCCACGTAGTTTTCCGCGAGCAGGGCTCTGGCGTGCGGCGACGTGGCCAGCTGGCGCAGCCGGGCGAGCTGCAGGGATCGAGCGAAGGGCTCGGCGGTCCCGGTGTGGAGCAGGCCCGTCATCCAGCTGGAGAACTCCTGCGCCCGCCAGACCCGCCGGAGACAGTCGGCGGTGTAGCCGTCGAGGCCCCTGCGGGAGCCCGTGCGGAAGAAGTCGATCATTCCCTCGGCGAGACGGCGGACGTCCGCCATCGCGAGGTTGAGCCCCTTGGCGCCGGTGGGCGGCACGATGTGCGCGGCGTCGCCCGCGAGGAACAGATTGCCGTGCTGCATCGGCTCGATCACGAAGCTCCGCATGCCGGTGACGCCCTTCTCGAGAATCGGCCCTTCGGTGAGCGACCAACCGGGCGCCGCCAGCCGGGCGTGGAGCTCCTCCCAGATCCGCTGGTCGGGCCAGGCCTCGATCTCGTCGTCATGCGGACACTGGACGTAGAGCCGGGTGATCTCCGGTGAGCGCATGCTGTGGAGGGCGAAGCCGCGTGGGTGATGGGCGTAGATCAGCTCGTCGCTCGACGGCGGCGCCGCCACCAGGATGCCGACCCAGCCGTAGGGGAACTCGCGCTCGTAGACGGTTCGCTCGGACGCCGGGATGGTGTCTCGGCAGATGCCGTGGAAGCCGTCACAGCCGGCGATCAGGTCGCACTCGATCCGGGTGGGCTCGCCGGCGATCGTCGCCCTGAGGCTGGGCCGGCCGGCCGGGTCCTCGACCCGCACGTCGTCGATCTCGAAATGGAGCGCGCCGCCGGCGGCCAGCCGCGCGTCGATCAGATCCCGCACCACTTCCTGCTGGCCGTAGATCGTGATCGCCCGGCCGCCCGTGAGCTCGTCGAGCGCGATCCGGACCGAGGTGCCGTCGAAGCGGATCTCGAAGCCGGTGTGCACCAGGCCCAGCTCGGCCAGGCGATCCCCGACGCCCGATTCGGTCAGCAGGTCCACCGTGCCCTGCTCGAGGACCCCGGCGCGGACCCGCTTGATCACGTAGTCGCGCGAGCGGGCTTCGAGCACGATCGAGTCGACGCCTTCTCGCGCCAGCAGGTGGGAGAGCATCAATCCCGCCGGCCCCCCGCCCACGATGCCGACTCGGGTCGTGACGCGGCGGGTCATGGCGTGGCCAGGGATTCGAGCTCGTGGAAGGCGTGGTTCGCGGCTGGAACGCCGCAGTAGATGGCCTGCTGCAGGGCGATCTCCTTGAGCTCGTCGAGCGTCATCCCGCCCTGGCCCAGCGCCGCGCGGGCATGCATCCGGAACTCCTCCCAGCGACCGAGCGCCACCAGCGTGCCGAGCACCAGCACTCGGCGAGTGCGCTGATCGAGCCCGGGCCGCGACCAGATCTCGCCCCAGGCGTAGCGGGTGATCAGGTCCTGGAAGTCGGCCGTGAGCGGAGTGGTCTGCTGCTCCGCCCGGCGGACGTGATCCTCGCCGAGCACGGCCGCTCGGGTGGCGCGGCCAGTGGCGCGGCGGTCGGCGTCGCTCAAGGGGCATCCTCGGTGGAGGGGCTCGGATCCTGGTCGCCGAAGCCGAGATTATCCAGGGCGCGGTCCACCAGGGCTCGGGCCCGGCCCACGCCCCACGCGGGGTCGAGCAACCGCTCCAGGTCGCCGGCGGCGAAGTGTCTGGTGATGTCCGGCCGCGCTTCGACCACCTCCCGAAAAGTCACGCCTCGGCCGGCCGTATCGCGGCTCGCCTCGCCGACCAGTCGGTGCGCGGTCGGTCGACCCACTCTGGAGGCCAGCGCGGCCGCGAGCCCCTCCGCGGCCAGGATGCCGAGTCCGAGGCCGAGGTTGGCGGCCATCCGCTCGGCGTCGACCTCGAGCCCCTCCAGGAGATCGGCCGCCGTGGAGGCGGCGTCGGTCGCGAGGATCACCAGCTCGGGAAGGACGGCCCACTCCGCCTGCCACCCGCCGGCCGCCCGCTCGTGCTCCTGCGCCATCGCGCTCATCATGGTCGCGGCCAGGCCGGGCGCGCGGGTCGCGGCCGCGGTCAGGGCCACCGCTCCCACCGGATTGCGCTTGTGCGGCATGGCGGAAGAGCGGCCCCGGCCGACCTCGCCAGCCTCGCGAAGCTCGGCCACCTCGGTCTGCGCGAGGAGGGCCACGTCGCGGCCCAGCTTGCCCAGCACACCGGTGGCGGTGGCGAGGGTCGCGGCCAGGTCGACCAGACGGTCTCGCTGGGTGTGCCAGGGCAGGGCCGGGACGGCGAGATCGAGCCGTCTGGCCAGCGCGCGCTCGAGGCGGGGTGCCCGGGCGCCGAGCGCCGCCTGGGTGCCGGAGGCCCCGCCGAGCTGCAGGACCAGCGCGGCGCGGAGGGACTCGTCGAGGCGATCGGCCGAGCGGGAGATTGCGTCGGACCACCCGGCGGCCTTGAGCCCGAAGGTGGTGGGCGCGGCGTACTGGAGCAGGGTGCGGCCCGCCATCACCGTCTCCGCATGGCGTCGCGCCAGAGTCGCCCCGGCCCGGATCGCCCGGCGCAGCTCGCCCAGGGTGGTCTGGAGCGCGGCTCGCAGGTTCGTGACCATCGCGGTGTCGAGCACGTCCTGGCTGGTGACGGCGGCGTGGACCCAGCCGGCCGCCTCCGGGTCGATCGCGCCGACCCGGGCCGCCAGCTGCTCGACGACCGGGATCACCAGGTTGCCCGCGTCTCGCGCCGCGCGGTCCACGGCGTCGAGGTCGAGATGCTCGACCCGGGCTTCGCCCCCGATCACCAGCGCGACCCGCGGCGGCATCGCGCCGGTCTCGGCATGCGCATCGGCGAGGGCCGCCTCGACTTGCAGAATCGCCCTCACCTGGCCGCGGGTGCTCATCAGCTGGCGGACCAGGTCGCCGGCGTCAGACATCGAAGAACACGGTCTCGGCCGCTCCTTGGAGTCGGAGGTCGAGCGCGTAGCGATCGGGCGACACCAGCTTCGCGACCAAGGTGGCGCGTCGCTCGGCGGGTACCAGGGCGAGGACCGGGTCGGCCTCGGGGGCGCGGTCGGCGAAATAGACCCGCGTCACCAGCCGGGTGAGGACCCCGCGGGCCAGCACGGCGAGCGCCAGGTGCGGGGCCTGGCTTCGGTCGTCGAGTCGCACCGGGCCGGGTCGGCTGAAGCGGAGCGCGAACCAACCGTCCGGATCGGTCAGCGCTCTCGAGAATCCCGCGACGCCGGCCTCCGCGTACTGGCCGCGAGCGTCCGCGCCCCACGCCTCCAGCAACGCGTCGGGCACGGGCGCTCCGGCGCCGTCGAGCACCCGTCCCTCGAGGACCTGGACCGGCTCGGCCGGGTCCGCCGGATGCGACTCGTCGCGCGGGTAGACCACGGCGAAGTACGGGCCGACGGTCTGGAATGGCGTGAGGTCCGGCATCGTCAATCGACCATCGGCGTGGCGTCGGGGCCGCGGAGCACGAGATCGAAGCGAAAGCCGAGCGCCCAACTGGGCTCGGTGACGTCGAGCGCGAACTCCGCGATCAGGCGGCGGCGGGCGCGCTCGCTCGGGATCGACTGGTAGATCGGGTCGAGCGCGAGCAGCGGATCGCCGGGGAAGTACATCTGGGTAATCAGCCGGGTTACGAAGGCGGGGCCGAAGAGCGAAAAGTGGATGTGCGGCGGCCGCCAGGCGTTGGCGTGGTTCTGCCAGGGATAGGCGCCGGGCCGGATCGTGACGAAGCGATAGCGACCCTCCCGATCGGTGAGCGCGCGGCCCGCGCCCGAGAAGTTTGGGTCGAGCGGGGCGTCGTGCCCGTCGCCGCGGTGGGCGTAGCGGCCGGCCGCGTTGGCCTGCCAGATCTCGACCAGCGTCTCGGGCACCGGGCGGCCGCTCTCGTCCACCACTCGGCCGGTCACCAGGATCCGCTCACCGAGGGCCTCGCCGGCGTGCTGCCGGGTCAGGTCGTGGTCGGTCGGGCGGATCGCGTCGTGACCGAAGGCGGGCCCGGTGAGCTCGGTCAGCGTGGCCGGAACCACCACCAGCGGTTGGCTCGGATGGCGGAGCGCCGTCGCCCGGTAGTCGGGCGCGTCGAGCGGCGGGTGCCAGCCCGGGCTCGGCCGCCGATAGCTCGGCCCGGGCATCGCGTTAGGCGCTTCCCGGCCAGGCGGCCAGCGCCCGCTGGAACTGGAAGCGGTTTTCGAGCAGGCCGAGGTCGGTCAGGAAGGTCGCCGGACCGGTCGCCTCGACTTTCGCGACGATCGTGGTGAGCTCCTCGGCGGCGCGGGCCTCGGCGAAGGCGCGCGCGAAGCCGTCCTGGTCGGTGACCAGGGTGGCCCGGGGCACTCCCGCCGCCCGGGCGATCCCCGCCAGGTCGGTGCCGGTCGAGGTGGCCGTCGGAAACCCGCCCACCGAGAGCAGGCTCTCGTTGTCGAACACCACGTGGATCAGCCGCTTGGGCCGGTATCGGGCCAGCGTGGTGAAGCTGCCCAGGTTCATCAGGATCGAGCCATCGCCGTCGATCACCACGACCGGCAGCTCGGGGCGGGAAAGCGCGATGCCGAGCCCCATCGACGAGGCCAGACCCATCGCGTGCTGGAGGTAGAAGAAGCTCGGGCGGTGCCCGATCGACTGGAGCTCGGCCGCGACGGCGCCCATGATGGTCACCACCACCGACCGCTCCAGCTCGGGATAGATCGCCTGCAGGGCGTCGATCCGCTTCATGTCTCCTCCCACATCAGCTCGCGGGTGAGCAGCAGGGCCACGGGCCGCAGCGAGGAGTAGGCCAGCGTCATGGCGTGTCCGATCCGCTGCTCGACGTGGTCGGGGGTCTCCAAGCGCGTGGTCGGGACCCGGAGCGCCCGGAGCACGTCCTCCGTGATCAGTCCGCCCTCGGTCTGCCAGGGGTCCCGCTCGCCGAACATGCCCCGCAGGCTGATCAGCATCAGGAGCGGGATCCGATAGAGCTGGGCGCCGCTCACGACCGCGTTGACCGCCGCCAGAAAGCCGTGATTCTGCATCAGCATCGCCGAGCGGGTGCCGGAGAGATGGGCGCCCATCGAGATCCCGACCCCCTCCTCCTCCTTGGCGAGGCGGACCAGCGTGGTGTCGGGATCGTCCTCGGCGAGGCGAATCATGTGAACGAGCCAGGTCTCGGGCAGGGCCGAGATCAGGCGGACGCCGTTGCTCTTGAGCGCCCGATGGATCAGGGCGGAGCTGGATTGGGAGACTGGCACGCGGGATAGGATACCGGACGCAGGCCGGGGCTGTCAAAGGGTTAGATTGTTAGGCGTGCATCGCTCCCTGTTCGCGATCCTCCTGGCGGCCGGCGGGCTCGGCTGCGCCCGGGGTGAGGCGGCGCCGGCCGGCGCCGGGTCTGCCGTGCGCGGCGTCGGTCCCACGGAGCCGGCGCGGTGGCGGCCGGAGGATTGGACGACCTTCGAGGCCAAGGTCCGCTGGGCCGTGGCCCAGGGGCTCGATTCCGCGCCGCTCGGCCAGGCGATCGCCCGATTGGGCGCCACCTTCGTCGGCGCGACCTATCTGCCGGGGACGCTCGAGGCCCCCGGCCCCGAGCGACTGATCGTCAACCTGACCGAGCTGGACTGCGTCACCTTCGTCGAGACGGTGCTGTCGCTCATCCGGTTCGTGCGTCACGACGGCCTTGCCGCCCTGGCCGACAGTGCGGCCGCGCGGCGGCGGTACGAGGGCTATTTGCGGGAGTGGCGCTACCGCGGCGGCACGCTGGACGGTTACCCGAGCCGCCTGCACTACTTCTCCGAATGGCTCACCGACAACGAGACCCGGGGGCGGCTCACCCTGATCCGCGCCGCGATCGGGGCGGTGCCGGACAGCGAGCCGATCCGCTTCATGTCGGAGCACGTGAGCGCCTACCGCCAGCTCGCCGACAGCGGCGCCCTCGACGCCATTCGCGCCACCGAGGCGCGACTCAACGCCTCGGGTCCGCGCTGGTACGTGCCCGAGGGGCGGATTGCCGCGATCGCCGACTCGATTCAGGACGGCGATGTCATCGCCGCCACCTCGACAGTCGCCGGCCTCGACGTCGCCCACACCGGCATCGCCGTCTGGAAGGACGGGGCGCTGCACCTGCTGCACGCGCCGTTGGTCGGCAAGTCGGTGGAGATCTCCGAGCGGCCGCTGGCCGACCGGATCCTGGGGATCACGTCCCAGGACGGGATCATGGTGGCCCGGCCGCGCGACTGGTGACCCGGGCTCAGCCGAGCTTGAGCACCTTCAACTTCACCTCGTTCCCGATCCGCTTCTCGAGCCTGCCCGTGGTGGTGCACGGCAGGGGATCGTTGCGCCCGCCGGCCACGTCGACCGCGAACGCGGCGATGTAGGGCCGGATCGCCACCTCGCCACCCGCCACCTCGTCCACGAACACGACCAGCGAGAGATAGACCGCGTAGGAATCCGCATTGGGGCCCGTCATTCCGGAGCCGCAGCGGAGATAGGTCGAGAGACGCTCCTTGCCCAGACGGCGGAAGAGCTTCGCCTGGGGTGTGCCGATCTCCCCCGCCTCGCGATCCCTGAAGGCGACCGGCACACCGAGCTGGTCGAGCGTGGCCTCGAGCGCCACCCAGGCCGAGTCGATCGACCCTGGCACCATGACGGCGGCCTCGATCTCGGACGGACGCTCCTGCATTCGCACCAGCACGTCGAGCGGGATGAACCGCGAGGCCAGGCCACCCGCGCCCGAGCCGGGCCGTGGGTTCTGGGCGGTGGCACTGCCGGTGGCCCAGAGGGCGCCGGCCATGAGGGCGAGCGTGAGGCGGGCGGCTGTCACGAGGGCCTCCGAGTCGCTGAGCGAATGCTCGGAACCTAGCCGGCAGGCCCCCCGACGCCAGGGCGAGGCCACGATGGGCCTTGCGAGGCCGCGACCGAGCGGAGAGCTTGGTCCCCGACCCTTCGTTCCGAGGTTCCGATGTCCGCTCTCCGTCCCTTCGTACCCACGGCCGGCTGCCTGGCGCTGCTCGCGCTGGCGGTGTCGAGCCAGCCGGCCCTCGCCCAGGAGGACGCGGCGCTCCGACGGGCCCGTGCCCTGCTCAAGGACGCCCCGTTGCTCGACACCCACAATGACCTGCCCTGGGTGATCCGGGAGAAGGAGGACGGCGACGTCGAGGGCTTCGACATCGCCGGTCGCGCCAAGTACGACACCGACATCCCGCGGCTCAGGGCCGGCGGGGTCGGGACCCAGTTCTGGTCGGTCTACGTGCCGAGCGGCCTCAGCCCGATCGAGGCGATGCGGGCCCAGCTCGAGCAGATCGACATCGCCCGGCGAATCATCGACAAGTATCCGGCCGACCTCGGCTACGCCGCGAGCGTGGCGGACATCGAGCGGGAGCGCCGGGCGGGTCGGATCGCTTCGCTGCTCGGGATCGAGGGCGGACACACCATCGGCAACTCGTTGGGCGCGCTCCGGGCGTACTACGATCTCGGGGTCCGCTACATGACGCTGACCCACTTCAACACCAACGACTGGGCCGACGCGGCCACCGATTCGGCACGGCACGGCGGGCTCACCCGGTTCGGCCGGGAGGTCGTGGCCGAGATGAACCGGCTCGGGATGCTGGTGGACATCTCGCACGTCTCCGCCGAAACCATGGCCGACGTCCTCGACGTGACCGAGGCCCCGGTGATCTTCTCCCACTCCTCGGCCCGGGCCCTCACCAAGCACGTCCGCAACGTGCCCGACGAGATCCTGCGGCGGATTCCCGAGAACGGCGGGGTCGTGATGGTGGCGTTCGTCCCCCAGTTCGTCTCCGAGCCGGCGCGTCGCTGGGCCGAGGAGCTCTTTCCGGTCATCGCCCAGGCGCAGTCGGACAGCCAGTGGCAGCGGCTCACCCGCGAGTACGTCGCCAAGCACGGGCCCTCGCCCCGTGCCACCATCAAGGACGTGGCCGATCACATCGAGCACGTCGCCAAGATCGCCGGGATCGATCACGTCGGGATCGGCGCGGACTACTATGGCGCCGAGGCCGAGTCGGATCTGATCCAGGGGATGGAAGACGTCTCGAAGTATCCCTTGCTCTTCGCCGAGCTGATCCGACGCGGCTGGAGCGACGCGGACCTCAAGAAGCTCGCCCGGGAGAACCTCCTCCGGGTCTTTGGCCAGACCGAGGCCGTCTCCGCCCGGCTTCGGGCCAGCCGACCGCCTTCGCGGGCGACCATCGAGGAGCTCGACCAACGGCCGGTTCCCTGAGCCGGGGCTCATGACTGGGCTGGCCGCTCAGCCATCCTTGTGGCCGCG
>JBFXAS010000077.1:0-19577 GCA_050184075.1 Gemmatimonadales bacterium
CGCGAGGAGCACCAGGTAGGCGAGCATCGCCAACATGGCTCAGCCCGCCACCGCGAGCACGCCACCCACGGCCAGCGCCGCGACCACGAACACCACCCGCAGAAACCCGGCCCCCCGGGAGCTCCCGATCCGGGAGCCCAGGTAGCCGCCGACGCCCGCGCCGAGGAAGACCGGCGCCGCGAGCCCGAGATCGAAGAACCCCTGCCAGGCGTAGGTGATGGCGGCGAGCACGCACCAGGGTACCGCCATCGCGTAGTAGTGGCCGAGCGCGCGGGGGAGGTCGAGCCCCCGGCCCGCACAGAGCACGAGGGTGGTGAGGACACTGTTGCCGGAGCCCAGCATGCCTTCGTAGAAGCCCAGTGGTACCGCGGTCGCGAGGGCGCCGCGCCGGCCCAAGCGGGGCTCGCGGGCCGCCTGGCCGAATGCGGGGCGAAGGGCCACCCCGACCGCCGCCAGCGCGATCAGCGCGCCAACCACGCGACGGAGCAGGTGGGGATCGATTACCGTGGTGACACGGGCGCCGAGCACGGCGCCGATCAGCCCGGTGAGCATCATGCCGACCAGGAGGCGGCGGTCGACGCTTCGGCCCCGGAGGTAGTTCCTGGCGCTCACGCTGGCCCAGAAGGTCGCGGCGACCTTGTCGGCGGCGATCGCGACCGGCAGCGGGTAGCCGAGGGCGAACCAGGCGGGAGTCGAGAGGAGCGACGAGCTGCCGCCGCTCATCGTGGCGATGAGGGTCGACCCGAACGCGACCGTGGCGATGCCGATCGGCCGGAGCAGGTCGCCGCTCAGCAGCTCATCCCCGGGTGAGCCAGAGCCCTTCGCCACGGGCCAGGTGGGTGGAGAATCGGGTCGGGCCGATGTTGGTGCCGCAGACCACGACGCCGACCCGCTTGCCCGCGAGCCGCTCCCGCAGCGGGCCGAGGACGGCGGCCGTGGCGGCGGCGGCGGCGGGCTCCACGGCGAGCTTGGCCCGGCTGAAGAGGAGGTACATCGCCTGCTCGATCGCCTCGTCGCTCACCAGGACCACGTCGTCGACATAGCGGCGGATGAGCCCCAGGCTGTAGGGCATCGCGAACGGCGGGCTCAGGCTGTCGGCGATGGTCTTCGGGTCGACGGCGCGCTCGGGCTGCCCCGAGGCGATGCTCCGGCGGATCACGTCGTTGCCCATCGGCTCGACGCCGAGCACCAGACAGCCGGGCCGCGCCTGCTTGACCGCGGTCGCGATCCCGCTGATCAACCCCCCGCCGCCGACCGGGACCACCACGGCGTCGAGGTCATCACGCTGGCGAAGCAGCTCCAGTCCGAGGGTGCCGGTGCCGGTGCTCACCCGAACCCCTTCGAAGGGATGAACGAAGGTCCGGCCTTCGTCCGCCTCGATCTCTTGAGCGATCGCGAAGGCGCGATGCACGTCCGGGGCGAGCACCACCTCGGCGCCATAGCTCCGACAGAGGGCCACCCGGAACGGATCTGCGGCTTCGGGCATCACTACCTTGGCGCTCGTGCTCAGGACCGACGCGGCATAGGAAACCGCCGCCGCATGGTTGCCGGCGCTCACTGCGGTCACGCCGCGCTGTCGCTCGGGCCTGCCGAGCGCCATGATGTTGAGGAGCGCGCCGCGGGTCTTGAAGCTGCCGGCGTGCTGGAAGAGCTCGAGCTTGAGGGTGAGCTCCGTCCCCCGGGGCAGCAGCTGGGCGACCAGATCGTCGTTCCAGTCCCAGGTCGGAGTGAGTCGGATCAGCGGGGCGAGCCGCCCGGCCGCCGCGGACAGGTCGCCGAGGGTGGGTCCGGTGTCGCTCACGGGAGGGCCCTGCCGCATACCTGGTAGGGGTGACGGATTCGCCCCCGTGTCGATAGAGTGCATATGCGGGTGGTCGTTGGGGTCGCCGAAGCCGGGCGACGGTCTTGTCGGAGCGCGACCAACGCAAGAGGAGGAAACGAGTTCATGAAAGCGCTACGCAACCTAATCGCGGCCTCGTTCGTTCTGGGAGCGGTCGCCTGCGCACGTGGGGCGCCGGACGTCGAGGTCGATCCCGACGCCCCGACCACCGTGGTGGTCGACAACCAGGGCTTCGCGGACATGACCATCTACGTCTTCGAAGGCAGCCGGCGGATCCGGCTCGGCATCGCCGGGGGACACAGTGAGACCCGCTTCACTATCCCCAAGTACCTGGTTCGCAACCTCACCTCGCTTCGGTTCCAGGGTGATCCGATCGGGGGCAGCCGCACCCCGTACTCGGACGAGATCCAGGTGAGTCCGGGCGACGAGCTGCGGCTCCGGATCCCTCCCAGTTGATGCGGTGG
Organism: Gemmatimonadales bacterium; assembly: GCA_050184075.1. Lineage (GTDB taxonomy): Bacteria > Gemmatimonadota > Gemmatimonadetes > Gemmatimonadales > GWC2-71-9 > SHZU01. Next base: position 2,305 of record JBFXAS010000077.1, read on the forward strand.
CAGCTCCGACCGCACCGAAGAGCCGGGGTTGGCATGCCACCCCGGCTCTCTCGCGTTGGGCTTTAGCCCTCCAGCACCTTCCTGATCGTCCCCGGGCCCACGTTCCCGCCGCAGACCAGCGCGACGATGCGCCCGCCGACAAAGCGACGCCCGGTCCGCTCTGCGCTCGCTACGGCGACGGCGGCAGCGCCCTCCACCACCAGGTGGTCGTCCAGCATCACCCGCCGCATCGCTGCGGCGATCTCGTCCTCGCTGACCGCGTCCCACTCATCCACCAGATCCCGGCACCAGGGAAAGGTGATCGCGTCCGCCTCGACGCCGCCCGCGGTCCCGTCGGAGAGCGTCGGCTCCGACTCGAGCTCCAGGATGCGGCCCGCGCGCACCGATTCGAGCATCACCGCCGACGCCCGGGGCGCCGCGCCGATCACGACGGCGTCGGGCCAGGTGGCCTTGATCACCCCGGCCACGCCGGAGATCAGGCCGCCGCCCCCCACGGCCACCACGATCGCGTCGACCCGATCGAGGGCCCGGACGATCTCCAGCCCCGCGGTCCCCTGACCGACCACCACCTCGGGGTCGTTGTAGGGCGAGATGTAGACGTGGCCCTCGCGGTCGGCCAACGCGCGCGCATAGCATTCCGCCTCGGCGGAGTCGCGCCCGTGCGCCACGACCCGGGCGCCGAGCCGTTCGATTCGGGCCACCTTGCTGGGCTCGGCATCGTGCGGCACGTATACCGTGCCCGTGAGGCCGACTCGGGCGAGCGCATAGGCCACGGCCGCACCGTGGTTGCCGGTCGATGCGGTCACGATGGGGCGGGCCCGGTCCTCCGGCGCGAGCGAGAGCACCTTGTTCAGCGCCCCGCGCAGCTTGAAGGAACCGGTGTGCTGGAGACTCTCCAGCTTGAGCAGGGCGGTGGCGCCGGTCTCCGCCGAGAGCCAGCCCGACTCGAGCAGCGGCGTGCGGCGCACGTGCGGCGCGATCCGCTCGTCGGCACGGGCGGCAAGCGTCCGCCAATCCATGGTGGTCGGGAGCTGTGGCACGTGGCAATGGTAGCGCGGCCGACCGCACCCAGCCAGACGGCCCCAGCTAGCGGCGGTCGGTCACCTCGCCGTCGGCGTCGGTGAAGGCGAGCGAGACGATCCGCCAGCGGCCGTCGAGCGCGAGCAGGGTGAACCCGTCGATGCCGTCCCACTCGGCCACGGCGCCGCTGTCGCCGAAGCGGGCATGGTATCGGGCCCACGCCTGGGCCAGGTTCCCGATCACCCGGATGTCCACGCCGGTCAACCGCTCCTCGAAGATCGGCTTGCTGCCGGGTCCGAGGGGCGCCTTGGCCACGAAATCGGGAACGGTCTGGACGTCCACCCGGGCCGCCGGCTCGCCCGGCGGCTGCCACACGGTGGCGATGGTGGCCTCGGGCCAGAAATGCTCGGCGAACGCGGGCCAGTCACGCCGGCTGAAGTCGTCGTAGTAGCGCTCGAGCTCCGCCCGAACCGCGCGCTCCGCCGGATGCGGGGTCGCGTCCGGGCGGGTCGCCGTCGCCGCGCCGCTCGGGCCGCCCTCCCCGCAGGCCAGGAGGAAGAGCGCCGGAATCACCGGTCTGATCGCCGCGAAGCCCATCGCTCCCTCTCGATCGTTCGAGCTTCGAGGATGAGGCCGCGGGTCCGGTGCGGCAAGACCCGGCCGCGACCTGGCCGGGCGGCGCCCGCCCGACCATTATTGCAGCCGATGCACTCTCTCTGGAACGACGAGGACGCCGCACCGTTCCTCGACTCGCCGCTGGCCCTCCGCGCCTACACCTCCCGGCTGCTCGGCCAGGAGCCGTCGCTGGTCCTGCATGGCGGCGGCAACACCTCCGCCAAGGCGACCGTCACCGATCTGTTCGGCGACGAAGAGTCGATCATCTACGTCAAAGGCAGCGGCTGGGATCTCGCGACGATCGAGCCCGCCGGCTTCGCGCCCGTCCGGATCGAGCCACTGCTTCGGATGGCCGAGCTCGAGCGACTATCGGACCCGGAGATGGTCCGGGCCCAACGGGCCGCCATGATCGATCCCGGAGCGCCCACTCCGTCAGTGGAGGCCATCCTCCACGCGATCATCCCGCACGCGTTCGTCGACCACACCCATGCCGACGCGGTGGTGGCGGTGAGCAACACGCCGAACGGGCGCGAGCGAATCGAGTCGATCTACGGCGATCGGGTGCTGATCGTCCCGTACGTGATGCCGGGCTTCGTGCTCGCGAAGACGGTCCGGGCGCTTTCCCGCTCGGTGGATTGGGCCGCGCTCGAAGGCATCGTGCTGCTCAATCACGGCGTGTTCAGCTTCGGCCCCGACGCACGCAGCTCCTACGAGCGGATGATCGGGTTGGTCTCCGAAGCCGAGGCCTATCTCGCGCGCGAAGGCGCGCTCGCGGCGCCAAGGACCGGGCCGGCCGGCCGGGGCACCGCAGGCGAGGCCCTGCGGGAGCTGGCGGCTCTCCGGGCGGCGGTGGGACAGGCCCGTGGCGCGCCGGTGATCGCGGCGCTCGACGACAGCGCAGAGGCCCGCGGCTTCGCCGATCTCGCGGGGGCGAGCGACGTCGCCGCCCGCGGCCCGCTCACGCCCGATCACGTGATCCGCACCAAGCCGCTGCCCTGCGTCGCGGCCGGTGGCTGGGAAGCCGCGGTCGCGCGCTATGGCGCTGCGTATCAGCGTTACTTCGACCGTCATGCCGACGGCGAGCACCGCCGCCTCGACCCCGCGCCGCGGTGGATCGTCTGGCCCGGGGTCGGCTCGGTTGGCATCGGCGGGAGCGCCGGGGACGCCACCATCGTGACGGATCTCGCCCGCCACACCGCCCGCGCGATCCAATGGGCCGAGTGGCTCGGCGAGTGGCGGGCGCTGCCGGAAGCGGACCTCTTCGCCGTGGAGTACTGGGAGCTGGAACAGGCCAAGCTCCGGCACGCGGGTCCGGCGCGCCCCTTCGCCGGTCGGGTCGCGCTGGTAACGGGCGCCGCGCGCGGAATCGGGCGGGCCACGGCCGAGGCGCTCCACCGAGCGGGGGCGGCCGTGGCGGCGGTCGACCTGCATCCCTCGGTCGAGCGATTCGTCGGCTCGGATCTCGCGCCGATCGTCGCCGACCTCACCGACCCCGAGCAGGTCGAAGCCTGCGTCCGGCGCACCGTGCGAGCCTTCGGCGGCCTCGACATTCTGGTTTCGAACGCCGGGGCGTTTCCGCCGAGTCGCCGACTCGAGGCGATGGACGACGACGTCTGGGAGCGGAGCCTGGCCCTCAACCTCGACAGTCACCGGCGGCTGCTCCAGGCGGCCCATCCGTTCCTCACGCTCGGCTTCTCACCGGCCGTGGTGATCGTCGCATCGAAGAACGTGCCGGCGCCCGGGCCCGGCGCCGGCGCGTACTCGGTCGCGAAGGCGGGTCTCACCCAGCTGGCCCGCGTCGCCGCGCTCGAGTGGGCGGCGCACGGCATCCGGGTGAACGTCCTCCACCCACACCTGGTGCTCGACACGGGGGCCTGGAGCGACGAGGTCGTCGCCGAGCGCGCGCGGCACTACGGGATGAGTCCCGAGGCCTACCGAACCAACAACCTGCTCCGGGTAGAGATCACCTCGACCGACGTCGCGAGCGCCGTGCTCGCGCTCGCCGGACCGACCTTCGGAAAGACGACCGGGGCGCAGATCCCGATCGACGGTGGGAGCGACCGGGTCGTCTAACGCGCCTCGGGAAAGAGCGCGGCCAGGCCCGCCTCGCTCGCGTCGGCGACGCCCCGCTCGGTGATCAGCTTGGTGACCAGCCGCGCGGGCGTCACATCGAACGCCGGATTCTCGACGGGAATCTCAGGGTCGAAGCCAAGCTCATCGGGGCTTCGCCCCTCGATCGGAATCGCGTCGCCGTCATCCATGGTCCAGTCGATGCTGGTCGAGGGCGCCGCCACGTAGAAGGGGACTCCGTTGTCGTGGGCCGCCAGAGCTTTGAGGTAGGTGCCGATCTTGTTGGCCACCGCGCCGGACCGGGTGGTGCGGTCGGTGCCGACCAGACACAGGTCGACCTGGCCGCGCCGCATCAGGTATCCGCCCGCATTGTCCACCACCACCGTGTGCGCCACCCCGTGCTGACGGAGCTCCCAGGCAGTGAGCAAGCCTTGATTGCGCGGGCGAGTCTCGTCCACCCAAACATGGACCGGGAGGCCGGCGTCGTGGGCGAGGTAGATCGGGGCGAGCGCCGTGCCCCAGTCGACCGACGCGAGCCAGCCGGCGTTGCAGTGCGTCAGGACCTGCACCGGCGCTCCGCCCTTCCGCTCGATGTGCTCGCGCAGAATCGGCAGCCCCGCCTCGGCGATTCTCCGACAGTCCGCGACCTCGCCCTCCGCCATCGCCGAGGCCTCCGCCCAGGCGGCCTCGGCGCGCTCGGCCGGGGCGATCGGGGCCAGCCCCGAGCGGAGCCGATCGAGAGCCGTCCGCAGGTTGACCGCGGTCGGCCGTGTGGCACCGAGGACCGTGACCGCGCGCTCGAGCTCCGCGTCGCTCGGATCGTCGCGCATGGCGAGGGCGACCCCGTAGGCGGCCGCGACTCCGATGGCCACCGCGCCGCGCACCCGCATCCTTTGAATCGAGTCGGCCGCCTCCTCGAGTGTGCCGAGCCGCGCGACCTCGAACCGGTCCGGCAGGACGGTCTGGTCGATGATCGACACCCGGGTGTCCCCGGGCTCGATCCAGACCGAGCGAAACCAGCGACCGCCGACTCTCAATGCCCGGCGAACTCCATCAAGGCAAAGGTCGGACAACCTTCGGCCTCGATCCGGGCTCGCCCGCCGAGCTCGGGCAGGTCGATCACGAAACTCGCCTCGACCACGGTCGCGCCGAGCTTGCGCAGCAGGGCCAGCCCGGCGCAGGCGGTGCCGCCGGTTGCGACCAGATCGTCGATCAGGACCACCCGCTCGCCGGCCGCGACCGCGTCGGTGTGGATCTCGACGTGGTCGGTGCCGTACTCGAGGTCGTACTCGTGCCCGATGGTTGCGGCCGGCAGCTTGCCGCGCTTGCGGATCGGGACGAAGCCGACGTGGAGCCGCTCGGCGAGCGCGCCACCCAGGATGAAGCCCCGGGCCTCGATGCCGGCCACCTTGTCGATTCTGAGCTCGGCGTAGCGGGAGGAAAACGTGCCGATCGCCTGGCGAAGGCCGGGCCCGTTCGCGAGCAGCGTGGTGATGTCGCGGAAGAGGATGCCCGGCTTGGGATAGTCGGGAATCGTCCGAACCAGGCCCTTCAGATCGATCACAGGACCCTCCCGGCGACCACCCGGAGCCGCTCGACCACCTTCGGGTCTCTCGCTTCCGGCGCCGTGATCAAGGCGTGGTCGAGCGCCCGATCGCAGCCAGCGGCGCATGGCTCGGCGTGAGCGGGCAGCGTTCTGGCGAGCTCGTGGACCAGGGTCCGCGCCTTCGCCCCGTTGGCCTCGAGCACCGCGATCACCCGATCGACCGTAACCTCCTCGTGGGAGGCATGCCAGCAGTCGAAGTCGGTCACCATCGCGACGGTAGCGTAGCAGATCTCGGCCTCGCGAGCGAGCTTGGCTTCCGGCATGTTGGTCATTCCGATCACCGAGAGCCCCCACTGGCGGTAGAGATTCGACTCGGCCCGGGTGGAGAACTGGGGGCCCTCCATCACCAGATAGCTCCCGCCGCGCACCGCCTCGATGCCCGCCCGTCCGGCCGCCACCTCGAGCGCGTCCCCGAGCCGCCGACAGACCGGATCGGCCATCGAGACGTGCGCGACGCAGCCCGGGCCGAAGAAGCTCTTCTCCCGGGCGAAGGTCCGATCGACGAACTGGTCGACCAGCACGAAGCAACCGGGCGGGAGTCGCTCCTCGAGCGACCCGACCGCGCTCAGCGACACCAGGTCGGTCACGCCCAGCTGCTTGAGCGCGTGGATGTTCGCCCGGTAGTTGATCGAGGTAGGGCTCTGTCGATGGCCGCGGCCATGCCGGGGCATGAAGGCGATCGAGCGGCCGTCGAGCGTGCCGATCAGGACGGCGTCCGAGGGGGGCCCGTACGGCGTCTCCACCGCCTCCCAACGGGCATCGGTCAGCCCGTCGATGCGGTAGGCGCCGCTTCCTCCGATGATTCCCAACATGGCGAGTCCTCGTCGGGTGTGCGGCGTCGAACGGCTCACGGGCTGTTCCACTTGAGCTGACGCATGACCAGCACGCTGCCGAGCCAGGCCACGCCGGTGATCAGCCCCTTCTCGATGCCGTGCCGCTTGCCGACCAGGATCGGCAACACGCCGTTGGTCAGCACCGCGTCGTAGATGCCATCCCGAATCGCGACCCGCGCGGGCCAGTCGACCTCGGGGCGGCCACACCACTGTGCGCACTTGACCAGCTTGACCGCCGCCACCAGACCCACCGTGCCGAGCAGGTCGGCCTGGTGCGGCTTGAGACCCAGCTCCTTGAAGGTGAGCGTGAGGGCGGCGCCGGTGGCCACCCACGCGAGGTCGTGTGAGTTGCGGCTCACCCGAATGTAGTCAGCCTGATAGTTCTGCGCATTGGCCGAAACCGGGAGCCCGGCGAGCGCAAGCGTCAAGAAGATCCACAATAGCCGTCGAGTCACGCGAGACTGCATCGAAGAACCTCGTTTCGAATCCCCTGGGGATTGGCGGTGCTCACCCCCTCGGAAGGGAAGGGTTCGTGCCGAGGGAGCGAGCGACGGCCGAGCCCGGCAATCCGGTCCGGGGAGGCCCCCGGGGGCATCGAGCGGATCTGGACGAATCTTCGGAGCGCGGTCCTCGGGCGACGCTGTTGAGGGGGCGCGGCACCAATCCGGTGGCGCCGACGGGATCTGGCGGAGGACGCCGGCCGAGACTCCGATGGACCGAAGGGACCGACCGTATCGGAACTCAGCGAGTGGGCGTTGACGGTGCAACTATTGTCCGACCCGTCGCCGGGGCACGGGCCGCTAGATTCCGGACAGTCCGGTGTTCGAACCGAAGGAGGACGACGAGCGATGATTCCGACCGCGAGCCCCGCGCGACGATTAGGCTGGGCGCTGATCGCCGCGGCGGTGATCGGCTGCGGGGCCGGGAGGCGCGGCGGTCAGACCGCGATCGCGCCGACCGACTGCCCCGACCCCGTCTCGGCCGACGAGCCGAGTCGCTTCGCCTCGGTCTTCATCGACGGTCGGCGGGTCGCCAGCAACGTGGCCGTGAGGCGAACCAACGCCTTTCCTGAGACCTACGAGCTGGTCGGCCCCGAGCCGGGCGAGCTGGCCGCGCTACCCGTCGAGCGGATCGACCTGGTCCAGTACCTCCGCGGGCCGGACGCCGAGATGAGCTACGCTCTCTGTCCTGGCACGGTGGCCCTCCTGTTCGCAACCAAGCCTGCCTGGGGATCGTAGGGCTGGATATCAGCCCGGACCATTCCGATGCGCCCCACGACTCTCGCTCGAGCCTCGGTGCTCCTCCTACTGGCCTTGCCCGCCGCCCGCTCCGCGAGCGCGCAGGCCGGTCTCAGAGGCAGAGTGGTGATGGAGCCGACCGAAGCGCCGGTGCCCGGGGCGGAAGTGGTCATCGCCGCGGTGGACCAGTCGACCGTCACCAACGCCAAGGGCGAGTTCGAGATCCCGAGCTTTCGACCGGGCGAGCACGAGATCCTGATTCGGCGGATCGGATTCGCGCCCAGGAAGCGGAAGCTCAAGTTCAGGGCCGGCGAGACCCTGCAGATCGAGGTCCTGCTCACCCCGACGGTAACGGTGATCGAGTCGCTGGTCGTCGTCGGCAAGCCGCCGCTCCCCACCTCCGGTCGGTTCGTGGCGTTCGAGCGGCGGCGCGCCGGACACGACGGCCACTTCATGACCTGGGCCGATCTGCGCCTGCGGGACAACATGCGGACCCACGAAGCGCTCCGCGAAGTCGGCGTGCGCACCGCTCGCGACCGGCTCGGCAGGAACGTCCTCACCTCCGGCCGCCTGGGCAATCGCTGTGTGGGGCAGGTTTGGGTCGATGGGGTGCAGCTGCTCCAGGCCGCCGGGCCGGTGGACATCGACAACTATCCGGTGCAAACCCTGGCCGGCGTGGAGTACTACAGCGGGCCGGCGCAAACGCCGCCCGAGTTCAACACGGTCGGGGCCACCTGCGGCACCCTGGTGCTCTGGACCCGAGAGCGCTGACGGCAGGCTCCTCGCTCAAGCCGTCGCGAACGGCTCCTCGAGCGACGGGCTCTGGGTGGTGAACAGCTCGGCGCCCCGCTCCGTGATCACCATGTCGTCCTCGAGCCGCACGCCGAACTCGCCGGGGATGTAGATCCCGGGCTCGTCGCTGAAGGTCATCCCCGGCTCGAGCGGAAGCGTGTTGCCACCCACCAGATACGGCCATTCGTGGCCGTCCATCCCCATCCCGTGCCCGACCCGATGCGTGAAGTAGGTGTAGCCGGGTCCGAAACCGCCGTCGACGATCACCTTGCGCGCCGCCGCATCGACGGCCTCGCAGGGCAGCCCGGGGCGGGCGGTCTGGAGCGCCTTGGTCTGAGCCCGACGCACCAGGTCGAAGACCCGCTTCATCTTGTCGGTCGGCTTGCCGAGGACGAAGGTGCGGCTCAGGTCCGAGGCGTAGTCTTCGACGCTGCAGCCGCCATCGATCAGCAGGATGGTGCCGGGGCGAATCACCTGTCGGGCGACCGACCCGTGCGGCAGGGCCGAGTACTCGCCGGTCTGGACGCCCGCGCCACCGTTGAAGCCGAGCTGCCGGTGGGCGGCGCTCACCAGCTCCCCGAACCGGCTCTGCGTCATCCCGTCCTCGAGGGACTCCCAGGCCGCCCGGTACGCCCTCCAGGTGACCTCGGACGCCAACCGCATCAGGGCGAGCTCGGCCGGGCTCTTCGTCATCCGACACCCGGCGGAGATCGGTGTGCCACTCACCAGGGTGACCGCCGGCAACGTCTGCGCGATGCCATCCGAGAACACCCAGCGGACGGTCTCCTCCACGCCGATCGTGCCGGCGGTCACCCCGCGGGCCTTGAGGCCGGCCGCCACCAGCGCGTACGGGCTCTCGTTCTCCTCCCAGGTCAGGATCTCCGCTTCGTCTCCGAGCGGTCCGAGCGCGAGCTGTTCCTCACTCCGGTCCCGCTCGAACGCCGGTGTCACCACGAAGGCCTTGCCCCGTTTCGGCACCACCACCGCGAAGAGCCGCTCGCTCAGTCCCCAGCGGATCCCGGTGAAGTACCGGAGCGTGGTGCCGCCGGTCAGCAGCAAGGCGTCGATGCCCCGGGCGCCCATCAGCTCCCGCGCCTTGGCCAGACGGGCCGAGCGCTCCGCGGAGGTGATCGCCACGGCTTGGCTCTTCATCGAAGTGAGCTTGGCGATCGCGGACGGGAGACGGGGCTCCTGCGCCTCGGTCCGAGCCGGGCGACTGAGCGACGCGGCTCCGACTGCCGCGACCGAGGTGGTCAGGAAGCGACGGCGAGAGGTCATCGGTTCTGGTTCCAGATGCGACGGTGGATCGGGAGGCGTCTCGGCCCGCGCGTTCGCGGACGACGTGGGGCAGGAGCGCGATCTGGGTGAAGAGATAGAGCGCGACCAGCGGAGACAGCGCGCGCAGCATCAGACGCCGAGGATGCGCCCGAAGACGCCGGTGGCGTGGCGCATCTCGGCGAGCGTGCCGATGCTGATCCGCGCGTGCGTGGTGAGCGGCGGGAATGGACGCCCCACGGCCACCCCCGCCGAGGCGCAGGCGGCGCGAAACGTCTCGATCGGCCGGCCGATGTCCACCATCAGGAAGTTGGTGGCCGAGCTGGCGCAGGAGAGACCGGCCCGCTCGAAGAACGCGGCGGTGTACTCCCGTGCCTCGCGGTTCTTCGCTCGCTCCGCCCCGACTCGTCGCTCGTCGCCTACCGCCGCGAGCGCCGCCGCCGCACCGAGCACGTTGACGCCGAGGCGGAGCCGGTACTTGGCCAGCGCGCCGATGGTCTCGGGCCGGCCGATGCCATACCCGACCCGAAGCCCTGCCATCCCGTGCACCTTGCTGAAGGTGCGGAGCACGAAGACGCGGGGATCGTCCAGCGCGCGCGGGATCATCGAGTCGTGGCCGGGACGGTCGACGTACTCGAAATAGGCCTCGTCGATCAGGATCTGCGCGGCCGGCGCCTTGGCGAGCACCCGGTCGACGAAGCTCTCGACGTCGCTCTTGGAGTGGACGGTTCCGGTCGGGTTGTTGGGATTGCAGAGATAGACCAGCCCTGCGCCGATCGAGCGCCCCACCATCGCGTCCAGATCGAGCCCGAGGTCGGTGGCCACCGGCACCGCGACCACCGGAATTCCTCGCGCCGCCGCGTAGGTGGCCGGCGTCTCGAAGGACGGCGCGGCCGTCACCACCCAGCGCCCCCGGCTGGCGAAGGCGTCGACCGCGACCCGCAGCAACTCGGTCGAGCCGCAGCCGAGCACGATCTGGTCGGCGCCCACGCGGTGGTGAGCGGCCAGCCGCTCCTCCAGACGCCGCTCGAGATCGCCGGGGTAGCGGCAGGCTTCGTCGAGGGTGTCCCGGATCGCCTCGAGCGCCTGCGGCGACGGGCCGTTCGGGTTCTCGTTGCTGTCCAGGCGAAGCAGGTCTCCGGCCCGCGACCGCCTGCCGGCAACGGGCTCCGGCCCCATCCGCGCCTCGAGCCCGCGGCCCGCGGCGAACGGAACCAGCAACGCGCCACCGCCCAGCCCGCGCACGAACGCTCGTCGGCTGACCGTCATTCCGCCTCCCATGACCGGGTGCTTCTTCGGGAAGATACGCCGTGGATCGACTTTTGGCTCAGCCGCTCGCCATCGCCCGCTCGATCGCATCGGCGCTCAGCTCCACGTCTCGCTCCGTCGTGGCCCACGACGAGACCGAGATCCGCATCGCGACCCGACCCTGCCACCGGGTGGTACCGGCCCAGCAGGTGCCGTCGCGCTGGACGGTCTCGACCACCCGCGCGGTCCGCTCGTCGTCACCGAAGGCCACGACCACCTGATTCAGGACGACCTGGTTCAGAATCTCCGCGCCAGCCGCCTCGAGCCGCTCCGCGAAGCGCCGAGCGTGCCGGCAGCAGCGCTCGACCAGCGCCGCGACACCCGAGCGGCCGAGCGAGCGGAGCGCGGCCCAGGCGTCGGCCCCGCGAGCGCGCCGTGACGAGTCGGGCACGTGGTGCATTCCCTCGCGCGGGCCGACCTCGATCAGGTACGCGGCGCTGCCTCCCATCGCGGCGCGAAGCGCGGCGCCGTCCCGGACCAGCACGACGCCGGAGTCGTAGGGCACGTTGAGCCACTTGTGGAGATCGGTGGCCCAGCTGTCCGCGCCGCCCACGCCTCGGACCTGGTCCGCATGCGCCGGACTCGCCGCAGCCCACAGGCCGAAGGCGCCGTCGACGTGCACCCACGCTCCACCCGAGCGCGCCGCGGCGATCAACGGCTCGAACGGATCCGAGGCACCCGAGTTCACGTTCCCGGCCTGGAGACAGAGGATCGTCCGCTCGTCGAGCGGCGGGAGCGCCTCGGCCAGCATCCTGCCCTGCCCGTCTGCGACCACGACCTCCACCCGGTCCCGACCGAGCCCGACCAGGGCGAGCGCCTTCTTGAGCGACGCGTGCGCCTCGGCGCCGACCACCACCCTGAGGGCCGGGGCGCCGAAGAGGCCCCGGCTCTCGACGTCCCACGCCGCGCGGGCGAGCAGCGCGTGTCGGGCCGCGGCCAGGGCGGCGACGTTCGCCATCGTGGTTCCCGTCACCAGGCCGCCGTCGACGCTCGCCGGAAGACCGAACAACTCACCCAGCCAGCGCACCGTCGTGGCCTCGAGCCGACTCGCGACCGGGGACATCACCCAGAGCGCGGAGTTCTGATCCCACGCGCTCGCCAACCAGTTGGCGGCGAGCGCTGCGGGGAGGCTGCCGCCGGTGACGAACCCGAAGTACCGGCCACCGGCCGAGGCGACCGTGGCCGGCGACCCGTGTCGATCCAACAGCGCGAGCACCTCCGCCGCCGGCGTCTCGCCCTCGGGCAGAGGCCCATCGAACGCGGCGAGGTTGCCGGGCACCGGCGCGACCGGCCTCGCGTCGAGGCCGTCGAGATAGCGAGCGGCCCGCGCGGCGGCATCTTCCAGGAGCGGATTCATGAGCCTCTGAAGCGTGCCAGGGTTGCCTCGTAGTCGCCCCGCTCCGGCGCGTCGGAGGGCACCAGCGCGAGCGCGCTCTCCGCAGTGGCGATCGCCTCGTCCCGTCGGCCGTTCGCCAGATAGGCATGGGCGAGGGTGTCGAGCAGGTTCGGATCGTTTCCGCCTGAGCGCTCCACGGCACGCTCGGCGTATCGAAGCGCGGCGCGGGTCTGGCGCACCGCCTCCACCGGGTGGGTCAAGGCCATCCAGGCATAGGCGTTCAGCTCGATGGCCGACGCGTCGGATCGGTCGGCTGCGCTCTTCAGCACGGCGAGCGAGCGGCTGGCGAGCTCGCGGGCGTCTCTGGCCCGGCCGCCATCGGCCGCGAGCTGGGCGGCGCGGTCGAGCGTGCCCGCCAGCTGGGAGCGGAGGAACTGGTTGGTCGGATCGGCCGAGTAGGCGCGCTCGATCTCCCGAACCGCGCGGCGGACCGCTTCGAGCGCCCGAGCCGTCTGCCCCTTGCCCCCGAGCGCCCAGGCGATGGCGCGCTCCATGAAGGCGAGGTCCCGCACCGCGCCCATGTTGCGGGGGTCCCGCTCCACCAGCGAACGGCGGATCGCGAGGCCGTCGCGGTAGACCTCGAGCGCCTCGTCGTAGCGGCCCATCCCCGCGAGCGCGTCGCCCACGTTACCGTAGGCGACGGCGAGATCCCGCTCGAGCTGGGCGTCGTTGGGATCGGCGGCCAGGTCGGCGCGGAAGGCGTCCAGCTCCAGCCGATAGTAGGCCAGCGCGTCGTCCCTCTGCCCGCGCGCGTCCATCACCCGGCCGAGCTTCTCATACCCGATCCCCACGCTGTGGCGATCCCCGGGTGTGGCTCGGGGGTCCGCGGCGAGTCGCTCGAAGATGTCCTGCATCTTCCGGAAAGCGGCCAGCGCGCCGTCGAAGTCCCCGAGATTCGCCATGCCGGGGTTGCCCAGGATGTCGCCGAGGCGCTGCTGGCTCACGGCGAGGTCACGCTGATCGGCGAGACTGGCGGGATCGCTCGCGACCAGGTCCTCCCGGAGCGCGAGCGCCCGCTCGTAGGTCCTGCGCGCGCTGTCGAGACCTCCCGCGCCATGGAGCGCGTCACCCACCGCCACCAGACTGTAGCCGAGCGCGCGCCGGGCGTCGTGGTCGGCGTCGTCCCGGGCGGCCACCTCCTCCCGGATCGCCAGCGCCTTGCGTTGGCTCGCGAGTGCCCCGGCCAGGTCGCCGAGGTGGGCGTAATAGCGGCTCCACTGGATGTTGCCGAGCCTGGCGTAACCCGCGGCCAACTCGAGTTGCAGCGTCGCGTCCTCGCTCGACTCCGCGGCGAGCCGGTCGAGATAGCCGAGCGCTCTCGTCACCACCAGCTCGCGGGCCGGGGTCGAGCCCGGGAGCCTCTCGATCGCGTCGTGGACGTCGAAGAGGAACGCGTTGGTCAGCTGTCGCACATCGATCAGGAGCCGCTCGGCCTTGGCCCGCTCGCGCTCCGCGCGCCGCGCCTGCCACGACGTCGCCAGCACCCCACCCCCCAGGACCAGCATCACCACGGCCGCGGCCGCGACCGCCACTTGATTCCGGCGCACAAACTTTCCGGCGTAGTAGCGCCAGGTGCCGCGCCGAGCCCGGACGGGCCGGTGGTCGAGGTAGAGGGCCAGGTCGTCGGAGAGCTGATCGACCGAGGCGTAGCGATGATTCGGCTCCTTCCGGAGGGCCATCATCACGATCGCGTCAAGATCGCCATCGAGACCGCCACCCGGATCGCCGGCCCGGGGCTCCGCCGGCCGGGTCGGGGCCAGCACCTCGCTCGGCCGGCGCGGCTCCGACTCCGACACGATCTTGGCGATTTCCCCGTGGCTCTTGCCGCCCAGTCGATGGGGACGGGCCCCGGTGAGGAGCTCGTAGAGCAGCACGCCGAGCGAGTAGACGTCGCTCGCGGTGGTGATCGGGTCGCCCCGGAGCTGCTCCGGGCTCGCGTACTCCGGCGTCATCATCCGGAAGGCCGTGACCGTCGGCGTGCCCGGGAGACCCGTCAGGTCGGGATTGAGCACCTTCGCGATCCCGAAGTCGAGCAGCTTCGGGACCCCCTCGGGTGTGACCAGGATGTTCCCCGGCTTGAGGTCCCGATGCACCACCAAGTTCCGGTGGGCATAGCTGACCGCGTCGCAGATGGTCCGGAAGAGCCGAACCCGCTCCGCGATCGAGAGACCCTGCTTGTGACAATAGCGATCGAGCGACTCGCCCTCGACGTACTCCATCACTAAAAAGGGCCAGCCGTCCTCGGTGGAGCCGCCGTCGATCAGCGTGGCGATGTTGGGATGATGGAGCGCCCCGAGGATCTGACGCTCGTGGCGGAAGCGCTCCAGCACCGCGCCGACGTCCATCCCCGCGCGAATCAGCTTGACGGCGACCCGGCGATGATAGCTGTCGTCCGCGCGGAGGCCGACGTAGACCGCCCCCATGCCGCCCCGACCCAGACGGCTCACCAGCTGGTACGGGCCCACCCGGGTGCCGATCAGCGGGTCGGCCACCACCCGACCCGCCGGGCCCGAGCTGGGCTCGAGAAACTGGTCGGCGTCGCCGTGCGCCGCGAGCAGTGAGCCCACCTCTCCCGCGAGCTCGTCGTCCCCACCGCAGGCCTCGCGCAGCCAGGCCTCGCGCCGGTCGGCTTCGACGCCGAGCGCGGCATCGAAGAGCTCCCGGATTCGCTGGTGTCGGGCTTGGGTCATGGGTCGGCAGGCAAGGGAGACCGAAGGAACCCCAACGTGGTTCCCCGGGAGCAGGCCCACAAGAGCGCGCCGCATGGCCCGGGCGGCGATCGTGGTATACAATATCGTATTCCTCCGCTCCGGAGATCGTCAATGCGTCGAGCCCCCGTCACGATCCTGGCCTGCGCCGTCCTGGCCCTGGCCCCGAGCCCCGCCCGGGGCCAGAGCGCCGGCGGCAGCCAGCTCGCGCTGGCCGACTTCCTCGACATCGAGCTGGTCAGGCACTTCTTCCTCGGTGGCACGATCCAGCTCTCGCCGGACGGACAACGGGTTCTCTACACCCGAGTCGCTCCCGACAAGATGGCCGACCGCTGGCACGCCGCGCTCTGGATGATGAACGTCGACGGCAGCAGGAAGCGGCACCTGGTCGACGCCTGGTCGGCCGCGTGGTCGCCCGACGGAAGCCGGATTGCCTACGTCAAGGCCGTCGAGGGCCAGGGCGCCGAGATCTTCGTCCGCTGGATGGACGAAGAGGGCGCGACCACCCAGGTCACCCGACACGAGCGGGGCCCCGGGGCGTTGGCCTGGTCTCCCGACGGCCAGTCGATCGCGTTCACGATGCGGGTGCCGAGCCAGGCATCCCTGGCGGCCAAGCTGCCAGCCAGAC
Organism: Gemmatimonadales bacterium; assembly: GCA_050184075.1. Taxonomy (GTDB): domain Bacteria; phylum Gemmatimonadota; class Gemmatimonadetes; order Gemmatimonadales; family GWC2-71-9; genus SHZU01. Next base: position 17,794 of record JBFXAS010000077.1, read on the forward strand.
CGGCGGGCGCCAAGTGGGCCGCCGAGGCGAAGGTGGTCGAGCGACTCGACTATCGGCGGGACTACGGCGGGTACACGGACGACGGGCGCACCCAGATCTTCGTGGTGCCGTCGAGCGGAGGGACCGCGCGCCAGCTCACCGACGGCGACTTCGACCACTCCGGCCCGACCTGGAGCCACGACGGGCGCTCGATCCTCTTCAGCGGCAACCGGGCTCCGGACGCCGAGTATCAGTGGCGCGAGTCGGACATCTACGCCGTCGACGTGGCGAGCAGGGCGATCCGCCAGCTGACCCGACGCCATGGGCCCGACTACGGCCCGGTGGTTTCGCCGGACGGCAAGTGGATCGCCTACCTCGGCTACGACTGGACCGACGACACCTACATCACCGCCAAGCTCTACGTGATGGCCCCGGACGGCTCCGGCAGCCGGGAGATCAGCGGCACCCTCGACCGCTCACCGGGCAACCTGATCTGGGCCGCCGACGGGAGCGGCGTCTACTTCAGCGCCGACCACGAGGGCCGGAGCGATCTCTACTTCGCGCCGCTCAGCGGCCAACCCCGGCAGCTCACCCGTGGCGACCATCATCTCACCGTGATGACGCTCGTGGGCCGCACCGGCGTCGGCCTGCGGCACACGCCGACCGATCCGGGCAACGTCGTGAGCGTCGAGGTCGGCAGTGGTCGGATCACACCGCTCACCGACCTCAACGGCGACGTCCTCGCCGGGAAGTCGCTGGGCACCACGGAGGAGATCACCTACCGCTCGGTCGACGACTTCGAGATCCAGGGCTGGATCATCAAGCCGCCCAATTTCGACCGCTCGAAGAAGTACCCCCTGATGCTCGCGATCCACGGCGGCCCGCACGGGATGTACTCCGTGGCGACCTCGTACATGTGGTTCGAGTGGCAGTACTACGCGAACCAGGGCTACGTGATTCTCTACACCAATCCGCGGGGAAGCTCCGGCTACGGCAGCGCCTTCGGCAACGCGATCAAGAACGCCTACCCCGGCAAGGATTACGACGACCTGATGGCCGGGGTCGACACCGTCATCGGACGCGGCTACGTCGACACCGAGAACATGTTCGTCTACGGCTGCAGCGGCGGGGGCGTCCTGACGGCATGGGTGGTGGGACACACCGACCGGTTCCGGGCGGCGTCCTCCGAGTGCCCCGTCACCAACTGGTTTTCCTTCGTCGGCACCACGGACGGCGCGGGCTGGTACCGGAACTTCGCCAAGCTGCCCTGGGAGGACCCGTCGGAGCACCTGCGCAGATCACCGCTGATGTACGTCGGGAACGTCAAGACACCGACCATGGTGATGACCGGCGAGAACGACCTGCGGACGCCGATCGCCCAGACCGAGGAATACTACGCGGCGCTCAAGATGCAGAAGGTGCCGACGGCGATGATCCGCCTGCAGGACGAGTGGCACGCCTACTTCTACCGCCCCTCGAACTTCATGCGCGCGCTCTCCTTCCGGGAGCAGTGGTTCGAGCGCTATCGCCGCGGCGAGCGGCCCATTCCCTGAGCCCGGATCGGAGACCCCCAGCGCGGTGATCTCTTCCAGCTCCAGCCTCGCCCGCGAGCCCTACGCCACGTCCTGTGAGGTGGGCCGCCGGGCTGACGCCCTGGCTCGGATATCGGGCCTGGCGGGGTGCGCCCTGGCGCCCCGAGGCCGACCCCCGAACACGCCGACGGGAGGGGACCAGCCCCTCCCGTGGCGATCGAGGTGGGACCCCGAATGGAGCGTCAGGCCGAAGCCGCGACCGGGATCTCCCGC
>JBFXAS010000078.1:0-19491 GCA_050184075.1 Gemmatimonadales bacterium
TGACCACCCGGACGCCGATGATCGCGACCCGGTCGCCGTGACTTTCCACCTGCACTCGGCCCACTGCCCCCCCCTTTGGCCGTCATCGGGTCGCGAGGGCGCCATTTGGCCCCGGAAGGCCAGCCCCCGCCCGTCGGCCTGAGGCGATTGCACGCGGACCGCCACCGCCGATGGCCCTCCCCGGCCATGCGCCCGCCGGGCGGCGCCGCGAGCCCGGCGCACGCCGTTCCACGTCTCCCAGCCAGCGGGTAGGCTCCGGAACCGCTTCCCTTCAGGCCCCGGGCGTCGGCGTCCTGCCGATCGGTCACTCGATCGACCGAGTCGGCTGCGAGCGACCGCCCCCCGTCCGCGCCCCGTCGACCCCGCCGCTCGTTTGTCAGCGGAAGCGCCGCTCGCCCCGGCCAGGCGACCGTCACCGCCGCACCTCCGGCCGCCGCCGCGCGCGCGGCAGCCCGGCCCACGGCCTGGCCGACCTTTGCCGGCAGCCACAACGACCCGGCGCGACACCCCCCATTCGTACCAGCGCGCCCCTCGGATTCGGCCGAGAGCCCACGCCCGTGTGGACAACGCGGCTCGACCGTCGTTGCTCACCCGTTGGCCGAGGTTGTTCGCCCATAGGCCGGCGTTGTTCGCCCGTAGGCCGGCGTTGTTCGCGATCCGGCTGGCGTTGCTCGTCGGTCGTCCACCGTTGCTCTGGAAGTCGTTCTCGTCTCGCACGCCGGCACGCGCGACGGCCGGGGGCTTAGAACGGCGTGAACTGCGGCGGGGCGATCCCGTTCATTCGGAGATAGGGCACGGTCTGGCCCAGGGTCCAGGCGGAATGCTGGAGCGCGGTCAGGTTCCAGCGGAATCGGGTCATCGACCCACCGAAGACCCGCCGCTCTTCGAGCAGCTCGGCGTCGCCAAGGGAGGCGAGCGCCTCGAGCACGTAGCGAAAGACCCGATCGGTCTGGGCCCGGAGCTTGGCCTTGTCGCCGAGATAGCCGGCCGGGTCCGGCAGGAGGCCGGCCGGAAGCTCGCGGCCCAACACCGCCCCGGCCGTGATTCGAGCGGCAACGTTGCCCACGTGGTCGATCTGCTCGGCGAAGGTCCTGACGCCCGGGGTGGTGCGGAATGCGAGCATGGTGTCGGGGGCGGCGTCGATCACGGCCAGGATGTGGCGGTGGTGGTGCTCCCAGGCCTCGATCATCGCCATCGGGCTCGGCGACTGGGCGGCGGCGAGGGCGGGCGCCAGTGCCATCGTGAAGGCGAGCACGGTCGCGCGGCTCTGCATCGGGGCGGTCCCAGGGTAACGTCTCGGCGAAAGTAGCCGGTCGATCCGGCTCCGACCAGCCTGCCGCGGCGCGGAGGTCGGACGTTACTTTTGGCCCATGCCAGACCTCATCGACACGCTCGCCGCCCGCGGCCTCTTTCAGGAATGCACCCCGGGCCTCGCGGCCCGGCTCGCGCAGGGGCCGATCTCGGGGTACGTGGGCTTCGACCCCACCGCGGACTCGCTCCACGTCGGGAGCCTGGTTCCCGTGATGGGTCTGCTCTGGCTCCAGCGATCCGGCGGTCGCCCGATCATCCTGGTCGGCGGCGGCACCGGTCTGGTCGGCGACCCGAGCGGCAAGCGGTCCGAGCGCCCGATGCTCTCGCTCGAGGAGATCGAGGCCAACGCGGCGGGGATCCGGGCCCAGCTGGAGCGCTTCCTCGACTTCGACGGGCCGAGCGGCGCCCGGGTGGTCAACAACGCCGAGTGGCTGGTGCCGCTCCGGCTGCTCGACTTCCTGCGCGACACCGGCAAGCACTTCACCGTGAACTACATGCTGCAGAAGGACTCGGTGAAGAACCGGATGGAGTCCGGAATCTCGTTCACCGAGTTCGCGTACATGCTGGTCCAGGCGTACGACTTCGCCCATCTGCACCAGGCGCACGACTGCGAGCTCCAGATGGGCGGCAGCGACCAGTGGGGCAACATCACGGCGGGCATCGAGCTGATCGGGCGGCGCACGGGACGCCAGGCGCACGGGCTGGTCTTCCCGCTCTTGACCACCGCGAGCGGGGCCAAGTTCGGCAAGACCGAAGAGGGCAACGTCTGGCTCGACCCGGCGCGCACCTCGCCCTATCGCTTCTACCAGTACTGGCTCAACACCGACGATCGCGAGGTCGAGCGGCTGCTCCAGCTGTTCACCGTGCTGCCGCTCGAGGAGATCGTCGAGGCGATGGCCGCGCATCAGACCCGGCCGTCGGATCGGATCCCGCAGCGGCTCCTCGCAAAGAACGTGACGGGCCGGGTGCATGGAGCCGAGGTCGCGGAGCGGGCCATCGCGGCGAGTCGGGCCCTCTTCGGGGACGGGGAGCTCGCGCTGCTCGACGGGGAAACGCTGGCAGTTGTCGCCAACGAAGTCCGCACCGTGGAGATCGACAGCGGCCGGCTCGCGGCCGGCGTCGGGATCGTCGACGCGCTGGTGGAGTCAGGGCTCGCGAGCTCGAAGGCCGACGCCCGGCGGGGCATTCAGGGCGGCGGCTACTCGGTGAACGGCGCCAAGGTCGACACGAGCGATCGCCGCCTCGGCCCCGGCGACCTCCTCGCGGGGCGCTTCGTCGCGTTGCAGAAGGGGCGGCGCAACTACGCCTTCCTCGCGGTGCGGTGATCGGAACCCGTCCGCTCTTGCCGCCCTTCGGCGCGGCGGATATGTTCGCTCCGCCAGCCCTTGCCATCCCAGAGTAGGTCCGAGCGACTCGCCGCGCGTCAGGTCGGCGACATCCGGCAATCCACCGAGCCAATCGGGAGAGTGAGCATGAACAAAGAGTTCATGACGTTTCTGAAGGAGTACGGTGTCATCGGCCTGGCCATCGCCGTGATCATGGGTGGCAAGCTCAACGCGCTGGTCACCGCGGTGGTCGAGGGCCTGATCATGCCGATCGTCGGGATGGTGGTGCCGGGAGGCGACTGGCGCACCTGGACGCTGGGCCCCTTCGGTGTCGGCGGCATCCTCGGCGCGCTGCTCGACTTCCTGATCGTCGCCTGGCTGGTGTTCTGGTTCGCGAAGAAGATCCTCAGGGAAGACAAGGTCGCGAAGAAGTAGCGCCTACCAGCGCGAGCGTCTGGTGCGCCGGGCCGGCTTCGCCCCGAGGAGGCCGAACAGCCCGCGCACCAGCTCGCGCCCCACCGTTCTCGCCATCGTTCCGGTCAACGCCCCGACCAGCGCCCCCGCGGCCGCCTTCCCGGCCCGGGACGAGCGCGAACGGGTCGGCGCCGAGTCGCGGAAGGGACCACCGCCACCCTCGCGCTCCCGGCCACGGAACGGCCCGCGCTCGGGCTCCGGTGGCGGCGCGGTCCGCTCGAGTCGCTTGGCGAGCAATTCGTGCGCGCTCTCCCGGTTGACCGCCTTGCCGTACTCCCGGAGATAGTCGGACTCGGCCAGCTCCGCCTGCATCTCGTCGGCGCTGAGCGGCGCCATCCGCGAGGTCGGCGGCACCAGTCGGGCAGCCACCACCGGCGTCGGCCGACCCTTGCGGTCGAGCCCCGTGATCACCGCCTCTCCGATGCCGAGCGAGGTGAGGGTTTCCTCCAGGTCGTAGTGCTCGGTCTTCGGGTACGTCCGGACCGTCGCCTTGAGGGCGGCCTCGTCGTCGGGCGTGTGGGCCCGGAGCGCGTGCTGGATCCGGCTCCCGAGCTGGGCCAGCACCTCGTCCGGCAGGTCCTTTGGCGTCTGCGTCACGAAAAAGACCCCGACGCCCTTCGAGCGGATCAGGCGGACCACCAGCTCGATCTGCTGGAGGAAGGCCTTCGAGGCGTCGCGAAAGAGGAGGTGGGCCTCGTCGAAGAAGAACACCAGCTTCGGCTGGGGCAGGTCGCCCGCCTCGGGAAGATTCTGATAGAGCTCCGCCAGCATCCACATCATGAAGGTGGAGAAGAGCGCCGGCTTCTCCTGGACGTCGGCGAGGGCCAGGCAGGTGACCAACCCCCGCCCGTCCCGGGTGGTGTGGAGCAGGTCGTGGACGTCGAACTCGGGCTCGCCGAAGAACGCCTCGGCGCCCTGCGCCTCGAGCGCCACCATCTTGCGGAGCAGCACGCCCACGGTGGCGCTCGACATCCCGCCGTATTCCTCGAGCAGGGGCTTGCCCTCGTCGCTCGAGAGATACTTGAGGATCGCGCGGAGGTCGTCGAAGTCGAGCAGGGGCAGCCCCTGGTCGTCGCACACCTTGAAGACCAGGCTCAGCACGCTGGTCTGGGTCTCGTTGAGCCCGAGCACCTTGGCGAGCAGCAGCGGGCCGAAGGAGCTCACCGTGGCGCGGAGCTGCGCGCCCAGCGTGCCGGTCAGGCTGACGAAGTCGACCGGGCAGGCCCGGGGCTCCCACGGGGTGCCCACCTGGGCCAGCCGCTTTTCGATCGCCGGGGAGCTGGCGGCCGCGGCGGCGAGGCCCGAGAGGTCGCCCTTCAGATCGGCCACGAAGACGGGCACGCCCTGGGCCGAGAGCTGCTCGGTGATCAGCTGGAGGGTCTTGGTCTTGCCGGTGCCGGTGGCGCCGGCGATCAGGCCGTGACGATTGAACATCGAGAGCGGCAGCGCGATCTTGGGCTCGGCCACGAGGCCGTCGCCCTCGAGCGCGGCGCCTAACGTCACCACCGGCGGCTCGAACCGGTATCCCTCGCGCAGCGTCTCGGCAAGACTCGGCATGGCCCTTCCTCGCTCGGAGGCCCCGACGGCTACGGGATGGCGCGGTCGAGCAGCGCCGTCACCCGGACCATCTCGTCGATCGTATTATAGCAGTGGGGCGAGAGCCGGATCGCGCCTTCCCGATAGCTCGCCACCACGCCCGCGCCCCGCAGCTGCTCGAACACCGCCCGACCCTCGGGCGGCGTCAAGCAGAGAAAGGCCGACCCGCGCGGACCGACCGGCGATTTGAGGGGCACCCCGCGACGCTGGGCCCACTCCAGCACCGGCGCCTCGATCGTCGCGAGGTGCGCCGCGATGGCGTCGATCCCCAGCTCGAGCAGGAGCGAGAGCGCCTCGCCCATCCCGAGCAGGTCCTGGAACGGCAGGGTCGCCACCTCGTAGCGGCGGGCGTCCGCGCGCGGCGCTTCGGGATAGTCGGTGAGCCGGGTCAGATCGTCGGTGCCCTCGAAGGCCATCCAACCGCCGAAGGGAGCGTCGACCAGGTCGCGGAGCCCCGGCCGCACGTACGCGAAGCCGGCGCCCCAGGGCGAGAGCAGCCACTTCTGGCCCCCCGCCGCCAGGACGTCCACCGGTGTCTTCGAGACGTCGAGCGGGAGCTGGCCCAGGCTCTGGATCGCGTCCACGGCGAGGAAGGTGTCGGTCTCTCTCGCCACCCGGGAGAGCCGCTCCAGATCGGCCGCGAAGCCGTTGCCGAACTGGACGCTCGAGACGGCGAGCACCTTGACCGCGGGATCGGCCATTCGCGCCACCATCCGTTCCTCGTCCGGATAGCCCAGTCGGGTGACCGGAAGCAACTCGAGCGTCACCCCGCGCCGTCGCTGGGCCCTCCAGGGAAAGACATTGGCGGGAAACTCCCCCTGGCTCGCCAGCACGACGTCCCCCTCGCCGAGCGGAAGCCCCATCGCCCCCAGGATCACCCCCCAGCTCGTGTTGGTGGTGAGGGCAATGTCCTCGGCCCGAGCCCCGATCAGCCGGGCCGCGAGGGACCGGGCCCGGCCGAGGATCGCCATCAGCTCGTCCTCGGTCAGCCGGTGGGCGGCCGCCCGTCGGTCGGTGAAGTCGTTCACCGCGCGGCGGGCCCGCTCCGGAAGCGGGCCGATGCCGGCGTGGTTCAGGTAGATCACCTCGTCGGCCCAGGGGAATTCCTCCCGTCTGAGCGCGGCGACGTCGAAAGGAGCGTTCACGGATGCCGTTGGCCGGGGTGCGCCGATAATATCCTATCATGCCGGCGCCAACTCAATTCAGCCTGGTCCTCGGAGGCGGGGGCTTGAAGGGGCTTGCCCACATCGGGGTGCTCCGGGCCCTGGAAGAGCGCGGGATGATTCCCGACACCGTCGTGGGCTGCAGCATCGGCGCCCTGATCGGCGCCGCCTGGGCCACGGGAATGCCGCTCCACGAGATGGAGGACCGCGCCCTGGCGCTCAGGCGCAAGGATGTCTTCCGGGTGGCCCATCTGGACATGGCGCTCCGGCGGATGCTCTCGCCAGCGGTCTACCGCCGCGACCCGCTGGAGCAGCTCCTGGCTTCGCTGGTCGGCGACCGGACCTTCGACGACCTGCCCCGTCGCCTGGTGGTCAACACGGTCGAAATCAACACCGGCCGGCAGATGCTCTGGGGCCTCCCGGGGCTCACGGACGTGTCCGTGGCGGACGCCGTCTTCGCCTCCTGCGCGCTCCCGGGGATCCTGGCGCCGCGCCCGATCCGTGGTCACGTCTGCGTCGACGGCGCGGTGATCGAGAATCTCCCGGTGCGGGCCGCGACGGCGGTCTGCCGCGGACCGATCATCGCCGTCTACGTGGGCGGCGCGGCGCCCGAGCGCCACGCGATCGAGCGGCAGGGCTTCGCCGCCACCTACGCCCGCGGACTCGAGATCGTGATGCACACCATGGCCGAGGAGCTGCTCGACGAATGGAGCGAGCCACCGGTGGCCCTGGTCCGCCCCCACGTGGAGCGGATCTCGATGTTCGCCTTCAACCGGACGCCCTACCTGATCGCCGAGGGCTTCCGGGCGACCAACGCCACGCTCGATTGCCTGCCCACGGATCTGACCCGGCTGCCCGCCGGCATCCACCCGCAGCGCGAAGTCGAGATCCGGGTGGACCGCGAGCGGTGCACGGGCTGCGGGGTCTGCTACGCCCGCGACCCCCGTATCTTCGCCAAGGGCGACGACGGCAGGGCCATCGTCCGGTCGCCGCACCAATGGTGGAGCCCGCTCGGGGATCGGATGACGGCGTGGTGCCACGCGCGGGCCATCTCCTTCGAGCAGCGCTGGCCGATCCTCAGCGACCCCAAGTGTCCGGAGTGAGCCCGATGCGAACCTGGCTCCCCCTGCTGCTCCTCGCCACGGCCTGCGGCCGGCCCGCCGATCCGGGGCCCTACGACCTGCTGCTCCAGGGTGGCAGCGTGATCGACGGCACCGGCGCGGCGGCCGTCCGCGCCGACGTCGGCGTCCGCGACGGTCGGATCGTCGCGGTCGCGGCCGATCTCCCGGCCGAGGCGGCCGCTCGAGTGGTGGACGTCACCGGCCAGACGGTCGCGCCGGGATTCATCGATCTCCACGCCCACCTCGACCCTCTGCTCCGCCTGCCCGACGCCGAGAGCCACGTGCGACAGGGCGTGACGACGGCGTTAGGCGGCCCCGACGGATCGTCGCCGTGGCCGCTCGGCCCGTATCTCGACTCCGCGGCCGCGGCCGGCCTCGGGATGAACGTGGCCTTCCTGGTCGGGCACAACACCATTCGCCAGGCGGTGATGGGACTCGAGAACCGGGCCCCGACGGCGGCGGAGCTGGGCCGGATGGAAGCGATGGTGACCCGGGGCATGGAGGCGGGAGCGTTTGGGCTCTCGACCGGGCTCCGCTATCTCCCCGGGACCTTCGCCGAGACCGAGGAGGTGGTCGCACTCGCGGCCGTCGCCGCGGCGGTGGGCGGGATCTACACCTCGCATTTGCGCGACGAGGGTCTCCAGCTCGCCGCGGGAGTGCGCGAGGCGATCCAGATCGGCCGCGAGGCCCGGATTCCGGTGGTGCTGACCCATCACAAGGTGATCGGCAAGCCGATGTGGGGATCGAGTGCCCTGACCCTCGCGATGGCCGACAGTGCCCGCGCCGAGGGCGTCTCGGTGATGGCGGACCAATACCCGTACACGGCGTCGTACACCGGGATCGGCGTGCTGGTCCCGACCTGGGCGCTCGCCGGCGGCGACTCCGGCCTGGCCGCGAGGCTCCGTGATCCGGCGCTCCGCGACAGCGTCGTCGCCGGGATCGTCTGGAACATCGAGAACGATCGCGGTGGCGGAGACATCTCGCGGGTCCAGCTCGCGCTGGTGCCCTGGGACCGGACGCTCGAGGGCAAGACCCTCGCCGACTGGGCCGAGCGCGAGGGCTTGCCTCCGACCCCGGCGACCGGCGCGCGCCTGGTCCTCCAGGCGATGGCGAGGGGCGGCGCCAGCGCGATCTACCACGTGATGGACGAAGGCGACGTCGAGCGGATCATGCGCGACCCGCACACCGCCATCGCCTCCGACGGCCGCCTGGTGCGCCCCGGCGACGGGCACCCGCACCCGAGGTGGTACGGGACCTTCCCGCGCGTGCTTGCCCGCTACGTCCGGGAGCGCGGCACCCTCACCCTCGAAGACGCCGTCCGCAAGATGACCTCGCTTCCCGCCGACCGGCTGGGCCTCGCGACCAGAGGCCGGGTGGCGGTCGGCGCCTGGGCCGATCTGGTGGTGTTCGATCCGGCCACGGTGGCCGACCGGGCGACCTTCGAGGATCCGCACCAGTACCCGGTCGGCATCAGCCTGGTGACGGTGAACGGGGTACCGGTCGTGGACGGCGGCTCGTTTACCGCCGCGAGACCCGGGCGGGTCCTCAGGCGGACTGCGCCGCTCGACTGATCCGGGCCAAGTCGCGCGCCACCCGCTTCCAATTGAGGTCCCGCTCCACCAGATGACGCCCCGCGGCGCCCATCGCGCCGGCCCGCTCGGGCTCGGCGAGCAGGGTTCCGATCGCGCGCGCGGCCGCCCCCGCCGAGGTCGGGTCGACCAGGAAACCGGTGACCCCGTCGTGCACGGCCGCCGCGGTGCCGCCACTTCGTCCGGCCACCACCGGCCGTCCGCTCGCCGACGCGTCCACCAGCGCGATCCCGAAGCCCTCGACCCCGATCCCCTCTTCCCGCGAGAGACCGACGTACACCTCCGCCATCGCGTAGAGCAGCGGCAGATCCTCGTCCGACACCTGCCCGAGCCAGTGGACCCGCTGCTCGATGCCGAGGGCGCGGGCCTTCGCCTCGAGTCGCTCGCGCTCGGGACCGCCGCCGACGATCGCGTAGCGCAGCTCGGGCACCTCCGCGCTCAAGAGGAGCAGGGCCTCGAGGGCGACGTCGACTCCCTTGTGCGGCACCAGCCGGCCCACGGTCAGGAGCCAGCGGCCCTCGGGCAAGCCGAGCCGCCGTCTGAGTCCCGCGGTGGCCCGATCGGGGCGGAAGACCCGGGGGTCGCTGCCTAACGGTACCACGTGGATCCGAGCCGCCAGGTCCTCGAGGCCTACCGCGCGGCCCAGCTCGATGAGGCGCTCCGCCGTCCAGTCGCTGATGGCGACCAGCGCCGCCGCGCCGCCGAGCTCCCGCCGAACCCGCCAGCGCTGCCAGCGGCTCGACGCCGCCTTCCGCCCGAGTGCCAAGAGATCGCCGCCGTAGGCGATCAGACCGTATGGTACCTTGGTGGCCCGGGAGAGCCGCAGCGCGACGGTCGCCGCCGGGCGGATGTTGCCGGCCCAGACGAAGCCCGGACGGTACCGCTTCACCAGCGAGAGCCCCTCGTCGGTCCAGCGGCGCAGCCCGCCCAGGGTGCGGAGCCGCTCCGCCGGCACCCGGATCCGATGGACGCGCACCCGCTCCTCCTGAGCCCGATCGCGGGCCTCCTTGGGGATGCCGGTCGAGACCACGAGGCCCGGTGGCGGATAGCGTCCGGCTACCTCCGCCATCATCCGGGCGATCCCACCGCCCATCGGCGGGAAGTCGTAGGTGAGCAGCAGATCCGGACGATCAGACGAGCTCATACATCGTCCGAGCGATCCCCCCGCCCATCGGCGGGACGTCGCAGGCGAGCAGCGGATCGTGGCGATCAGACGAGCTCATAGTTCCGGTACTCGAAGAGCCTGGCGCCGAAGAGCCGCTCGATCAGGTCCGAGGCGTAGAAGCGGAGGTGCTCCAGCTCGAAGCGCGGCGCGGTCACCCGGCGCTCCGGGTCTTCGGCGTGCTCGGCCACCCAGGCCGCCGCCACCTCGGGATGCCGGCCGCGAAAGGGCCGGAGCCCCGGAAACCAGCGGAGCAGGGCCGGGTCGCCAGCCGGGCTGGCGGCGCGATCGTAGAGCGCCCGATCGACCGTCACCCGGCCCCGCATCGCGGCCGCCGAGCGGAGATAGCCGTAGTGGAACATCTCGGCGTCGACCAGGCGGGCGCGGACCCGGCGGTCCTGCGCGCCGACCCGGAACCCCTGGGCGTCCCGGAAGGAATGGATGCCTAACGAGGGATCGGTCCGGACCGCCCGCACCTCGCGGCGATACCAGCGGCGGTTGACCGCCTCCACCTCGGGCGAGGCGAAGATGTGCCGGTAGCGGACCACCAGTCCCTCGACCTCGCGCCGCCGATCCAGCTCCGCGATCGCCCGCCGGATCGGCTCGATCCCGGCCTCGTGGAGCACCTCGTCCGCCTGGATGTACACCCCCCAAGGATGCCGGCAGGCCGCCAGCGCGCGGTCGGTCTCCTCCCGGAGCAGGGCCGCTCCGCGGGCGAGGTCCCACTCGGTCTCGAGAATCCGGAGCTTGGGGTCGTCGATCGAGCGGACCAGCGCCTCGGTGCCGTCCTCCGACCGGCCCAGATTCACCACCATCTCGTCGACCAGGGGCAGGAGGGAGCGGATCGCGGGCACGATCGGAAAGTCGAGCCGAACCGCGTCCCGCACGAAGGTGAACCCGGAGATCTTCGGGCTCACGCGAGGCCCCGGGTGAGGAGCTCCTCGAGCCGATGCCGCCAGGTGTGCTCGGCCAGGGTGCGACTCCGGGCCCGCGCACCCATCGCCCGCGAGCCCGCCGGGTCCGCCAGCATGGCCTCGGCCCGGGCGCGAAGCTCGGGCACGCTCCCGAAAAGCGCGATCTCCCGATCGGGCTGGTACGAAACCGGGATGTCCGCCTTGGCGTCGACCAGCTGCGCGGCGCCCAACGCGGCCAGCTCGAAGACCCGCTGGTTGGCGCCGGTCCCATACCAACCGCGCTCCGCCGGCTCGCCGAAGAACTGATGGACGTTGAGCGCCACCGTGGCCCGCCCGTACGCCCGGCGGAGCGCCGTGCCGAACAACGGACCGCGGGGACGCCGCGGGCCCCAGACCTCCACCCCGAGATCGGCGAGCGCCTCGAGCATGGCGTCGCGGTGCTCCTCTGGCGAGCCCACGAACACGATCGGGAGCGAGGGGCCGCTCGACGGAACCGGGGCCCAGAATTCGGGGTCGACGCCGAGCGGCAGGAACTCGGCGGCCCGCCCCAGGGCGCGGTGCCGGTCGACCATGAAGCGGTCGAAGAGAAAGGTCCGGTCGTACCCCGCACCGATCTCGAGCGAGAGATCGAGATGGTGGGGGCTGTCGGGAAACCAGTTGAACCAGCGGGCCCGGGACCCGGCCCGTGCCGCCGCGATCCCGGCGGGCACCAGCTCGGCCGCCTTGTAGCTCAGCACCACGTCGGGGCGATGGCCGCGGACCGCTCCGGCCAACCGGCCGGGCAGCGTTGCCCCGAGCAACCGCGCCAGGCCCCGCTCCCTCAGCTCCACCCGACGCACTTCGCAACCCAGCTGGGCCAAGCCCGCCGCGATCCCGAGCCCCGGCTGGTGATAGCGGCGATTGAACTTGGCGACCAGGACCACCCGAAGGCCTGCGAAGGGGCTCGACACGCCGCACAAGCTAAAGGGAGGGGCCGGTGGGGTGCAGGTCCTTGCGAACCCGGTGCACTACTCTGCCGATCGGCACCCGGGCACGTGGATTGCTTTATCGCCAGCCATGCGAGTGACCTTCGACGCCACCGTGGACGAGATCGCGGACGCGCACGTGCGGCTCTTCATGGCCACACCGGGCGCGGAGCGCGACCGGCGAGTCGCGGCACTCCTGACAGGCGGCTTCATCGCCACCCTGCTCTTCTTCCTGTTGAGCGGCTTCCACCCGATCGTCTCGGCGCCGGTGGCGCTGCTCGGCGGGGGGTTCGGCTTCTGGCAGTACCGCCGCGAGTTCGAGCGAGTAGTGCGGCGCCGGGCGGCGCGCGCCCTGGTCGAGCAGCTCGGCGAGGACGTCCCGGTCCCGACCAGCGTCGACCTCCTGCCCGAGGGCCTGGTGATCGAGCAGCTCGGCTCCACCCATCGGGTCGAGTGGGAGCGGATCTCCCAGCTGGTCGACCGGCCGGTCGGCGTCGAGCTCCGGGCCGAGCGGCCGGCGGCGATGCTGGTGGTGCGGGCCAGGGCCTTCGCCAACATCGTACAGCGCGCAGCGTTCGTGCGGTTGGCCCGGAAGTACCTCGCCGAGGCGGAGCAATCGGCGGTCCCGCTCGACGACCTGCCGAGCATCAGCACCACCTGACCTTGCGCCAGCTCGGGTCGCCGCTCCTTTTTGGGGCCGGCCCATGGCGCTCGAGCTCACTCCCCAGGAACGGCATCTCGCCACCGACCCGGCGCGTCCGGCGCTGGCCCTCGCCCTTCGGTTGGTGGCGGAGATGGCCGAGCTGCTCGGCGCCCGCCGCCTGATCCCGATCGAGTCGGCGCACATCGACGGCGCGCTCTATCACGGAGACGGCGGCGTGGAGTTCGCCGAGCGGCTGGCGCTCGGGGGCGTCGCCGTCGCGGTCCCCACCACCCTCAACGTCGGCGTCCTCGATCCCTTCCACCCGCACCGTGGCCGCCTCGACCCGCATCGGCGCGAGATGGGACGCCGGATGGTCGCGGCCTACGAGGCGATGGGCTGCCGTCCGACCTGGACCTGCGCCCCGTATCAGGCCGGCCATCGCCCGGCCGTCGGCACGGACGTGGCCTGGGGCGAGAGCAACGCGGTCGTGTTCTGCAACTCGGTGCTGGGCGCGCGAACCAACCGCTACGGCGATTTTCTCGACATCTGCTGCGCGCTGACCGGCCGCGCGCCCGAGACCGGGCTCCACCTGCCGGAGCGCCGTCGGGCCACACTCACGGTCGCGCTCGACCAGCTCGAACCCGGCCTGCTGCGCTCCGAGATCCTCTACCCGGTGCTCGGCGCGTGGCTCGGCCGCGCGGTCGGCGGCGAGGTGGCGGCGATCGTGGGGCTGCCGGACTCTCCGTCGGAAGACCAGCTCAAGGCGTTGGGCGCCGCCGCGGCGGCCACGGGCGAGGTCGGGCTCTTCCACGTGGTAGGCGTCACGCCGGAGGCGCCGAGCCTCGCGGCCGCGGGCGGCGGCGAGCCGCCGGCACGCACGGTCCGACCCACCGGACCCGACCTCCGGGCGGAGGCCGAACGGCTGACCACGGCGCGGGGCGAGGCGCTCGGAGCCGTCGCCCTCGGGAGCCCGCACTTCTCCCTCGACGAGTTCGCCGCGCTCGAGTCGGCGCTCCGCGGCCGAACGGCGCGGGTCCCCATCTACGCCTGCACCGGTCGTCACGTGCATCGCGAGCTCGTCGCCCGGGGCCGCCTCGACGAGCTCGAGCGGTTGGGGGTCCGAGTCGTGGTGGACACCTGCGTCGTGGTGAGTCCGATCCTGCCCGAGCCGACCGGGGCCCTGATGACCAACTCCGGCAAGTTCGCCCATTATGGTCCCGCGCAGACCGGGTACGACACGGTCTTCGGCAGCCTGGACGACTGCGTCCGCTCGGCGCTCGCGGGCCGGGTCGTCCGCGACGAGGGGCTCTGGCGATGACCGGGATCCAGGGCTTGGCATGGGTGCCCGGCGCAGCGGAAGGGCCGCTCTTGCCGCTCGGCGCGCCACTCAGCCTCTGGGGTGGGGTCGATCCGGAGACCGGACGGGTTACCGACCCGCGGCACCCCGACGCCGGGCGCTCGCTCGCGGGTCGGATCGTGGCCTTTCCCGCCACGGTCGGATCCAGCTCGTCGAGCGCGGTGCTGCTCGAGCTGATCCGCCACGGCGTGGCGCCACACGGCATCGTGCTGCCCAAGGGCGACGCGATCCTCGCGCTGGGCAGCCTGGTTGCCCGGGAGCTGGGCTACCGACCCGTGCCGATCCTCATCGCGCCACCGGAGACTTGGGCGGCGATTCCGGCAGGGACCGTCGTGCGCCTCGACCCGTTGCCCGCCGGCACCGAGGCGACCCCGACCTAGAGACCAGCGTCTCGAGCCGTTGCCCGCCGGCACCGGGGTGACCCCGACCTAGAGCAGGGTCTCGACCCGCCGCACGACGGCCGCACCGACCTCCGTCGTGGCCGCCCTCCCGCCGAGGTCCGGGGTGAGGATCAGGCCCTCGCCGAGCACGGTAACGACCGCGCGCTCGATGGTTCGCGCGGCGTCCGGCTCGCCCAGGAAGTCGAGCATCATCCCGGCGGAGAGGATCGCCGCCACCGGATTGGCCACGCCCTGCCCGGCGATGTCGGGCGCCGAGCCGTGGACGGGCTCGAACATGGAGGGATGGATCCGCTCCGGATTCAAGTTGGCGCTGGGCGCGAGTCCCAGGCTGCCGGTCAGCGCGGGCGCGAGGTCGGAGAGGATGTCACCGAACAGATTCGAGGCGACCAGCACGTCGAAGGTGTCGGGTCGGCGCACCAGGTGGACGCACGCCGCGTCCACCAGGATCGACTCGGTGCCGACGTCGGGATAGTCGCGGCGAACCAGGTCGAAGACGTCGTCCCAGAAGACCATACTGTAGGCCTGCGCGTTCGACTTGGTGATCGACGCCAGCCGCCGGCTCCGGGTTCGCGCCAGCTCGAAGGCGAAGCGCATGATCCGCTCGGTGCCGCGGCGGGTGAAGATCGCCGTCTGGGTGGCGACCTCGTCCTCGGTGCCCTGGTGCTCGCGCCCGCCGGCGGGGGCGTACTCCCCCTCGGTGTTCTCCCGGACCACGACCAGGTCGACCGGCCGCGCTGCGGCGAGCGGCGACGGCACGCCGGAGAAGCTCCGGGCGGGTCGGACACAGGCGTACTGGTCGAATTCGCGTCGGATCGGGAGCAACAGCCCGGCCAGGGTGACGTGATCCGGAACCCGAGGGTCTCCGACCGCGCCGAGGAGGATCGCGTCGTGCCCGGCGAGCACCGCGATGCCGTCGGCCGGCATCATTCGGCCGCTCGCCAGGTAGTGGCTCGACCCCCAGGGATACCGCCGCCAGGCGAGGTCGAAGCCGAAGCGACGGCCCGCCGCCTCGGCCACCCTGACCGCCTCGTCCACGACCTCGCCGCCGATCCCGTCGCCGGGGATCACCGCGATGCGGTGCTTCCGCATGTCTCCCCCTTTTTGCTCACCGTCGTCCGCCGCGGTTGCCACGGGGCCTTCCATCGGCCTAGACTGCTGGCGTCTCGCCCGTCCGAGCCCGACCCTCACCCTCGTCCGGACCGCCCATGCGGACCCCCGTCCCGGCCTAACGCCCGGCATGCACATCGCCCTGCTCTTCCACGGGGTCCTGCCGGTCAAGGGCTACGGCGGCACCGAGCGTGTGGTGGTCTGGCTCGCCCGCGGGCTGGCCGACCTCGGCCATCGGGTCACCCTGATCGCGGGGCGCGGCTCCAAGGTGCCGGAAGCGACGCTGGTGCCGGTCGAGCCTCGCAAGGCCGAGCGGGCCGACTTCGACGTTCGTGCCCACCTGCCCGCCGGGGTCGACGTCCTCCACGCTCATCGAACGCTGGCGCCGATCGAGGTGCCCACGCTCTGGACCCTGCACGGCAACGCCAGAGCGGGCGCGGAGCTCGCGCCCAATCTGGTCTGTCTGAGCGCCGACCACGCTCGCCGCCACGGCACCGAGGCGTTCGTCTACAACGGCCTCGACCCGGCCGACTACCGCTTCGAGCCCGTCAAGCGAGGCTACGACCTCTTCCTCGGGCGCCTGCACGGCGTGAAGGGGTGGCGTCTGGCGGTCGACGGTGCCCGCCGGGCCGGCCGGAGTCTGGTGGTCGCCGGCGGTTGGCGCCCGACCCTCCGACCCGGGCTGTCGTTCAAGGGCGAGGTGAGCGGCGACGAGAAGCTCGACCTGCTCGCGGGGGCCGCGTGCCTCTGGATGCCGGCCCAATGGGACGAGCCCTTCGGCCTCACGCTGATCGAGGCGCTCACCAGCGGCACCCCGGTCCTCGGCACCCGCCGCGGCAGCCTGCCGGAGATCGTGACGTCCGGGGTCGGGGCGTTAGGCGACTCCCTCGACGAGCTGGTCGAGCTCAGGCCTCGACTCGACGCGATCGACCCGGCCGCCTGCCGCGACCGGGTCGCCCGTCACTTCTCCCACCGCGCCATGGCGGAGGCCTACCTCCGGATGTACCGGGGCCTGATCGACACCGGTCGGCTGCCAGCCGGCCAGACCGTGGTCGGCTGACGAGCCGCCGTCAGCAACGCCTCACGGCGCCCATCACGTCCACCCGCCCGGCTCCCTGTTGCGCCGGAGTCAGGGTCGGCACCCGCACCGCGCCTGACAGCACGCACTGCTGGAGCGCCGCCGCGTCCTGATCGCCGGCCTTGAACGACTCGACGACGGCGGCCACGGCGGCCACGTGCGGCGCCGCCCCGCTCGTGCCGGAGGCGAAGAAGTAGAAGCCGTCGCCGCCGCAGATGATCCGGGCGCAGGCGCCGAGCACCAGGTCCTCGACCACCCCGCCCGGCTGAAAGTCGCCCCCCGGAGCCGCGACGCTCACCAGCTTGACGCCTGAATTCGAGTAGGGCGCGAACCCGTCGAACTTGGTCTGCGCGAACGGGGCCAGCGCGCTCACCCCGATCACCCGCCTCAGGTGCGCGGGAGCGATCTTGAACTGGGGAAAGAGGTCGAGGTTGGCGCCGTCGTTCCCGGCGGCGGCCACCACGAGAGCGCCCTGGTCGTTGGCGTAGTGCGCAGCCGCCTCGAGCAGCGCCATGAAGAAGCGCCCGACCGGGTCGTCCACCGGCACCACGCCGGAGAGGCTCAAGCTGATCACGTCCGCGCCCTGATCGGCGGCGAAGACGATCCCGGCCGCGACGTCGAAGAAGGAGCCGAAGCCGGAGGCGTCGAGCACCTTGACCGCGCAGAGCATCGCGTCGGGCGCCACCGACGCCATTCCGATCCCATTCGAGCTGATCAACGAGGAGACGTAGGTCCCGTGGCCGTTCAGGTCCGCGAGAAACGGCTCGGTGCTCGAGGTGGAACCCGACTTGCTCAGATCCACCTTGCCGACCAGATCGAGCTGGCCGTCGTCGACGCCGGTGTCGAGCACGCACACCAACGCTCCGGCTCCGGCCGGCGTGGCCACCCACCCGTCCGGCGCGTGGACCCGGGCGATGTTCCACTGGATCGGGAAGAAGAACGCCCCGCTCTGATTGCTGCCCTGCGCTCGCACCCCGGTCACCGGGGTGGTGTTGGCCAGCCGCGGGTTCAATGGCCGAATCCACTGCTGCCGCAGATCCGGCTCCATCCGCTGGATCGCGGCATCCGCCCGCAGCGTCGCCACCGCTCCAGCCGAGACGCCGGACAGCTCGACGTAGCCCGTGTTGCCGAGCACCCGCTCCACCTTCGCCCCGAGGCGCGAGGCGACGGCGGACGCGGTGGCGAGGTCGCCGGTGGCCAGCCGGGCCACGTAGCGGCCCGCCGCCTGGGTCGCGGGCGCGGAGGGAACGAGCCGTTGGCTCGGAGCCACCTGCTCCGGAGCGGTCGGGTTCTCCGCCGAGCACGCCGCCAGAAAGGCCAAGACCGACGCCAGGCCGGCGCGGAGCCGCGCCGAGGAAGCGATTCGCATGAGTGCCTCGCTAGGGAAGTCACGTAACTCTGACACCAACCCACGCGGGGAACAAGCCCCTATCTTCCCTCGTCGTGCACTTCCTCTCACCTCCGAGCCAACCCACCGACCGCCTCCACACCGACGGTGAAACTCCGAGCAAAAAACGGGGTTGCTCCCACGCCGGCAGGGTCCGAGTTTGCGTCGCCATGAGCATCCCATCTCCGGGCCGCCGCGACTCGCGTCGCCGTGTCGCGCAGCTCATCGCCGCCCTGGCGCTGATGGCGACGACCGCCGCAGACGCTCAGGTGAACATCGAGCGGCTCCGCCGCAACACCGATCGCACCGGCCTGCTCGGCACGGCGCGCGTCGATCTCACCGCGCGGACCGGGAACGTGCGGCTGGTGCTGCTCAACGTCGAGGGACGGGCCGACCTGGTGAGGCGCGACTGGACGGCGTTCCTGATCGGCACCTCCGACGTCGGGTGGCAGGGCGGACGCCGCTTCTCCAACACGGCCCTGGTCCACCTCCGAGCCACCGCCCTGACCACCCACCCGGTCGGCATAGAGGCGTTTGGTCAGGTCGACTACGACAAGGCGCGCCGGCTCGACTTTCGCTCGGTGATCGGCGGCGGGGCCCGGTTCGCGATCGCCAGCGGAAGCGGCGGGCGGATGGTCGCAGGCACCGGTCTCATGGTGGAGCACGAGCGGCTGGAGCTGCCGGACACCGCGGCGCATGCCCGCCAGACGGACGCGCTTCGCTCCACCAGCTATCTCACCTTCCAGCTCCAGCGCTCGGAGCGGATCTCGATCGCCGGCACCGGATACGCCCAGCCGAAGCTCGACGAGCCCGGCGACATCCGGATCCTCGCCGACACCAGGCTCGCGGTCCAGCTGGTCGGAGGGGTCTCGCTCACCGTGACGGGCAAGCTCCGCTTCGATAGCCGCCCGCCCGACGACATCGCCGAGCTCGACACCACGCTCACCACCGGGCTCGCGCTGGAGTGGTGACGACGCGTGGGCGATGACGGCCGCCGGGGCGCTATTCCGCAAGGTGAGTTGAAGCAGGCAGGTCCGTCCCCCGCAGAGGAGATCGCCATGGGCCACCGCCGTCACGTCGCCGCCGTGCTGCTTGCCGCCACCGTTACCGCCTGTGGCGGGGGCGGAGGGATCGAGGGCAAGTACTACAACAGCAAGAGCGGCGAGTTCGCGATGGAGCTCAAGGCCGGCAAGGCCATCAACGTTCAGGGGCTCGAGGGCGTCACCCTGAGCTACGAGGTGAAGGGCGACAGCCTGGTGCTCAGGGATCCCTCCGGAGGCCCGGCCGACGTGATGACCCTGGGCATCGAGTCCGACGGCAGCTTGAGCTTCGGGCCCCTGGGGTCGCTGACCAAGAGACGTCCCTGAGCCGGGAGCACCGACCGGCAAGCTGCTCGGCAAGCCGGTTGGACCGCCCTGAGGCTCCGAAGCGGGAGGGATCCTAGGCGGTCGGGCCGAGAATCATCGGCAGCGCCAGCGGCTCGGTCAGGTTGAAGTCCTCAGCCGCGATCGCCTTCAACGCCGCCGCGAGCGACTGCTCCTCGCAGGGCTCGACCGTGATCACGAACGGCAGCGCGTCCTTCGGGAAGCCGGGCTCCTGCAGCACGACGTCCAGATTGATGCCCTGCTCCGCCAGCGCGCCCGCGATCGCCGTCAGAATCCCGGGCCGATCCCGGACCACGAACCGCAGGTAGTACGGCCGGGACGGTGGCGCGCCAAGCACGGCCGGTTGCCACTCCTCCCGCACGTCCCGGCCCGGCCGCGCCGCGAGCGACAGCAGGTCGGAGACGACCGCCACCGCGGTCGCCGACCCGCCGGCGCCCGGCCCGCTGAAGCTGCTCTCGCCGAGGAATCGGCCGCCAACGGTCACGAAGTTGTCGGCGCCGTCGTTGCGCCCGA
>JBFXAS010000079.1:0-19361 GCA_050184075.1 Gemmatimonadales bacterium
GGATTGATAGGCGGCCGGATCGCCAGGGCGCTGCTCTTCGACACTTCGCCATCTGATCCGTGGGTCCTGGTGACGGTGGTGGCGACGCTCGGGGTCACGGCCGTGGTCGCGAGTGTGGTGCCCGCCCGGCGGGCCGCCCGGGTGGACCCGGCGGAGGCCCTTCGGGCGGAGTAGCGACGGAGGTCTCTGTGGGCCGGGCGTCAGGGCTGAAAAGGGGGCTTGCGTGGTCGGGGATCGCGATCTAGTATTCCCGATACTCAAAGAAAATGATAACTGTTTTCAATCATGCAAACCCCAGTCGATGCGCCTCGCCGCCCGGGCGCCCGCTTCAGGCGGATCGTCCAACGGGGCCTCCAATTCGGTTTCCTGTTCTTTCTCGTCAAGGGGCTTTTCTGGCTCGGGCTCGCGGGGCTGGCCCTCATGGGGGTCCTATGACCGATCCCGCTGACGCGGGCGGACCCCCTTCCCCGCCAGCGGGCGACGCGGCCGCCATCATGGACCGGCTTCGCGAGGGCACCCGCGCCCAGCATGCCGACGCCGAGCGACGCCGATTCCAGCGCTCGCTCGTCGCCGGGCGGGTCACCGTCGAAGAGTACGCCGCCTGGCTCGCGCAGATGTACCTGGTGCATCGCGCCCTCCGACAGGCGATCGACGACTCCGGCGCCGGGTGCGCGGCGCTCCGGCGCGTCGTTCGGGACGATGGCCTCCATGTCCGCCATCTCGAGGAGGACCTCCGTCAGCTCGGGGTGTCCGCCGACGCGCTGGCGCCGCTTCCGGCCTCGGCGCAGCTGCTCGAAGCCATTCGGAACACGGCGGCCTCCGACCCGCTCTCGCTGCTCGGCTTCAACTACGTGCTCGAGGGCAGCATGAACGGCAACCGGTTCATCGCTCGTGGGGTGACCAAGGTGGTGCCCAAGGGCGCGACCCGCTATCTGCAGTCGTACGGCGAAAGCCAGCCGAGCGTCTGGCAGGCCTATCGATCGCGGATGGATGGCCTCGAGCTCGACCAGGTCGACGCCGACCGGATCGTCGATGCCGCCCGCCGAATCTTTGCCCTCATCGGAGAGCTCAGCGACCAACTGATGCCCGGGCCGCCTTCGACGTGATCGAGGCGCGTTGCCGCGAGACCGATTGATCCTCCTCGCGGATTGGTGAGGGGGCTCAGGCGGCGGCGAGCACGCTGCGGAAGGCGTCCGCCATCATCTCGAGGCCGAGATCGATCTCCTGGTCGAACACGGTGAGTGGCGGCGCGATCCTGAAGACGCCACCCATCTCCGGCAGATTCACGATGTTCATGCTGAGCCCGCGCTCGAGGGCCGCGTTGGTGACCGCCGCGCCAAGCGCGGGGTCCGGGCGCTTGCTCGTTCGATCGGCCACGATCTCCATGCCGAGCAGCAGGCCCCGGCCGCGGACGTCGCCGATGCACTCGAACTCCCGCGCCAGCTCCTCGAGCCCCGACCGAAGCCGGGCGCCGGCCTCGTTGGCGCGGGCCACCAACCCGTCGCGGGCGATCACTTCCAGCACCGTCGAGCCGATGGCCGCCGGCAACGGGTCGTTCACGTGGGTGGTGATGAAGAGGAAGCCGCGCTCGTGGCACCGCGCCTCGATCTCGCTCGAGGTAATCACCGCGGCGAGGGGGAGCCCGGCGCCCAGCGTCTTCGAGAGCGTCAGAATGTCGGGCACGACGCCGTCCCGCTCGAAGGCGAACATCATCCCGGTTCGGCCGAGCCCGGTCTGCGCCTCGTCGAGGATCAGCAGCATGCCCCGCTCCTCGCACTTCGCCTTGAGCGCCGCGAAATATCCAGGCGGCGGGTCGAGCACTCCGCCCGCCGAGAGCACCGGCTCGGCGATGAAGGCGGCCAGCGCACCGGTCGACTGCCGGTCGACCAGATCGAAGCCGTAGTCCAGCTCGTCCTGCCAGCTCGCGCCCTCGAAGGCCGGCCGGTAGGTGTTCGGCGCGAAGATCGCCATCCCGGCGCTCGCGGCCGGTCCATAGCCGCGCCGGCCCCCCGAGTAGGTTGCTGACGCGGCGCCCCCTGTCATGCCGTGCCACGACTGGGCGAAGCCGACCACCTCGTGTCCCCCCGTGGCGAGGCGGGCCATCTTGAGCGCCGCCTCGTTCGACTCGGCGCCGGTGCTGAGCAGCATCACCTTGTCGAGTGGCGGCGGCGTGACGGCGGTGAGCGCTTCGGCCAATGCCACCACGGGCGTCGAGAGCATCAGGCTGAAGAGATGGTCGAGCTTCCCCACCTGCTCGCGCACCGTCCGCACGATGTCGGGGTGGGAGTGGCCCAGGATCGCGCTCATCTGGCCTGAGGTGAAGTCCAGCACGCCGCGACCCTCGCGATCGTAGACCCAGCTGCCCTCCGCCCGCTCGACCAGGAACGGCGAGAAGCTGCCGCCGTATCGGATCAGATGGCGGTCGAATCGGTCACTGCCCGGCTTGCCGCTCAATCACTCACTCCGACGGGGCACCCCGTCGCTTCGAGACAGTTGGGATCGAGCGGCGGCAGACTCAGCCGCTCGAGCTCGGCGTTTACGGCCTTGAGGTTTCGCCGCCAAAGCTCCGCCAGGCGACCGGTGTAGCTCGCCAGCTCGTCGCTCAGGATCCGGAAGATCTCCGGCATGTTGCTGGTCGGTCGGCCGTCGCCTCGCTGGGCCATGGTCATCAGGTTGGCGAGCCGGTTGTTGACCTTGATCGGGAAGTTGAGCGGGTCCTGGTTGCTCTGGTTCCTCACCTGGTAGATGTTGCCCTCGACGTCGCTCAGGTCGGCGTCGAGCCGACTCGCGAGCCGCTCCAGGGTGGCGTCGTCGGTTCGCTCGACCCGGTCCTCCAGCTGCGCCTTGACCCGGCGGATCGCGATCACCGCTTCGTTGGCCTCGCTCACTTTGTCACGGACCCGCGCCGCGAAGACGTACTGCGCCCGGAGGTCGGCGTCGGTGACGTCCTCGATCCAGGGATTCCGGCGGACCACGAGGGGCGCCCGCGCCGACTCCCCGTCGGCGACCACCCGGACGGCGTAGCGTCCCGGCGGCAGCAACGGACCGTCGGTCCGGGCGCCCCAGAGGATCATCCCGGGAAACGTCGTGGCGCCCTCGCCCCGGAGGTCCCACGCGAGTCGGTTGAGGCCGACGACGTTAGGCAGGTACCGGCCGCCCCGGTCGCGGCCCGCCCGCTCGCCGCCGGTGCTCGCGGAGTCCGCCGAGGTCGTGTCCTGGCGGTAGGTCCGGAGCACGGCGCCGGCCGAGTCGAGGATCTCGAGCCGGACCGAGTCGGCCTTCCGGCCCTGCCACCAGCTCAGCACCACCGCCGGGCCGGAGCGGACCGCCGTGGGCGGCGTGAACACGGTCAGGCGGCTCGACAGCGTGGCCGGCTCGATCTGGCGGAGCGGTGCCAGGTTGTCGAGCACCCAGAAGCCTCGGCCGTGGCTGGCGATCACCAGCTCGTTGTCCTCCACGATCAGGTCGACGATCGGCAGGTCGGGCAGATCGGGGTTGAGCTCCTGCCAGCGATCGCCGTCGTCGTACGAGAGGTAGACACCGTGCTGGGTCGCCGCGTAGAGGAGGCCGCGTCGGGTCGGGTCTTCGCGGACGGCGTGCACGTAGGCGTCCGAGCGGATCCCGCTCACGATCCTGGTCCAGGTCTTCCCGTAGTCCTTCGTCCGCCAGATGTAGGGGGCGAGGTCGTCGAGCAGCGGCCGGCGGACCGAGACGTAGGCGGCGCCCGATCCGAACGCCGACGCGTCGATCTGGCTCACCCGGCCGAAGTCGGGCATGTCGGGCGGGGTCACGTTGGTCCAGGTGGTCCCGCCGTCCCGGGTGACGTGGACCAGTCCGTCGTCGGAGCCGGTCCAGATCACGTTGATATCCCGCTTGCCCGGGCCGACCGCGAAGATCGTGGCGTAGACCTCGGGGCCGTTCATGTCGCCGGTGATGGGCCCGCCCGACTTGCCGAGCGTCGCGGGATCGTGTCGGGTGAGGTCGCCGCTCAGGGCGCGCCAGGTCTGGCCGCCGTCGGTCGTGGCCCAGAGCCGTTGCGAGGAGACGTAGAGCGTCCGCCGATCCACCGGCGAGAACAGGATCGGGAAGGTCCACTGCCAGCGCTCGCGGATATCGATGGCCGGCTCGCCCGAGTAAAACCAGGGGTATGGATTCACTTCGCGCGAGATGCCGAGCCGCCGGTTGAACTTGTCGACGTAGGCGCCGTTGTTGGTGCCCGAATAGAAGAGGTCCGGGTTGCGGGGATCGGGCGCGATGTAGCCCGGCTCACCGCCGCCGGCTACGTACGCCACCGCCATGGCCCCGGCGGTGATGTCCCGGGTGGAGTCGGCGCCACGCGCAGCGCCCCTCCTCCGACCGATCCCGAGGCCGACCGCCGCCGCATTCCAGTCGAAGGGAACGCAGAGCGTGCTGTTGTCCTGTTGCGAGCCGCAGACGTGGTAGGGGACGTGTGCCGTGGTCACGACGTGGTAGAACTGGGCCGTGGGGTAGTCCTGAGCGGTCCACTTCCCCGCCGTGTCGAACGACACCGCCCCGCCGCCGTCGTTGCCGACCACCAGATGGCTCGGATCGTCGGGATCGATCCAGAGGTCGTGGAAGTCGCCGTGGGTGCCGCGACCCACGTTGTCGAGGGTCTTGCCACCGTCCGTCGATCGGAAGAGCGCGGTGTTCTCGATGTAGACGACGTCCGCGTTCCCCGGGTCGGCGAAGACGTGCGTGTAGTAGAAGGCCCGCTGCCGGATCGAGCGGCTCTCGTTGATCTTGGCCCAGGTGCGTCCGGCGTCCTCGCTCCGGAAGAGCCCGCCGCTGTCGTGCTCGACCAGGGCGTAGACCCGGAGCGGGTTGGCGCCGGAGACCGAGACCCCGATTCGTCCCACCACGCCGCGCTGCGGGAGGCCGGGGCGCCGAGTGATCTCGGTCCAGGTCTCGCCGCCGTCGGTGCTCTTGAAGAGGCCGCTGCCGGGCCCGCCGCTCGACATCTGATACTCTTTGCGATACGCCTCCCAGAGCGAGGCGTAGACCACGTTGGGGTCCGTCGGGTCGATCGAGAGGTCGATCGCCGCGGTGGCATCGTTGCGGAAGAGCACCCGCCGCCAGCTTCGGCCGCCGTCGGTCGTCTTGTAAACGCCCCGCTCGTCGCTCGGAGCGCTGTATTTCCCGAACACCGCCACGTAGACGATGCTCGGGTTGGTCGGATGGATCCGGATCTTCGAGACGCCGTGGGATTGCCGGAACCCGACGTGGGTCCAGGTGGCGCCGCCATCGGTCGACTTGTAGACCCCGTCCCCGGGCATGATGTTGCCGCGGATGCAGGTCTCGCCGGTGCCGATGAAGACGACGTTCGGATCGCTCTCGCTCACCGCCACCGCGCCGACTGAGGCCGAGGTGATCTGGTCGTCGGTGACCGGCCGCCAGGTCTCGCCGCCGTCGGTGGTCTTCCAGAGCCCGCCGCCCACCGCCCCGAAGTAGGCCTCCTGCTTCCTTCCCCGGACGCCCGTGGCCGCGATCGATCGGCCGCCGCGGTCGGGGCCGATGTTCCGCCAGCGGTAGCCGCTCAGGAGGGTGGAATCGAGCTCGACGGGCTGGAGCGTCGGCGTGGCGCCGACCGCCTGAGCCGCTCCGATCGATGGAACGGCCAGGAACAGCCCGGCGAGCGCGAGCGACGGCTGACGAAGGCGCTGGAAAGTCATGCGTCTCGGGGGGTGAGAGCTGCGATCGGTCGTTGGAACGAAGCTAGCCGGCGCTCCCGAGGGTGGCCAGCCGCCGGCCCGTCCCGGGCTCTGCCGGTCAGCGGCTCGAGCGGCGCAGCGCGGCGCACGGGTCCGGACGCTCGATCCGCGGGGTGACGATCACCAGGTCGTAGCCCGTCCAGGCGTCGTCGGGCGGGAGCCCTCCGGCGGGGGCCGTTTCGAGCAGGCCGACCGCCAGCACCGTCTTCCCCGGCGCGAGTGCGCGGAGGATCCGGGGCACCGCGACATCGCCGCGGACGTGCCCGTTGCCCGCGATCAGCAGCGCCGGGCCCGTGGCCGCGGCGGCCATCATGGCTCGAGCCATGGAGGCGTCGCGCGCCACCTGGGCCGTGCGCATCCCGCCCACCATCGAGGCCGGCAGCTGACCGCAATGGCCGTCGATCAGCTCCTGGTCCATGAGCGCCTGAGCGGCCGAATCGAGCGGAGCACGGCTCATCACCGTCCGCAGCTCGGGCGGAAGAGCCGATTCACCGTTGCGGACCACGCCGACCAGCGACTCCCGGGGGAGATTGCTGCCCCAGAGGCTCCGCCCGTGGGTGATCGCGGCGGCGACCACGGGACGGTGGAGCGGCCAACGCCAGCCGGCACGATCGAAGCCGTGCTCGTCGAGCCAGGCGTTGTCGGGCTGGCCGCCCGGTGGAGGCGGAATCGGGCCGTCCGACGCTCGGAGCTGCTCGAAGATCACCGCCGGACCGACGTCGGCGAGCGCCGTGAGGATGCGGCCCCGGGTCTCGTGATGGACCGGGTTGTCGTGGACCTCGCCCAGGAGCACGAAGTCGGCCGAGCGGGCGCGGTCGAGGAGCACCCGCTGGTCGAGCGGGGCGCGGGTCGAGCCGTCGTAGAGCGCGACGGTGCTGGGCAGTGGTCCGGGGGACCCGCCGGCCCCGGCCCCGCAGCCGGCCAGCAGGCCCAACAGGAGACCTGCGGTCGCGCCGGGAATGGTCGAGCGGGCCATAGTTGCAAGCTAGTCGGGGCGGACGGTCCTAGGCTCGGAATCGGCCCTCAGGTATTCTTCCCCCCCCCGCAACGGAGCAGCAGGTGCGCAAGACCACGGTGGGTATCCTGATCTTCGACGAAGTCGAGGTGCTCGACTTCGCCGGGCCGTACGAGGTCTTTTCGCGCACTCGCCTCGAGCCGGGCATCGAGTCGCGCCGGAGCGACGACTCGGCGCCCTTTCGGGTGCTGACCGTCGCGGCGACTTCAGAGCCCGTCGCGGCGACTGGCGGCCTCCGGGTGACGCCGGACTGCGACTTCGGCAACGCCCCGCCGATCGATCTCCTGGTGGTTCCGGGAGGCTTCGGTACCCGGCCGCTGCTCGAGCACCAGCCCACGCTCGATTGGATCCGCAGCGTGTTGCCTGGGGCCAAGCTGGTGAGCTCCGTCTGCACGGGCGCTCTCCTGCTCGCGAAGGTCGGCGCGCTCTCCAACCGTCGCGCCACCACCCACTGGGGCGCGCTCGACCTGCTTGGCCAGATCGACCCGACCATCGCCGTCGATCGCGACGCCCGCTTCGTGACCGATGGGATCGTCACCTCGGCCGGGGTGTCGGCCGGGATCGACATGGCCTTCGGCGTGGTCGAGCGGCTCCACGGCCGGGAGGTCGCCGACGAGACCGCCCGGTACATGGACTACCCGCGTATCCGCGCCTAACGGACGGCCGGGAACGGCACCGCTCGCTCCATCGAGATCAGATCAAGGCTGTCACGCTCGGCCACGACCAGCGCCCGTGCGCCAGCGAGAGCGATCGGGCGGGTGTCCGGCGTCGGGCGGAAGCAGTGCGTCGGCCGGCCGTCGACGCCGAACCGCAGGTAGACCTGGCGGTCCTCGGCCAGTGGCGGGAAGACGGCCAGCCAGAAGCCGTCGCGGTCGGTCCCGTTCCAGAGCGCGGCCGGCCGTTCCTCGGGCAGCAGTCGCGATGCCGTCGGCACCGGGCCCGTCCGCGCCACCCGATCGAGCCTCGCGTACGCGGTGTCGCGGTCGAGATCCGAGACCGGAGGGTCGATCAGCTCGAGCCGGACGACTCGCTCCACGACCCCGTCCAGGGTCAGCACCCGGACGGTCGGCGACGCGTTGTCGTACGCCACCACCCGCTCGGCCGTGGCGCCCGCCCAGGTGACTCGATGGAAGAGCGCCGTCGCCACCCCGGTCCGACCGTTCCAATCGATCCGATGCCACGAGGGTCCCTCGAGTCCGGCGACGACGGTGTCGAACAGGATTCCGGCGCGCCGCCAGCGGGCGAGGAAGTAGGGAGCCCGGAACATCGGCTCGGCGGTCGGGTGCTGGGTGTCGAGCCCCGCGGCGAAGAGCAGCGTGCCGTCGGCGAACCGGCCGAAGAGCCCGCCCGCGTTGAGCGCGGGCAGGTCGCCGATGGAGACCAGACCGGCCAGCCCCGCCGCCGTGAACAGGGTGATCCGCGCCGTCCGGTTCTCGAAGATCGCGATGGTGTCGCCCGGCCAGGCCGAGACCATGACGAACTGGCCGAACTCGCCGGGGCCGCTGCCCCGACGGCCGACTCGGCCACGCTCGCGACCTTCGGCGTCCCAGAAGACCAGCGCCGTCCGCTCCAGGTCCACCAGCGCCGCCGCCCCGCTTTCCGTGATCGCCCCGCGGCCCGCCTGGCCGACGGCGACCCCGTCCCACACGGTCCGCTCGACGGCGACCGGCTCGCAGCCTCCCTGGGCCAACGCCGGCGCCAGAGCCCTTGCCGAGATGAAGAGCGAGTCCGCCGCCCCGGCCACCTGCACGAGACGGATCGGGTCGGCCGGGCGGCCGCAGCCGGTGGCGAGCGCGGTGAGGAGGAGAAGCTGGTGAGGGCTGGTGGCGCGGTGCGACAAGGGAGCGGCTCCATTCAGGGTTCGGAGCACGCTCGCGCCTGATCGTCAACCGATCGTCAACCGGATCGACCGTTCGCCTGGCTCGGCGTATGGCTCAGGAGGAACTCCAGCACCGCCGTCTTGGCCGCGTCGCGATGCTCGGGCTCCTTCCACCGCTCGATTAGCCGGGCCTTCGGCGCGAGCGAAGCCACCGATCTCGAGATCGACTCGGGGTGGTGGAGGTCCTTGCCCATCAGGACGAGGAGTGGCGTCCGGCACTGCTCGACGACTTTCGGGCTCGTGTTGAAGAGGAAGTCCCCGCCGAACATCGCCTGCCTGAGCGACGCCAGGGCCTCGTCGGTGACCTCGGGGCGCGCCGCGCGGAGGTCGTTCGCCCAGGCGTCGTAGATCTCGAAGAAGGCCTCGCGATTTCGATCCAGCCCGATCGGCTGGAGCAGCACCGCCGACACCACCCTCTCCGGTGCCGCCTCGATCAGCCCCAAGCCGTACGAGCCCCCGATGCACATGCCGAGGTAGTGGAAGCGATCGATGCCCAGGGCGTCGAGCAGCCCGAGCTGGTCGGCGCGATAGGTGTTCCAGCCGTCGCCGCGACGGATCGGACCCACCGATCGACCGGCGTTTCGCTGATCCATGGCGATGACCCGAAAATGCTCCGCCAGGTGATCGATCGGGTTCCACGGGGCCCGCGCCCAGAGCGCCGCCGCGGAGCGCATCCCGCCCGGCGCGATCAGCAGGATCGGAAACCCGCTGCCCCGCTCCTCGTAGGCGATGCTCGCCTCGCCGACTGGCACCACTGGCACGAGAGTGTCCCCGGTCTGGTTGTCCGGTAGTGTAGAACTTGTCGCGCGCCCGGGGCAACTGCCGAGCACACCGGGCTTCTACTCCTGTGGTTGCACCGGGCCCCGACGCCGCTTCAGCGGAGCGCGGTCGCAAGCCAGACCGCGAGCCGCTCCGGGAGCCCCGGCACCGATCCGAGCAGCCGCGTGCCGTGCTCGACGCCGGGCAAGACCAGCAGCTCCACGGTTCGGCTCCGCTCCCTCACGGCCGCGGTGATCTCCCGCATGAAGCGCTCGTCGCGCGAGGCCACGAAGAGCCACGCCGCCCCACTGCGGTCGATTCCGTCGACCGACTCATCGCTGAAGGACCCCGGCGAGAGCGCGACGTACGCTCTGGCGAAGCCACCGATCCGGCCGGCCTCGGCCATCTCCTCCCCGCTGTAGCTCGCCCCGACCACGCCGATTCGACTGCCGTCGATGGTGGGCTGCTCCCGGAGGAAACGGAGGGCCGCCAGCACGTCCGCCTCCGAGTCCCAGATCAGCGGGCTTCGGGGCACCTCGCCAGGGACGAACCGTCCCCGGTTGACGCTTTCCCCATGGCCGCGTAGGTCGAGCCGGAGGGAGGCCACGCCCCGGCGCGCCAGCTCACGGGCCAGGGCTGCGTATTCCGTGCGATCACGGTTGGCGGCATTGAGCATCAGCACGGCGGGACGCTTGCCCGGCTCGGCTGGCAGCGACAGGTCGCCGATCAGCTCCCAGCCCTGCTCCTGAACCACGACCCGCCGCTCTACCGCCGACTGGGCCGACGACCCTGTGACAGTGGCCAGCGAGATCACAACGGTCAGCAGCGATCGGATCGCCGGCATGGGCGGATCTCCCGTCTTCGAGGGGGCTTCTCTCGCTACGCTCGCCGCGACGAGTCGGTTTCGGAAGCGCCTTGCCCCTGCCCCGCTCGCGCCCACAATTTGTCCGCCATGTTCTCGGTGCGCGCTTTGCCGGTCTCGATCCCGCCTGTGGCGTTGCCGTCGGCGTCCTGACTCCGGGGCCGATCGGCATGATCGACCCGAGTGACCGCCGCTTCCCGGCCGAGTTGCCGACGCTCGAGGGCGTGCACCGGCAGTGCGTCATCAAGAGCGGCGTCTTCGAAGACCTGGCCCGCTATGCCATCCTCGCTGCGGAGGCTGTGCCCTCATGAGCTTCGACCTCGCGGAGGCGACCGCGGTCCTGCGGCGCACTCCAGCCGTCCTCGATGCCCTGCTCCGTGGCGTGCCCGACGCCTGGGTGCGGGCCGATGAGGGACCGGAGAGCTTCAGCCCCTTCGACGTCGTCGGCCATCTGATCGACGGCGAGGAACGGGATTGGATGGCGCGGGCCCGGCTGATCCTTGCCCGCTCGGCGGAGCCCTTCGAGCCCTTTGATCGGCACCGCCATCGTGTCCGGAACGCCGGTCGGCGGATCGAGACCCTGCTCGACGAGCTCGCCTCGCTCCGCGCGGCCAACCTGGACCAGCTGTCGCAATGGCGGCTCGGCGAGGCGGAGCTGGCGCTCACCGGCACCCACCCGAGCTTCGGATCGGTCACCCTGCGCCAGCTGCTCTCGACCTGGGTTGCGCACGACCTGGGACACCTGGCCCAGGTCTCCAGAGTGATGGCGAAGCGCTACCGCGAGGAGGTCGGTCCGTGGTCGGCGTTTCTTCCGGTGCTGACCGATCGCGACGCCGGACCGAGATCCGGCTGAATCACCGGCCGTCGCTCCGGTTTGCGTTCCCCGGCCGGCCGCGCCATGGTTCCTGCTACGCCCCGTCCCACCTCGGAAACAGGATCTCGGTGCCCATGCGTCGCTCCCTCGGCGGGCTCGCCGTCGCGCTGCTCTTGGCTCTCCTTCCGCTCGCCCTCTTCGCGCAGGACAAGGGCGCGGACCCGTCCGTCGACCTGGTCTGGGGCGCCCGGATCCCGCTCCGGGACGGCGTGACGCTCAACGCCACGATCTATCTCCCGGCCGAGTCGCGCGAGCCCCGTCCCGTGATCTTCACCCTGACGCCCTACATCGCCGACAGCTATCACGACCGGGCGATGTACTTCGCCCGGCACGGCTACGTCTTCGCGCTGGTGGACGTCCGGGGACGCGGCAACTCCGGCGGCGCGTTCGAGCCGATGGCCAACGAGGCCAAGGACGGGCACGACGTCGTGGAGTGGCTCGCGGCGCAACCCTGGTCGAATGGCAAGGTGACGATGTGGGGTGGCTCCTACGCCGGCTTCGATCAATGGTCGACGCTCAAGGAGTTCCCGCCCCACCTCGCCACCATCGTGCCCGCGGCGGCGGCCCATCCCGGGATCGACTTCCCCTTCCAGGGCAACGTCTACAGCAGCTACGTGGTCCAGTGGATGACTTTCACGAGCGGCGTCACCGGCAACACCAACCTGTTCGGCGAGGCATCCTACTGGCGCGACAAGTTCGGCAAGCTCTACGACGAGGGCGCGGCCTACGCCACGCTCGATCGGCTGGTCGGCAACCCGCTGCCCAACTTCCAGAAGTGGATCGCCCATCCGGTGCCCGACGCCTACTGGGACGCGATGGTGCCCGACTCGGCTGCGTACGCCCGGATCGGCGTCCCGATCCTCACCATCACCGGTCACTACGATGGCGATCAGCCCGGCGCGATGGAGTACTACCACCGTCACATGCGCTGGGGCAGCGCCGACGCGAAGGCGAAGCACTTCCTGATTCTCGGTCCTTGGGATCACGCCGGCACGCGGACCCCGCGCCGCGAGGTGGACGGGCTCAGCTTCGGGCCGGCCAGCCTCGTCGATCTGAACGCGCTCCACAAGGAGTGGTACGACTGGACCATGAGCGACGGCCCGAAGCCCGGATTCCTCCGGGACCGGGTGGCCTACTACGTGGTTGGGCCGGGCGCGGAAGAGTGGAAATATGCGCCGAGCCTCGACGCGGTGACCGCCTCACGCCGGACGCTCTATCTCTCCTCCGACGGCGAGGCGGGTGACGCCTTCGCCTCGGGCGCGCTCACCGGCGTGAAGCCCACCGCGGAGCGCTCGGCCCCGTCCGATCGGTTCGTCTACGATCCCCGTGACCTCCGGCCCGGCAGATTGGAGCGGGAACCGGATCCCGAGCCGGGGCTCCTCAGTCAGCGGGCCGCCTTGAACCTCTTCGGGCACGGCGTGGTCTATCACAGCGCACCCTTCGAGGAGGCCACCGAAGTGACCGGGTACGTGAGGCTGGTCGCTTATCTCTCGATGGACGTCCCGGACACCGATCTCCAGGCGACCCTCTATGAGATCCTGCCAAACGGCACCAGCGTGATGCTCACCGGAGACATTCTCCGCGCCCGCTATCGCAACTCGCCTCGGGTGGAGTCGCCGGTGCCCGCGGGCACGGTCGAGCGCTACGAGCTCGATGGCTTTCCCTTCTTCTCGCGACGCGTCTCTCGCGGGAGTCGGCTCCGCCTGGTGATCCAGGCCCCGAACTCGATCCATCTCCAGAAGAACTACAATGCTGGCGGCGTCGTGGCGCGGGAGACCAGGAAGGACGCCCGGACCGCGCACATCACCCTGCACCACGACGCCAGCTACCCGAGCATGCTGGAGATCCCGATCGGCCGCTAACGGGAAGAGAGCGCGATGGCCGCCTCCTCGAGCAGATCGAGCGCGTCCTGGAGTCCGTCCTCCATCCCGGTCGCGATCACCGCGTCGCGCGCGGCCTTGCTGGCGTGATCCGCGAGGATCGTGACGGTCGTCCTCCCGTCTTGCTCGGCGAAGGTGACGGTGGTTACGGCCGGGGCGTCCGGCGCCCCCTCGTACACCTCCGTGTAGACCAATCGTTCGTTCGGCACGACTTCCCGGTACTCTCCGTGGAAGGCCACCTCGAAGCCCTTCCCGGTGGTCATTGCGTACCGCCATCGGCCACCCGGCTTCAGGTCGACGTCGGCCACGGTCACCTCGCCGCGCTTGGCCGACCACCAAGACCGGATCAGCTCGGGAGTGGTCCAGGCCTTGTAGACCAGGTGCTTCGGCGCCGCGAACTCTCGGATGACCAGGATCTGGGTGTCGCTCGGGAGCGTCACCACCGCCGTTCGGCTACTCGCCATCGTCGTCATCTTCCTTCCCTTTCATCTCGGTGAGCACCTCATCCAGGGCCAGGAACCGGGCCTCCCACGAGCCTGGTATCGCTTGACCCAATCGTGAATCCGTCTGAGCGGCTCTGGGTTCAGCCGATAGAGCCGCCGCCGGCCGTCTTCGCGCGCCTCCACCAGGCCGACTTCGCGCAGCACCCGCAGATGCTTGGAGACCTGCGGCTGCCCGAGACCGAGCCGCTCGACCAATTCGTGAACCGGTCGCTCGCCCTCCGCCAGCAGGTCGAGGATCTGGCGCCGTCTCGGCTCGGCGACGGCGTTGAAGGCGTCGGTCGTGGTGGCTGCTCTCGCCATGGGAGACAATATATGTCTATATGGGAATGCGTCCACGCTCGACAGACTCGCCTACGGTCATCGGGGGTCCTGGCCTAGCGAACGGGCGCGGCGCCGACCCGCGCCCGGTGGCGGCGGACGACCAGGACGGCTTGGGCCACTGGGGAGGCCACGACCGCAGCAACCCTCTGCCCCTTCGCGAGCGCGGCCGGGTCCCGACGCGGCAGCCTGCGACGGATCGCTCCAACCGGGAGCGGGAAAGGAGCGGCGTGCTTGCGGCGGCCGTCGTGGGGGCGGTGGCGAGATCGCGCCGGCGAGCGCGAACGGTGGTGCGGCCTGCAGCGCGAAGTTGCGGGGTGGAGCAGACAGCCGGACAGCTCCGCTCGGCTGAGCGCGAGGTAACCGGGTGTGCCGAGGGCCAGCCCCAGGCCGAGCGCCAGGAGCAGGGTCGACCGCCGGCGGATCAAGCCGGCTGCGCCCGCCGCGCCGCGAGTCGGGCGTCGAGGCTGAGCGGGCCCCCGCCCCAGCCGGCGAACCCGAGCCAGACGAAGCAATAAACCAGCGAGAGCTCGCCGCCGTTGGCCCACCACCAGAGCTCCCCGCGACCCACGACGTGGACCCACCAGTAGGCGACGGCCATCTCTCCGGAGGCGATGAACGCGGCCCACCGGGTCCCGAGGCCGAGCACCAGCGCCGCGCCGCAGACCACTTCGATCACTCCTGCGGCGCCGAAGCGGCTCGCCAGCTCGACGGTGCCGTTATCCCCGCCCATGCCGCCGAACCAGCCGAAGAGCTTCTGGCCGCCGTGGCTGAAATACGCCGCCCCGACGACGATCCGGACGAGCGACTGGACGATGGGGAGGAAGCGATCGGGTAGCGGTTGGGTCATGGCTCTGATCTCCTGTGCGCAAGCTGCTGCGCGGACGATACCCTCGTCATTGGGCCAGCCGCGCCAGCACCAGGCTCACCGGGTCGTCGGCCGCGGCGGGCGAACTGCAAGTGGATTGCCGCGCGGTCCACACGCGCTCGGCAAGGTCGAGGTTCGCCTCGTAGCTCGCCCCGCGCAAGCGCTGGTGGCGCTCGAGCCGGCTCTGCGCGCTGTCGAGCATCGCGCGAATCTCGACGGGTGTGCTCGGCCCGGTGCACAGCTCGAGGGCCCGCGCAGCGAGCTCGATCAGGGTGAAGCTCCGGCGCAGCTGCTCGTCCCGGCTGAGACCGCGGCGGGTCGGGTCGAGCGCGAGCACCCGCTCCACCCGTGCGAGATGCCGGACGATGGAGCTGTCGTCGGGCGCCAGTCGGCGAGCGGTGAGCAGCGCGCTTCGGGCGGAGCGGTAGTTGCCACGCGCGAACTCCGCCTCGCCCAGGCCGGCGTGGGCGTCGGGGTCTTCGGGGTCCTGGCGGAGAATCTCCCGGAAGATGGCGCCCGCCCGGGTGGGCGAGCCGGCCACGACGAAGAGGTGGCCGAGCTCCTTCCTGAGCGGCAGCGAGTCGGGCGCCTCGTCGAGCAGCGGCAGCAGCTCGGCCAGGAGCTCCTGCTGCGAATCCTCTCGCACCAGGAGCGAGATCAGCTCGAAGCGCGCGCTCACTCGCCGTTCGGCGGCATCGCCGTCGTTCCACTGGCCGTAGATGGCGCGATGGTAATAGGAGGTGGCCTCGGGCAGCCTGCCCTCCAGGACCAGGGTCCGGGCCATCGCGAGGTTGGCCGGGCCCCAGGTCGCGTGCTCGCGCAGCACCTCGTCGAGCTGCGCCTCGGCGTCCGCGGGCTTTCCCGCCCCCGCGAGCGCCTCGGCGAGAGTGAGGCGATAGTCCCGGTTGCCCCGCTCGAGGAACGCCGCGGTTCGGAGCCGGTCGACGGCCTCGCGATACTTCCCCGCCGCGATCAGCCGCCGTCCGTCCTCGAAATGGGCCGTGGCTTCGGCCCGGATCTCGTCCCGGTCGATCCGGGCGAGCGTCGTGTCGAGGGAGAAGAGGATCGCAATCGCAACGAAGATCAGCAGGAACGTGGTCCAGAACGCCTGCGGCGTGGGGGAGCCTTTCGGCGACGATCCGGCGGCGTCAGTCACCGTCGGGCTCCTCCCGGCCCTCGACGCCGTACACCGCGAGCACGTCGTCGAGCGTCACCACGCCGAGCAGGTGGCGCACGTTCCCGCGGCTGACGACCGGGAGCGTGTTCCGGCGGGCGGACCCCATCCGCTCCAGGGCGAGGCTCAGTCCGTGATCGACGTGGAGGTGGGGGAAGCGCGCCATCGCCTCGGGGTCGACGCCGACCGGGAGCGCCTCCATCAGGGCGGTGACTCGCTCCGCCCTCCCCCCGCCGTCGAACGCCCGCGCAAGCTCCGCGCTTCGGACCAGTCCGCACAGACCGCTCCTGTCGGCGACGGGCCACGAGTCCAGCTCGCGGTCCTTCACCCGCTCCCAGGCGTCGGCGACGCTCATCTCGGGCGCGAGCACGAGCGGCGGCGGCCGGAGCGCCGCCCGCACCTGGTGGCGACCCTCCTGGTCGCGCGAGACGGCGGTCGGGAGGTGGATCCCGTCCTGGAGCGCCAACGCCTCGTAGATCGGCTCCCGCTGTAGCCGGTAGGAGATGAAGAATGCCATCAGGTTGGCGATCATCACGGGGACGATGATCGCGTAGTCGCGGGTGATCTCGAAGATCATGATCACCGAGGTGAGCGGGGTCCGCACGATCCCGGCGAAGGCCGCGCCCATGCCCACCAGCGCGTAGGCCCCCGGCCCGGCGGTGTACTCCGGCAGGGCGAGGTGGGCGAGCTGTCCCACCGCGGCGCCGAGCATCGCGCCGATGAACAGGCTCGGGCCGAAGATGCCGCCCGCGTTGCCCGAGGCGTAGCAGGTCGCGCTCGCCACGATCTTGAGTCCGGCCAGGAGCACCACCGTGCGGAGGACGAGGTCGCCGTTGAGCGCCTTGTCGACGGTGTCATAGCCGACGCCGAGCACTTCGGGCAGGAAGAAGCCCATCACCCCGACGGTGAGCCCGCCGACGGCCGGCTGCCACCAGCCGGTCTTCCGATCCATCGCCATGAAGCGGCGCCGGAGATAGAGGAGCAGCTTGACGAACGCGACCGAGCCGAGCCCGCCGACCACCCCGAGCAGCGCGTAGGCCCCGAACTCGATCGGGTTGACCAGGTGGTAGCCGGCGACGTGGAAGAGTGGCTCGTCGCCCAGCAGGAGGTGCAGCACCATCCACGAGGTGGCCGAACTCAGCACCACCGAGCCGAGCACTGGGGCGTGGAGGTCGCCCATGATCTCTTCGAGCGAGAAGAGCACCGCGGCGATCGGGGTGTTGAAGGCCGCTGCGAGCGCCGCCGAGCCGCCCACCGGCACCAGCGCCTTGATCTGCGCCGTGGTGAGACCCAGCCGCCGTCCGATCACCGATGCGAGCCCCGCGCCGATCTGGACGGAGGGTCCCTCGCGGCCGAGCGCGATCCCACTCGCCAGCGAGGCGGAGCAGTTGAAGAACTTGCCGAGCACGGTCTTGAGCGAGATCCGCCCGTCGTGGATGAAGAGGGCGGCCTTGGTCTGGGGGATCCCGCTGCCCCTGGCGTCGGGAAAGAAGCGCTGGATCAGGTAGCCGGTGCCCAGCGCGCCCAGGATCGGCATCAGGAGCCGGCGGAAGCCCGACCCGCCAGCGGGATACATCCGGGCGGCCAGCCGCCCGGTCAGCAGGATGAAGGCGACCACCACGAGGCCCACCAGGGCGCCGATCACCAGGCTCATCAGCAGGGCCAGCTGGTTCTCGCGTTGCCTGAACTGGTCCAGCCAGCCCCATGCGCGCCTGGTCCAGCTGCGCATCACTTCGGTGGGAGCCGCTCGTGCGGGGGGTGTCACCCTCGCAATATAGGCACCCCTTCCGAGGCGTCCGGCTCAGCCGTCTTTGAGCATTCGTGCGCCCAGACCCGGGAGCCAGCGGTGGAGCCGGGTCACCAGCCCGGCCTTGCCGACCAGGATCTCGGTCTGGTCGAGCTCGAGGCCGATCCCACGGGTGCCACCGGTGACGAGGACGCGGTGCCGGTCGAGCTCCAGGCGGAGGTCGTTCCGGGGGATCGGGACGGGGATGGGAGGACCGGCGCCTAACGTCGATCCGCGGCCGTGGCGGACGGAGCCGCGGGCAACTTCGGGGGCCGGTCGAGGTCTGTCAAACCGCCTGGAGGTTCCGATCTGAAACCGTCGCCGCGCGATGCCCGTACGCAGTCGCCGAGGCACTTGACCTCACCACCCAGCACAGGACGCGCAACGATGCCGAGACGCATCCCACCGGGCAAAGACCCGGGCCAGCGCGCATCCCGGATCCTCCTGGCGGCTCTGGCCGCCTGGTGGCTTGGCGGATGTCACCCCGAGAACCGGGCGGCCAAGGTGCTCCGCGCGGAATGCCAGGAGGGCGCTGCCGAGGCCTGCTACCGGTTCGGGGACCGGCTGCTCAAGGGCGAGTACGTGCTCCGCGACCCGGCCGGCGCGGCCCGGATGTTCGAGCGCGCCTGCGACGGCTCGGTCAGCGAGGGCTGCGCGGGGCTCGGCCTGCTCTACCAGCAGGGCCGCGGCGTGGAGCGAGACTCCGCGCGCGCACCGGGGCTCTTCCGTCAGGCCTGCGACGGCGGCGCGATGGAGGGCTGTACCCGCCTGGGCGAGCTCCATCGCCTCGGGGCCGGCGTTTCCAAGGATCCCCCCCGAGCCGCGGCGCTCTTCCAGCGCGCCTGCGACGGCGAGCAGATGCAGGGATGTGCCGAGCTGGGCCGCCTCTATACCGAAGGGAGCGGTGTCGAGCGGGATGTGGCCCGGGCGGCCGCCCTCTTCCGCCAGGGCTGCGACGGCGAGTCGGCCCTCGGCTGCGTCGGGCTCGGCCGGCTCGCGGCGGAGGGCGCGGGCATGGAGCGGAACGACTCGCTGGCCACCGCGCTCTTCACCAAGGCGTGCGAGGGGCACGATCCCTCCGGCTGCTTCGAGCTCGGGGTCCTGAACGAGACCGGGCACGGGATGGCCGAGAACTTCCAGCAGGCCGCCCGGCTCTACCGCGAGGCCTGTGACGGCAACCATGCCGAGGCCTGCTACAACCTGGCAGGCATGTACGAGCGCGGCGCCGGCGTGTATCGCCAGCCCAGCAGAGCGGTGCAGCTCACCCAGCGGGCCTGCCAGCTCGGATACGCCGACGCCTGTCCCCGGGTGAAAGGAACCTGATGTCGACCGGCGCGCCGCTGCTCGTCGCCGACGGGCTCACCAAACGCTACGGCAACGTCGTCGCCCTCGACGGCGTGTCCTTCACCATCGCGGACGGGATCACCGGCATCCTGGGTGAGAACGGCGCCGGCAAGAGCACCGCGATCAAGATCTTCATGGGTCTCGTCCGGCCCACCGCCGGCCGGGCCCAGGTGCTCGGCCAGGACACCTCGGCCGATCTCGCGGTGAGAGGCCGCCTCGGCTACATGCCGGAGCACGACTGTCCGCCGAGTCAGGTGAGCGCGGCGGAGTTCCTGACCCACATGGCGGAAGTGAGCGGCCTCCCGCCGAAGGCGGCCCGGACCCGCGCGGCCGACACGCTGCGTCACACCGGGCTTTTCGAGGAGCGCTA
>JBFXAS010000080.1:0-19241 GCA_050184075.1 Gemmatimonadales bacterium
GTGCCGGTCGGGCTCGAGGAGCTGGCGATGTTGAGCTCCTTGTGACCCCAATGCTAGGGCATCTGACGCCCGCCGGAGTTGGGA
Source organism: Gemmatimonadales bacterium (assembly GCA_050184075.1). GTDB lineage: Bacteria > Gemmatimonadota > Gemmatimonadetes > Gemmatimonadales > GWC2-71-9 > SHZU01. Next base: position 85 of record JBFXAS010000080.1, read on the forward strand.
TCGTCCGCCGCGCCCACGGCGCCGAGCAGCATCTCGGTGGCCGTCATCCCGAGAGCGAGGCAGAGCGCGCGATCGCGATAGTAGGGAAAGAGCCAGTCGTGGCCGGCGCGAAGGACCCGGCCGGCCGCGGCGCCGATCGCCTCGTGCCCCGCGCCCGAAATCTGGAAGAAGATCTTGTTCTGCCGCTTGAGCTGGATCTCCTTGTCGTCGAGTCGCCGGGAGAGGAGCATGATCCGGTAGAGCTCGAGAAGGTCCGGCTTTTCGAGACGGGCGGAAGCACGCGCCCGCGGCTGGCTTCGAGTTGCCATGAGCAGTCCTGAGTTGTCGGTTGGAGCCAGTCGAACGGTCGGAATCTAGCGGTTCGGGCGGGGTCGCGCGAGGCAGGCTAACCCGATGTGCTGCTTGACCTTGCAGTATCCGCTACGGGCGCGCGATCCTAGGGGGCCCGATAGACCACCCGCCCGCCCACTGCGGTGAGCACGACCCGGGTGCTGTCGATCCAGGCCGGCTGGATCGCGAGCAGGTTGCGGCTCAGGACGGCGAAGTCAGCCTGGCGTCCCGGCGTGAGCCGCCCGACGGAGCGCTCGAGGTGCATCGCATAGGCGTTGTTGGCCGTGTAGGCGCGGAGCGCTTCGTCCACGGTGATCTTCTGCGCCGGCACCCAGCCCTCCGGGTATCGGCCGTCGATCGTCTGGCGGGTGACGGCCGCCTTGAGCCCGAGGATCGGATCGAGCGGCGCCACGGTCCAGTCGGATCCGAAGGTGAGCCTGGCGCCGGCGTCGAGCAGGGAGCGGAAGGCGTAGGTGGTCTGGATCCGCTCCGGGCCAATCCGCTTTTCGGCCCAGCGGCCGTCATCGGCCGCGTGGTACGGCTGCATCGAGGGCACCACGCCGAGCGCCGCGAAGCGCGGGATGTCCGCCGGCCTGAGGTGCTGAGCGTGCTCGATCCGCCAGCGCCGGTCTCGGGCCCCGTGGGCGGTGGCAACGCTGTCGAAGATATCGAGCAGGACGCCGTTGGCCCGATCGCCGATGGCGTGCACGGCGACGTCGAGGCCAGCCGAGTCGGCCGCGCCGATCCAGGCCCGCAGCGAGTCCTCGGGCGTGACGAAGAGCCCGCTGGTCGCGGGCGCGTCGTCGTAGGGCCGGTCGAAGAGCGCCGTGGTGGAGCCCAGCGACCCGTCGACGAATCCCTTCACGCCGGCCACCCGAATCCAATCGTCGCCCGGACCGTTGCCCCGCAGCGACTCGGCCACCGATCGCCAGTCGGCGAGCGGGAAGTAGCTCGCGACCCGAAGGGTGAGCGCGTCGCGCGCCCGGGCCCGGCGGAGGGCCGCGACCTCGGGCCAGGCGGTGCTGACGCTGGAGACGCCGGTGACGCCGAGCGAGGCCGCGTGACGCATCGCCCGGACGAGCGCGGAGTCGCGCTGCTCGGCCGAGGGCGCGGGAATCACGGAGTAGACCCGGTCCATGGCCGCGTCCTTGAGGACGCCGGTCAGCTCGCCGTCCGCCCTCCGCACGATCTCGCCACCCGGCGGGCTCGCGGCCGAGCGGTCGAGGCCGGCGGCGCGCAAGGCGGCCGAATTGGCGAGCGCCATGTGACCGTCGAGGCGATTGACGAAGACCGGATGGTCGGGAGTGAGCGAATCGATCCAAGACCGGTCCGGCAGCGGGGTGCCGGGCCAGCCCTCGTGGTCCCAATCCCCGCCCTGGATCCAGGTCCCCGCGGGAACCGTTTGGGCGAACTCGCCGATCCGGCGGGCGAACTCCTCGGGCGTGCCGGCGGTTCGGAGATCGACGCTGGTGAGCTGGAATCCGCCGGCGAAGAGGTGGACGTGATCGTCGATCAAGCCGGGGACCACCAACTGGCCGGGATAGTCGAGCCGCTCGGTGCGCGGACCGATCAGCGCCTCGATGGCGAGGCTGTCGTCGACGGCGTAGACCGTGTCGGCCTTGACGGCCATGGCGCCGGCGAAGGGCCGGGCGCTGTCCCCAGTCCAGATCCGGGCGAAGACCACGAGGTCCGGCTGGTTGCCTTCACCCGCGCAGCCGGCCGCGGCGAGCGCGGCGGCGAGCCCGAAACCGCGGAGCAACCGGCTCATCGCAGCTTGGTCAGCCGACGGAGCGCTTCCAGCTTCTCGATGGCGCTGGAGCCGGCCTTCTGCGCGGCGGGCGCGACGGAGAAGAGATCGCGAATATCGAGCAGGATCTCGAGGGTCAGCTGATCGCGCACAAAGGAGCAGTCCAGCTCCGCCATCCGCCGAGGGTCCTCCTCGGTCTTGGCCCGCTCGAAGGACTCCCGGTAGATGGTCTCCAGGTTGGCGAGGATCTGGTCGCGAGTTCTCATGAGCGGAGGCGGAGAGAGGGTCGGGTCGGGCGCGGCCCCAAATGTAGCACGGCGGGGTAGATTCGGGGTTTCCCGATCCCAGGTCGCTCATGTCGCTTTCCGGTCGATCCGTGCTGTTCTTCGCCGCCCCCTGGTACGAGGACCTCGAGCTCTGGTACCCGAAGATCCGGCTCGAGGAGGAGGGGGTCCGCACCGTGGTCGCCGGTCTGGGCGACGCCCCCCAGTACCAGGGCAAGCGCGGCTATCCGCTCACGCCCGACACCACGGTCGACCAGGTCCGCGCCGCCGACTTCGACGGGTTGGTGATCCCGGGCGGCTACGCGCCCGACATCCTGCGCCGCTCGGGCACGGTGCTCTCGCTGACGCGGGAGATCCACGAGGCCGGCAAGCCGATCGCGTTCATCTGTCACGCCGGGTGGGTCCCGATCTCGGCCGGGATCGTGCGGGGCCGTCGCGGCACCAGCGTCGGCGCGATCCGGGACGACCTGGTGAACGCCGGGATGGAGTGGGTGGACGCGCCGGTGGTGGTGGACGGCAACCTGATCTCCTCGCGCACGCCGGCAGACCTGCCCCAGTTCTGCAAGGCCCTGATCGCGGCGCTGGCCGCGCGCCGGCCGTGAGCGACGCCCCGGCCCCCGCGCCGGGCGAGACGTTAGGCGTCCTCCAGCGGCGGGTCGACGCCTGGATCTCGCGCTTCGAGGAGGGCTACTTCCACCCACTCACCAACATGGCGCGACTGGCGGAAGAGGTGGGCGAGTTGGCGCGCGAGATCAACCACCGCTTCGGGCAGAAGACCAAGAAGGCCGAGGAGCCGGACGGCGATCTGGGAATGGAGATGGCCGACATCCTCTTCGTGCTGATCTGCATGGCCAACCGCGAAGCCATCGACCTCGATCAGGCATTCGACCGGATGATGGAGAAGATCGAGCGCCGCGACGTGACCCGCTGGACCCTGAAGCCTGCCGATTAGATCCCCGTGAGATTCCCCTGATTCTCGGCGTCCCGGCCCGCCGGGCGCCTCATGATTCGCTTCGCGAAGCGGTTTCTCGGATTCCCTCGACGGAGCGATCTCATGAGCATCACCAGTGTGCTGGCGGCCCTGTCCGTGTTCGTCGCGGCGGGGTGCGCCGAGAATGACGCCAACACCTTTGCGCCGGATCCGACCGGCCCGGAGCCGGAAGCCCGACCCGAGCGGACCGGAGCGGCGGGCCTGGTGTTCACGGCCAGCAACGCGGCCGACGGCAACGCGGTGCTGGTCTTCACCCGCTCCCCGGGCGCGAACGGCCCCGCGGCACGTTAGGCAGGAGGGAACGGCGCGCGGCCCGGGACGGAGATGGTCCCGGGCCGCGCGCGCTCGTGGGGGAGCGACGACGCGCCCTACTCCCAGTGGCGGGGCGCTTCTTCCAGCTCGGTCAGGAGACGCTGGTAGCTCTGATACCGATCGGCGTCGATCTGGCCGGTCTCGACCTGGGCGCGCACCGCGCAGTCCGGCTCGACGAGATGCCGGCAATCGGGAAACTTGCAGCCATCGGCCACGGCGCGAATCTCGGGAAAGCACTGAGCCAGCCCGCGGAGGTCGAGCCCCCAGATGCCGACGTCGCTGAAGCCCGGGGTGTCCACCAGATAGCCGCCGCCGTCGACCGGCACCATCACCGCGCTCACCGTGGTGTTCTTGCCCCGGCCGATCTTGGCGGAGACTTCTGCCGTGCGGAGGGCAAGACCGGGCTGGATCCGGTTCATGAGGCTCGACTTCCCGACTCCGGACGGACCGGTCAGGAGCGAGACGTGACCCGCCAGCTCGGCGGCGAGATCGTCGACCCCCTCGCCGGTCCGGATACTCACCGGCCAGACCGGGTAGCCGGCGTGCCGGAAGCGGCGCTGCAGGTCGGCGTGGCTCGCGAGGTCGATCTTGCTGATCACCACCCCGGCCGGGATCCGGTTGGCTTCCGCGATGACGAGCAGGCGATCGGTCAACTCGGTGACCGGATCCGGATCGGCCACCGCGACGAGCACCAGGACCCGGTCGAGATTCGCGGCGATCGGCCGGGTACCCCGTCCGGAGGGAGTCCGCCGGGTGAGCACGTTCCGGCGCGGCTCGATCTCGACGATCCGGGCCGGGCCCGAGGCGCTGGGGCGCTCGAGGGTGACCACGTCGCCGACGACCACGCGATCCCGATCGGAGCGCTTGGCGGTGCCGCGGAGCACCGCTTTGATCTCGCCGATGTTCGACGCCACGCGGTAGGACGATCCCTCTCGGGCGAGCACCAAGCCTCGTCGCGGCATCACGCGTCCTCCGCCTCTCTGATCGCCTCGTCAAGGGCGGCCTTCACGTCGAAGAGCGACAGCGCCCCGAGCCGCTCGCCGGCTTCCTCGGGCGTCTTGCCCCAGGTCAGGTAGTCGGTCTCGACGTGGCCGACTGGCCGGTCTCCAGCGGCGCTCCAGCGGACGAAGAGCAGGGCGGCACCATAAAGGCCGCGCTGGTCCGGGACGTCGTCGATCAGCGGGGCGCAGCTGTACGCCTGCTGGTCCGCCCCGCCGAAGGCCGGTGGTCGGTCGTGTGCTTCCTGGTAGCCACCGAGGGTGAGCTCCGGGGGCATAGGAGGGAGCGGCTTTCGGTCACCCGGGGTCTGGATCAGCGTCACACCTCCCGCCGGCCGTTGCGCCTATCCCGGCTGGAATGCCTGCGCCTAAGCTATTCAAAAACAACAGTTTACGATGGAGTCCCGGGGGACGATCGCCGGCGCAAGCTAACCCGGAGGCACGGCCGCGGCTATCCCTTTGCCCCGGGTGCAACCGGCAGGACCACCCGAGCCTCGCAGCCGCGTCCGTCGGCCCGGTTGGCGAGCGAGAGGTGGCCACCGTGCGCCTCGGCCACCTGCCGGCTGAACACCAGCCCGATGCCGCTCCCGCCCGGCTTGGTGGAGTAGAACGGGACGAAGAGATTGGTGGTCGAGCCGAGACCGGGGCCCTCGTCGATCACGCTGAGGACCACCGTCGCATCGGCGACGTGCCATACGATCTCGACCCCACCCCCGGTTTCCGAGGCGGCGTCGACGGCGTTCTTGACCAGGTTGATGAGCAGCTGATCGAGCTGGTCGGCGTCCGCCATGATCACCACGTCGGGCCCCGGCGAGACCCGAACCGGGAGCCGGGTCTCGAGGCCGGCCACCCGCTCCACCCAGGCGGCCACGCTGGTGGGCGCGAGGGTCGGGGGCGGGAGCTTCGCCAGCCGCGCGTAGGTCGCCATGAAGCGGGCGAGCGAATCCGCCCGGGCACCGATCAGGGCGAGCCCCGAGCGCAGATCGTCCTCCCAGTCCGGCGGCCGCGACTCCCGCTGGAGCAGGCCCGTCAGGGTGCCGGACACCGACTTGATCGGCGCGAGCGAGTTGTTGATCTCGTGACTCAGGACCCGGACCAGCCGCTGCCAGACCTGCCGCTCCTCGGTCCGGAGGACGCGGGAGATGTCGGTGAGCATCACCAGGTCGAGCGGGAGGCCGCCCTGACGGAAACGGCGGCGACGGAGCTCCCAGCGTCCGCCGCCAGTCCCCGGCAGGGAGAGCTCGACGATCCGGGGCGTCTCGCCCTCGAGACAGGCCGAGAGGCCGAGATAGCCCGCCGTCCTGCCGAGCAGCCGCTCACTCGGTTGGCCGAGGAGCCGCTCCCCGGCGCGGTTGGCCACCCGGAGCTCGGCACCCGCGTCGAAGGCGAAGGCCGCGATGTCGATCTCCTCCATCAGCCGCCGGAAGAGGGCGCCGGCCTCCAGCGCGCCGAGCCGCTGTTCCTTGAGCACTTCGCTCAGCAGGTTCAACTCGTGGTGGAGGGTGCTGAGCACGTCGTCGGCGGCCGGAATCTCACGCGCGCGGATGGTGAAGTGGCCCTCGCGGAGCCCGGCGAGGATGTTGGCGACGACCTGCAGCGGGCGGGTGACCTGGGTCTGGACCGCTCGCGCGGCGCCCAGCCAGACGCCGATGGCGAGCACCAGGAGCGTGCCGCGGCCGAGGTCCGACATCGGGACCTTGGTGACGAGCCAGCTGGCCAGCGCCACCGCGGGCAGGCCCGCGAGCAGGGCGAGCGCGAGCACCCGGCGGTCGTGCGACAATGGTGACAGGGCAGGCCCCCTCAGGCCTCCAGAGTGTCTCGCTCGTCTCCGGTTGCGGTGAGGCCGAAGCGCTGGAGCCGGCGGTAGAGCGCGGAGCGGCTCAAGCCGAGCGCCTTGGCGGCGAGGCTGACGTTGCCGCCCTGGCGGGCGAGCGCGTCGCGGATCGCCTCCCGCTCGAGCTCGTCGAGACTGCGCGGGCGTCCGTCGTCGTCGCCGAGTCCGGCTGCCCCGGACGGCAGCGCGAGATCGGACGCGTGGATCACCTCGCCCCGGGAAAGCAGCACCGCGCGCTCCACGGCGTGACCGAGCTCGCGGACGTTACCCGGCCAATCATAGCGCAGCAAGGCGGCCGCGGCCGCCTCGGAGAATCCGGTGCGGGTCCGGGCGTAGCGCGAGGCGTGGTGGGAGAGGAAGTGCTGGGCCAGCGGAAGGATGTCCTCGCGCCGCTCTTTGAGTCGGGGGAGCTTGAGCTCGATCGTGTTGAGCCGGAAGAGCAGGTCTTCGCGGAAGCGGCCGGCCTGCACCTCTTCGCGGAGATCGGCGTTCGTGGCCGCGATGACCCGGACGTCGGCCTTGCGGGTCTGGCTCGATCCGACCCGCTCGAGCTCGCCGGTCTGGAGCACGCGGAGGAGCCTGGCCTGCTGGGCGAGCCCGATGTTGGCGATCTCGTCCAGGAAGAGGGTGCCTCCGTCGGCCATCTCGAAGCGGCCCACGCGGTCGGCCTTGGCGTCGGTGAAGGCGCCTTTGACGTGGCCGAAGAGCTCGCTCTCGAAGACGCCCTCCGGGAGCCCACCGGCATTCACGATCACGAGCGGCTTGTCGCGCCGCTTGCTGGCCGCGTGGATCCAGCGCGCCACCACTTCCTTGCCGGTGCCGTGCTCGCCGGTGATCAGGATGTTCGCGTCGCTCGGCGCGACCCGCTCCATCACCTGCAGGATCGGGCGCATCACGGCCGCCTGGGCGATCAGGACCGGCAGGCCGTCGTCCCGGAGGATCCGATTCTCCTGTTCGAGGCGCTCCGCCGCGCGGAGCGCCTGGGCCAGCTCGACCTGGGTGCGGAGCGTGGTGAGCAGGCGGGTGTTGTCCCAGGGCTTCTCGATGAAGTCTCGGGCGCCGAGCCGCATCGCGGCCACGGCCTTGTCGACGCTGCCCCAGGCGGTCATCACGATGACCGGGAGGATCGGATCGAGGGCGCGGATCCGGGTGAGCAGGTCCATGCCCTCGCGGCCCGAGGTGGTGTCGCGGGTGTAGTTGAGATCGATCAGCGCGGCGTCGAGCGGCTGATGCTCGACCAGCGCGATCACGCCCTCCGGCACGTGCGCGGTGACCGTGCGGAAGCCCTCGGCCTTGAGCAGGAGCTTCAGGGCCTCGACGACGTCCGCCTGGTCGTCGGCGATCAGGACGGTGGGCTGACTCGACACCAGGCGACCTCCGCTAAACAATCTCTTCGCCCACGACCCAGCCGTCCTTGAGCCGGACGATCCGCTGGCTGTAGCGGGCGTTCTCCTCCGAGTGGGTCACCTGGATGATCGTGGTGCCCGCCTCGTTGAGACGGCGGAACAGCTCCATGATCTCCCGAGCCTGCTCCGAATGGAGGTTGCCCGTGGGCTCGTCGGCGAGGATCAGCTTGGGCTTGGCCACGACCGCCCGGGCCACGCCGACCAGCTGCTGCTGGCCGCCGGAGAGCTGGTTGGGGAAGAGATCCTTCTTGCCCACGATCTGAAAGCGATCGAGAATGTCGGCCACCATCGCCTGCCGCTCGCCGCGGGAATAGTCGCGATAGGTGAGCGGGGTCTCGATGTTCTCGTAGACCGTGAGACTGTCGATCAGGTGATACTGCTGGAAGACGAAGCCGATGTACTGCTTGTTGAGCTCGGCCCGCTGCTTGGGCTTCACGGCGTGCACCGGATGATCGAGCAGCCAGTACTCGCCGGCCCACGAGGCGTCGAGCATGCCCAGGATCCCGAGCAGCGTCGACTTGCCGGCTCCCGAGGGACCCATAATGGTGAGGAACTCGCCGGGGCGAATCTCCAGATTCACCTGGCGGAGCACCCAGGTCCGGGTCGGGCCCGTTTGGAAGTACTTCTCGACGTCGTGAAGCCGGATCATGAGCCTGCCGATTCCCTGGTGATGAGTCGGGTTACGAAGCTATCGGAACCAGTCGGCCGGGCAAGCGGATCCACGTCGCTACTCGGCCCGGAAGGCGCGCACCGGATCGACGCCGGCCGCACGAATCGCCGGCACCAGCGAGGCCGCCACGGCCACCACAACCAGGAGACCCACCACGCTCACGAAGGTGAACGGGTCCGCCGGGCTCACGCCGAGCAGCAGCGCCTCCATCGCCTTGCCGGCCAGCGCGGCGAGCCCGACGCCGACCACGACGCCGATCCCGGCGATGGTGAGTCCCTGACGGATCACCATCCGGGCGATGTCGCGGCGCGCGGCGCCCAGCGCCACCCGAACCCCGATCTCGCGGGTCCGCTGGCTCACGGTGTAGGCCGTCACGCCGTACACCCCGATCGCGGAGAGGAGCAGGGCGATCAACCCGAACACCGCGAGGCTCCGCGAGCCGATCTGCTGGCCGATGGTCGCCTGCTGCATGCTCTCGGTCATCGTCCGCACCCCCACAAAGGGAAGATCGGGACGCTCAGCCCTGGCTTCGCGGCGGAGCGTCTCGGCCAGCGACTTGGGGTCGACGCTGGTGCGGAAGGTCAGCGTGAGCCCCGCGACGTATCCCTGTCCGAAAGGCCGATAGATGAGCGGGAACGGCGCGTCGGTGAGCGTGCGGTAGAGACCATCCTTCGCGACCCCGACGACGGTGAAGTCGCGGCCGCTCTGCCGGAAGGTCCGCCCGATCGCCTGCTGCTCCGGCCAGTAGCGCCGGACGAAGGCTTCGTTCACGACGGCGACGGCGTCGCCGGTCCGATCGAGCGGGTTGAAGCCGCGACCGGAGACGAGCTCGATCCCCATGGTCTCGAAGTAGCTCGCGGAAACCAGGTTGTAGACCACCGACATGTTCTCGTCTTCGGCCGGCTCGTAGCCGTCGATGCGGGCGTCCGACGATCGGCAGCAGCTCCAGCCTAGCGGCACGAAGGTGTTCGCGGCGGCGCGCTCCACCCCGGGCACGGCCACGAGTCGGGCCAGCAGCTGATCGACCGCCTCCGGGCCCGTGGTCTCGTCGAGGCCGCCGACTCGCAGGTCGGTATCCACCAGGAGGAGGTGGTTCGGATCCCGGAAGCCGAGGTCGACCTTGAGGCTCTGCCCGATCGCCCGGAGGAAGAGACCGGCGGCGACCAGTGACACGACGGCCAGCGCCACCTGGGTGGCGACGAGTCCGGTTCGCGCGAAGGAGCGGCCCTTGCTGCCGGTGGTCACGTCCTTGAGAACGGTCACCAGATCCGGGCGTGAGGCCCTCATCGCCGGCCAGAGCCCGAAGACGATCACCGTGAGCGCCGCGAGCCCCACCGCGACCGCGATCACGCGGCCGTTGACCGGAAACTCCATCCCGACCGGGAACGGGGTAGGCGGCACCATCGCGAGCATCGCGTTCCGGCCCAGGTAGGCGAGCAGGATCCCGAGCGCGCCGCCGCCGCCCGCCAGCACGGCGCTCTCGGTGAGCAGCTGGCGGACGACTCGGCCGCGGCCGGCGCCGAGCGCGCGGCGGAGACCCAGCTCGCGCGCCCGCACCGTGGCGCGCGCCAGCAGTAGGTTGGCCACGTTGGCACAGGCGATCAGCAGCACCAGGCCGGTCACCGCGAAGAGCGCGTAGAAGATCGGCCGCATGGTGGCCGGGGGGCCCTGGTCGAGAATCGACAGGACGGCGGGCTGGTTGGCCGCGTCGGGGTAGAGCGCGTCCAGCTCGGCGCCGATCCGCTTCGCGTCGGCCTTGGCGTCGGCGACCGTCAGGCCGGGCTTTAGCCGGGCGAACGCCTCGAGAAACTGGTTGCCGCGTCGCTCGAGCGGGGAGTTGCCGAGCAGCGCCGGATAGGTGTCCACCAGGGCGTAGAGATCGAGGTTGAGGCCCACGTAGTTGCCGCCGAAGCGCCGTGGCAGCACGCCCACGATCTCGTAGCCGTTGCCGTTCATCACCAGCTGCCGGCCGACCACCGACGGATCGGCGCCGAAGCGCCGCTCCCAGAAGTCGTAGCCCAACACCACGACCTGCGCCGCGCGGCGCCCTTCGCCGGCCTGGAAGGTCCGCCCGTGGAGGGCACGAACCCCGAAGACGTCGAAGTAGTTGTCGGTCGTGAGCAGCACGAAGCTCGAGACGACGCCCTCGTCGAACCGCACCCCGACCTGCTCGGGCGAGGTGACGGTGAGACCGTCGTACGCCTGCGCGCGCTCCGTCCAGTCGCGATAGGTCGGGTATGACACCGCCCAGGTGCCGCCGCCGGGCGCCACGGTCTGGAGCATCACGATCCGATCCGAATCGGCGACCTCGGGCAAGGGATGGAGCAGGAAGCGATCGGTCCAGTTGTAGATCGTGGTGACCGCGCCGATCCCGAAGCCGAGCGAGAGGATCGCCACGGCGACGAAGCCGGGGCTGCGGGCCAGACCGCGGAGAGCGACGCGAAAATCGTGGATCAGGTGTCGCATCGGACGAGGGTCCTCGGGTGAGGGGCCGGCGGCCGGTTCATTCGGCTCGGAGCGCCACGACCGGATCGACCCGGGTAGCGCGGCGCGCGGGAATCAGACAGGCGGCGAGCCCGACCACGGCCAGCACGGCCGGCCCCACCACGAACGCCAGCGGATCCCAGGGACTCACGCCGTAGAGGAAAGTCGAGAAGAGCCGGCTCACCAGGGCCGCGAGGGCCAGACCGATGCCGAGGCCCACCGCCACCACCGCCATGCCTTCGCCGACGACGAGCCGGGTCACGTCTTTGACACTGGCGCCGAGTGCCACCCGGATCCCCAGCTCCCGGGTGCGCTGCGCCACCGCGTGGGCCACGCTGCCGTACAGGCCCAGCGACGCGATCACCAGACCGGCGAGGCCCAACGCGGCCAGCAGCCACGCGGCGAACCGGGCGGGCCAGAGGCCGGCGCTCACTCGATCGGTGAGCAGACCCGAGCTGATCACCCCGACGTCGGGATCGAGGGCCCGGATCATGCCCCTGAGCGGCTCGAGCAGGGTCGTCGGATCGGCCCTGGTGCGGACCACCAGCGACTGGGACGACTCGTACGCCTGCAGCACCGGGAAGAAGACCTGCGGGGTGGCCGCCTCGCCCGGGGTGTTGACCTTGACGTTCGGAGCGATCCCCACGACCTCGGCCCACGCCTGGTCTCCCTGGACGCTGTACCGGCGCACCCGCCGCCCGAGCGCGGCGCCACCCGGAAACAGGCGCTCGGCGGCTTCGCGATTCAGGATCACCACCTTGGGCGCGCCCGCGTCGTCGTCGACCGTGAACTCACGCCCGCTCTCCAGCGCGGTGCCGATTGCGGCGAAGTAGCGCGGCGCGACCATGGAGTGCTGCACCAGCGGAGCCCGCTCGCCCACGGCGAACTCGTGGCCTTCGGCGGAGAGCTCGGTCGCGGAGACGTTGAGGTCGAGCGGCGGGCGATAGGTCGCGGACGCCTCGATCACGCCGGTAAGCGTCTTGGCGCGGTCGATCAGCTCGAGCAGGAAGCGGCGTCCTTCGGCGGCATCGAGACCGGCATGCCCGAGGTCGAACTGGACAAGGGCCGCCCCGCCGGGCGTGAAGCCGAGATCGAGCCGGGTGGCACCGGCCAGTCCGCGAACCAGGAGACCGGCCGCGACCAGCAGGAGCACCGAGGTCGCGAGCTGCCCGACCAGCAGCGCGGCCCGGATCCGCGAGCGCCGAAGACCACCGCCCACCCGGCTCTCGTGGAGATCGCTGGCCACGCTCGCGTCGGCCGCCCGCACGGCCGGAATCAGCCCGAACCCGATGCCGGTGACCACCGCCATCACGAAGGTGAAGCCGATCACCCGAGCGTCGATCGCGAGATCGAGGGAGATCGGAAGCGGAATCGGCGGGCGGAGCGCCACGATCGCCTGGCTCGCCCAGGCGGCGGCCAGCACCCCGACCACTCCGCCCAGCACCCCGACCACCAGGCTCTCGGTCAGGAGCTGCCGCACCAGCTCCGCCCGGCGCGCGCCGAGGGCGAGCCGGACGGCAAACTCGCGCTGCCGGCCCGCGCCACGGGTGAGGAGCAGCGTGGCGAGATTGGCGCAGACGATCAGGAGGACGAGTGTCGGAATCGCGAGCAGGATGAAGGCCACCCCGCCGATCGCCCCGTCGACCGCGGGATTCAGCACGACGTCGTCGGTGCGGACCAGCTCGAGGCTCAAGCCCTCGTTGCTCTCGGGATAGAGCTCGGCCAGCCGGGCCGTGATCGTGGCGGCTTCGGCCTGGGCCCGCTCGACGGTCGCCCCCGGGGCGAGCCGGGCCATGCCGAAGAACGAGTGATTCGCCCGCTCGGTGAGGACGGTGGACTGCGGGTAGAGCGTCTTGGTGGACGAGGTGGCCGTCCACACTTCGGTGCTGAGCCCTCGGACCATTCCGGTGAACGACGCCGGCACCACTCCGACGACCGTGAAGGGCTGGCCGTTCAGCACGATCGGCTGGCCGAGCGCCCCCGGATCGCCACCCAATTCCCGGGTGAAGAAGCGGTCGCTGACCACCGCGACCAGCCCGCTGCCCTCGACGTCGTCGGGCGGCCCGAACACCCGGCCGAGCGACGCGGACACGCCGAGGGTCGAGAAGTAGTTGCCGGTCACCGTCTCGTTCCAGACGGGCCGAACGCCTTCGGGGCGGCGGTAACCGAGGATATCGAATCGGTACGCCGCCACCGCGGAGAGACTCGACGCCTGATCGGCCAGATCGCGATAATCGAGGTACGACACCGACCCGGCCGCGAAGGTCGAGGACTTGGTGTAGACGTTCACCAGGCGCGCGGGCTCGACGAAGCCGCGCGGCTTGAGATAGATCGTGTTGATGACGTTGAAGAGGGTGGCCGTGGCGCCCAGACCCAGCCCCAGCGTGAGGATGGCCACCACGCTGAAGCCGGGCGCCTTGACCAGCTGTCTCAGCGCGAACCGCAGATCCCGCATCGTGTTGTCGGCGACGCGTGGTTAATGCGCCACCGACTCCTCCTCGACCACCTTGCCGTCGAAGAGGTGCACCTCGCGCTCCGCCCACTGCGCGTAGCGCGGATCGTGGGTGACCATGCAGATGGTCGCGCCGCCCTGGTGGAGCTCGCGGAGCAACTCCATCACCGCCTCGCCGTTCTGCGAGTCGAGGTTGCCCGTCGGCTCGTCGGCGAGCAGGATCGCGGGATCGCCGGCCACCGCGCGGGCCACCGCCACGCGCTGCTGCTGGCCGCCGGAGAGCTGCGATGGATAGTGCTTCATCCGGTGCGCCATCCCGACCCGCTCCAGCGCCTGGGTCACCCGCTGCTGCCGCTCGGCCGAGGGCATCCCCCGATAGGTGAGCGGAAGCTCGACGTTCTCGTACACGTTGAGATCGCCGATCAGGTTGAAGGCCTGGAAGATGAAGCCGATCTGCCGGTTACGGACCCGGGCCCGCTCCGAGGGCGTCAGACTCTCGACGCTGTGACCAGCCAGCGTATAGGTCCCGCCGGTCGGGGTGTCCAGGAGGCCGAGGATCGAGAGCAGCGTGGTCTTGCCGCAGCCCGAAGGGCCCGAGATCGAGACGAACTCGCCCTTCATGATCTCGAGGTGGATGTCGGAGAGCGCGTGGGTCTCCAGCTCGTCGGTCATGAACACCTTCTTGATGCCTTCGAGCCGGATCAGGGTTTCGCCGGGAGCGGTCATGGGCTTGGGGGCTGAGGGTTCCGAAGATTTGGCGGTCACTTGATGCGGACGCGGTCGACGTTGTCCCACCGCGACATGTCGGACATGATGATGATGTCGCCGGGATTCAGGCCTTCGACGATCTCCACCCGGCTCACCGAGGTCCGGCCGAACTTCACCTGCACCCGCTCGGCGTGATCGCCATTGGGCGTGAGGCGGAAGATCGTGCCCGGGCTGTTCTGCTGCGCGAACGGCGGCCGCCCCACGTGGAGGACGTCGTCCAGCCGCTCGATCTCGATCACCCCGTCGATGCTCAGGTCCGGCCGCGAGCCGGCGGGCGGATCGCCGTCGATCGCGACGTCGACCGTGACCGTTCCGTTGATCGCCGCGGGATCGATCCGTACGACGCTTCCCGGGGCCAATCCGTTGCGAGTGTCGATCGTGGCCTTCTGGCCAATGGCCAGATCCTTGGCCTGGGTCTCCGGGATCCGGAGCACCGCCTTGAGCCGGATCGGGGTGGGCACCACCTTGGCGAGCACCGTCCCCGGCAGGGCGTACTGACCGATCTGGAGCGGCACTTCCTGGAGGATCCCGGTCGCCCCGGCCCGGACCACCATCGAATTGACCAGACCCCGCTGGAAATCGGCGATCGAGCGCAGTCGGTTGACCTGCTGTTCCTGAACCTTGATCTGATCTTCAATCGTGTTCGAGAGAATCTCGAGGCGCTTTTCCTCGATCGCGAGCTGCTCGATCAGCGCCTCCGACCGGTCCTGCGCCTGCTGCTGATCGAGCGGGACAATCAGGTTCTTCTTGAGCAGCTCCGCGCCGGCCTCGGCCCGCCGCTTCGCGTCGGCCGCTTCCTGACGGCGCTGGGCGACGATGGCCGCCTGATTGAGCCGATTGTTCTCCAAGTTGGTCTTGAGATTGACCAACTGCGCCTCGGCATCGGTCAGCTGTCGATCGGCGTTGAGCCGCTGAATCTGCACGTCGGGGTTGGCCAGCTCCATCAGGATCGTCTCGGGCTCGACGGAGACACCGGGCAGGTGGTGGAGCTTCTCGATCCGCCCCGCGGTCACCGCCGAGATCCAGCGGATGTCGATCGGAGTGAGCGTGCCGGGGCCCCGGACCTCGCGCACCATCTCGCCTCGAACCACCGAGTCGGTGTAGATCGTGCCGCGCTCGACCGTCGGCGCGGCCGGCTCGAGACTCATCAGCTTCGTGGTCACCAGGATCAGCGCCAACGCGCCGACGCCCCAGAAGATGTATTTCCGCTTGCTCTTGGGTTTGTCCCGAATGATGTCCACGCAGTGCTCTCCCACAGGTATCGACTGGTGCGCTCTTGCACCCTCTTCTTACGGAACCTTCGTGCCACCCGGATCGGCCAATCTAAGTCGTTTAACAACAACGACATAACTGACAGAACCCGGGCCTGAACCGCCCCGGACTGTTCGATAGTGGGACACGGCGTCCCAGGGTCGGACGGACCGCGATCCCGATCCGCTTGCCGGAGCCCCTCTCAAGACCGATCCGACGGTGCCGATCCTAGCCGGAATACGACGAGCCCAAACCGATTCGGGGACCCTGCGCGCGCGATGAACGGGCGATTCCAGCTATCCGATGCCGAGCCCGAGATGGCGGCCCTGGTCGAAGCGGCCCCCGCCGGGCTCGCTTTGCTCGCGTCTGACGGCCGGGTGCTCTCGGCCAACCCGATGGCCCTCGAGCTGCTTCGGCTCGGAGGGGTCGGCGACCACTGGCTGGTGAGCGCCGCGCCGGGAGAGCGCCGCGCGTTCGAGCAGGAGCACGAGACCGCCATCGCGGGCGGGCGGCCGCTCCTGGTTGGCTTCGCGTCGGTAGACGCCGCCGGCGTGCGCCGCCTGATCGAGGTCCGCGGCCGGCCCGCCGGATCGAGCGGGGGCCGCTACGCCGTGGTGATCGAGGACGTCACCCAGCACCATGGATCGCTGGCGCTGATGGAGGCCACCGCCTGCCGGATGACCGCGATCTTCGAGGCCGCCACCAACGGCATCGTGGTGGTCGATCAGGACGGCGTTATCGAGACGATCAACCCCGCCGCCGGTCGGATCCTCGAACGATCGTCGTACCAGATGTTCGGCCGGCCGCTCAAGGCGATCCTCCCGTCCCTCCCCGGCGCGATCTCCGAGGTGTTGCCGCGGCTCGCGTCGGGAAGCTGGCCCGGGCTCACGGCCGACCGGTCGCTCGAGACCATGGCGCGCCGGAGCGATCGGGTGATGGTCCCGGTCGAGCTGGCGGTCAACTCGATGACGGCCGGCGGGGCGACCAGCTACATCCTGAGCTTCCGGGAAATCAGCGAGCGGCACCGCGCCGAAGCCGAGCGAAGCCGCCACCTACGGGAGATGGAGAGCGCCGCCCGAGAGATCGCCGAGGCCATGGAAGTCGCGATGCGCGAGCGAGAGAAGGCGGAGAAGGCCGCGATGGCGAAGAGCGACTTCCTCGCCGCGATGAGCCACGAGATCCGAACCCCGATGAACGGCGTGATCGGAATGATCGGGCTCCTGCTCGACACGCCGCTCACCCCCGACCAACGCGACTACGCCAACATCGTGCGTTCGTCGGCTGAAGCGCTCCTCGCGCTGATCAACGACATCCTTGACTTCTCCAAGGCGGAGGCGGGACGGCTCCGGCTGGAGCGGAACGGATTCGACCTGCGGGGCGTGGTCGACGACGTGGTCGACCTGCTCAAGGTGCGCGCCGCCGAGCACGGGCTCCGGATCGGGGCGCGGGTGGCGCCGGGCACGCCGACCCGCTTGCTCGGCGACACCGGGCGGATTCGTCAGATCCTGCTGAACTACGCCGGCAACGCGATCAAGTTCACCGAGCGTGGGCACGTTCTGATCGAGGTGACCTGCGAGGAACCGGACCCGAGTCGCCCGCTGCTCAAGCTGGCCGTGCACGACACCGGGATCGGGATCCCCGAGCCGCTGCAGCAGCGGCTGTTCAACAAATTCACCCAGGCCGACGCCTCAACCAGCCGGAAGTACGGGGGCACCGGGCTCGGACTGGCCATCTGCAAACAACTCGCCGAGATGATGGACGGCGAGGTAGGGCTCGCCAGCGTCGACGGCGGGGGGTCTAGCTTTTGGGCCACGGTCCGGCTGGAGCGCGATCCCACGGCCGAGCCGGAGCAGCGGCCGGCGGCGCTCGCGGACGCGCGTCTGCTCTACGCGGGCGAGGATCCGATCGACCGGCGGGTGATCCCGGAGCTCGCCGCCCAGTGGGGCATGCGGGCCGAGGCGCTCGCCGATCTGTCCGCCCTCCGCGAAACGCTCGAGCGGGCCGCCGCGGCGAGCGACCCCTTCCAGTACGTCCTGGTCGAGGGCCCCACCCTGGTCACGCCGCTGCCGGAGATCCTCAGCAACCCCCGGTGTGGCCGGCCGCGGGTCATCGCGCTCGGCGAGACGCCCGGAACGAGCGCGGCCGCCACGATCTGCCGGCCCTATCGGGCGCCCGCCCTCCAGAGGGTCCTCGCGGAGGCGGGCGGCGCCGATCGAGCGGCGGGCAGCGCCGCCGGCCCGGACCCGGCGACATCCGACCGAGCGATCTCCGAGGCGGCCGCGCCCCTCGTGCTGCTGGTCGACGACAACCCGATCAACCAGAAGGTCGGGGCGACGCTGCTCGAGAAGCTGGGGTATCGGGTCGAGGTCGCCGCCGACGGGCGGGAGGCGGTCGAGGCGGTCGCCAGGACCGACTACCGGGTCGTCTTCATGGACTGCCTGATGCCGCAGATGGACGGATTCGAGGCGACGGCGCAACTCCGCCAGCGCGAGCGGGACGAAGGTCGTCCGCGGCTCCCGATCGTCGCGCTCACAGCCAACGCGATGCCCGGCGATCGCGAGCGTTGCCTGGCCGCCGGAATGGACGACTACCTCGCCAAGCCGCTCCGCCTGGGGGAGTTGCAGGAGGTGGTCGCTCGCTTCGTGACGGCGCCGACCTGAGCCGGCACGTTGCGGTCTCGGATACCCCGGGTACCATTCGAGCATGGTGCCCACCAGCCCGGTCCAGACCGTGTCGTCGGAGGGGTGTTGGCGGTCTCTGAACGACCAGGGACCGTTCCTGATCGCCACCTTCTCGACCGACGGCCGCCTGCTCTCCCTCAACCGCCTGCCGAGCGGCGCCTCGGGCGAGGGGCTGATCGGCCGCTCGATCGCCGAGCTGTTCCCGCTCGGTGACGGTCCGGACACGGAGGCCGCGCTCCGCGGCGTGATCGAGACCGGTCGGGCGGCGCGCGTCGAGATTCCCGCGGGCCTGAGCGACAGCCGGATGATCTGGCTCGAGCTCGAGTTGCTCCCGATCCGCGAGGGCGAGGTCGTGACCGGCGCCCTCGGGCTCGCCATCGACGTCACCGAGACCAAGCAGACGGCGCTCGAGCTCCGGATGACGGTCAACGCGCTGCATCGCACGATCGAAGCCCGCGAGCAGCTCGCCTCCGATCTCCACGATGGCACCCTGCAGTCTCTCTACGGCATCGGGCTCCGGCTCCAGGCGCTTCGTGCCGCCCTCGGCGAGGGCCGCCAGGACGTGGAGTCCCACCTCGACCGGGCGCTCCAGGAGACCCGCGTGGCGATGGGCGAGATCCGCCGCCACCTGGCGGAGGGGGTGAGTCCGGCGCAGCTGCCGGCCCGGTGGGACGAGCTCCTGACGGGCCTGCTCCGCGGTCTCGAGGTCGACGGCGGGCCCAAGCTGGTGATCGACCTGGATCGTGGCGCGATCGAGACAATCCCCGAACGATGGCGCGGCGAGGTCGCCTTCATCGCGCGGGAGGCGGTGAGCAACGCGCTCCGACACGCCGGCGCCAAGCGGGTGGTCGTCGGGGTGGCCTCCGTGGGCGTCGAGCGCCGGCTCGTGATCCTGGTCGACGGCGCCGGGTTCGACGAGCGGGCCGAACGACGTGGCTTCGGGCTGTTG
>JBFXAS010000081.1:0-19049 GCA_050184075.1 Gemmatimonadales bacterium
GTACTCGCTCTGGCTGATTCCCCGCCCGCAGGATCCCTGGACCGTGATCGTCAGCACGGCGGCCAGGGTCTTCCACACGCCCTACCCGGGCGAGGCGCACGACGCGATCCGATTCGAGGTTCAGCCCGAACCGGGAGCGCATATGGAGACCCTCGCCTTCTACTTCCCGCTGGTCGCGCGCGACTCGACGGTGCTGCGCCTGCATTGGGGCACCACCGTCCTGCCGATCCCGATCCGCGCGCCGCTTCAGCCCTGACGCCATCAGAAGGCCGCCCTGACGAGGCCCTCGAGTACCTGGTCGACCTGAAGCAGCGGCGGGCCCGGGGCGAGCGGCTGGCACCGTTCAGGGTCGAGCGCCTCGATCACCGGCGGGCGGATCTGGAGGCGTTCCGAGCCGGCCTCCTGCGAAGCGGCCCGAAGGCGGTTCGGGAGTACGATCGCTTTCGCGAGGAAGGAGGTCTCGAGGGCAAGGCATAGGGGAACCCGTTGCGGCCGGCGGCGCTAGGTGCGGTATCGGCTCGGCCCGACATGCGGGTCACACGCCACCACCTCATCAACGAACGGAGCTATCCCAATGACGCACTTCCCCGTGCACACCCAGGACACCGCGCCCGAGCGATCCCGCCCGATCCTTGCCCAAGTCGAGAAGGCGTTCGGCTTCGTGCCCAACCTCGCCGGGATGCTGGCGGAGGCGCCGGCCGCGCTCGAAGGCTACCTCGCGGTGGCGGCAGCGTTCGGCAAGAGCAGCCTCTCGAAGGTTGAGCAGCAAGTCGTCCTCCTGGCCACCAGCGTGGAGAATGGGTGCCGCTACTGCGTGGCGGCGCACAGCATGATCGCCGCCGGCGAGGGAATGCCCGAGGGAACCGTGACGGCGCTCCGGTCGAAGGCGCCGCTCGCCGAGGCCCGACTCGAGACGCTCCGGCGGTTTACCGTGGCCGTGGTCCGGAACCGCGGGTGGGTCGCGGACGAGCTGGGCGCCTTCCTGGAGGCCGGCTTCACCCGCGCCAACGCGCTCGAGGTCATCACCGGCGTCACCCAGAAGACGCTCAGCAACTACGCCAACCACCTCGCCGAGACCCCGGTCGACGCGGCGTTCGAGCCCCACGCCTGGGCTACCGCCTGACCAACGAGGCGAGCCGGGTGGGCAGCCACCTCAGGTGGCGCCACCAGGCACCGCCTTGGGGCTCGGCCGGGATCGGGGCCAGCCGCTCGAGCTCGCGCAGCACGGCCGCCGCCGAGGGCCGTTCGGTCGGCTCCCACCGCAGCATCCGGCCCAACAGACGCTCCACCCGCCGCCCGGCGCGCCCACCGGACGAGGTCCTCGGCAAGCGGATCCGCAGCGACGAGCGCTGCCGGCTCGAGTCGGGTGGCGACCCCACCAGCATCTCGAAGAGGACCCACCCCAGCGAGTACACGTCCGTCCGGGGATCGGCGATCTCGGCGCCGAAGGCTTGCTCCGGGCTCATGTACGCGGGCGTGCCCATCATCACGCCGGGCAGGGTGAGTCCCGGTCCGCAGGCCTCACACACCGCCTTGGCGATCCCGAAGTCGGCCACCACCGCCCGATCAGGCGCCATGAGGATATTGGCCGGTTTGATGTCGCGGTGAACCACCTCGAGGCTGTGGGCGAGGGCCAGGACCTCGGCGACGTCCCGGGTGATCGCCAGCGCGTCCGCCAGGGGAAGGATTCCCACCCGCCCGAGCCGGTCGCTCAACGACTCCGCGAAGAACGGCATCACGTAGTACGGCAGGCCTCCGGCGTCTCCCACCGCGACGATCGGCACGCAGCCGGGATGCTCGACCCGCCGGCAGAGCTCGACCTCGCGGACGAACCGATCGTGCGCGAGTCGCGACGCCACCATGGGATCGAGCACCTTGACGGCTACGGCGCGCCCGGTCGCCCGGTCCACCGCGCGAAATACCGAGGCCATCAGCCCGCCCCCGATCGGCTGCAGCCCGTCGTATCCTGCGCTCAAGACGTCGAGCGCCTCCTCGAGTGTCGCGTCCACGGGTGCCCTCCTCGTTCGCGGCCGACCCGACGGCGTCACCATGGCCGCGACGCGATCGGACGTCGATCCGTTTCCAGGCCTAGCGGCCCCGGAAGGGGAAAGTTCCTGAGGCTCGGGTGTCGCCGCCCCCCTTGTAAGGATTCGCGTCGGCAGCCGAATCACTGTTGTGATCGCGTTCGCATGTCCGATTCTTCACGGGGGGACCCATGCAGCACAGTCGTTCAGTCGGGGCCGGGATCGTTGTCACCCTGTCGGCGGTCGCCGCTCTGGTCGCGCCCGGCCGCGCCGGGCCGCCGGACACGCCCGACACCGCCACCCCTGACCGAGACATTCGGTTCTTCGAGCCCGCGCCAACCGAGTTGGTGCTCGCGACAGCGATCGAGGTGGGTCGGTTCCCCGCCCCGGGCCCGTCGCGGAGCCGTGCCATCGCGCTGGCGCTCGAGCCACCTGAGCCAAGGATGGCGGCCCCGGCCACCCCGCCCGCGCTCCGCGACGAGCTGCGCGCCGCCCCGACCTACGTCGAACCGAGGCCCGCGATCGAGCGGGCGCCGCGGCTGGGCTCCTGGACCGTGGGCGATGCGACTTACCTTCCGTTCGGGGAGGACGAGGGACCGTCTCGAAGCGGTCCGGTGGTGGTGATCGGAGGCGGAATCGGCGGGAACTGCGGGCCGAGCTATGTCGGACCCGGGCGGCGCTTTCGCTGATTCGTCAGTCGGCCCCCGTCGATTCGTCGTCAGGCAGGCGGTGGCGCGCCCGGAGGGCGTGCCGGATCGCCTCGACGGATGGCGAGCCGGCCAACGCGCACGCGGGACCCGCGCCGGCCAACTCCCCCGCGACGCTGACTCCGTCGACGAGCACCGTCGGCGAGGGCCACGCGCCATAGCGATTCGGTGTGAAACCATCGGCAAGATCCCACTCCCGCCATTGGACCGCGAGCCTTTCGCCGGCGAGCGCGAGACGAAGCCGCTCCCGCGTCTGCGCGACGTGGGGACAACCGGCGAAGATGACCAGCTCGACCCGGGGCCCCGATTCTGGTGGCTTCAACACCGCACCCTCGCCGTGCCGCGCGAGCTACTGCACGACCACCGACCCCACCATGCCGGAGTCGAAGTTGGTCGAATGAATGGTGCAACGATACCGAAAGGTGCCGGCCGAGCCGAAGGCGCGCTGGTGAGTGCCGGCGGTCTTGGTCGTCGAGGAACCTTGCCCGTCCTCGAAGGTCACGTTGTGGGTATTGATGCCCCGCCAGGTCCAGGTCACCGTGCTGGAGGCGCCGACCGAGACGGCGACCGGGTCGAATCGGTTGTCGCGCACGTCAGCCGCGTTGGTCGCGACCGGCGGTGGGGGCGGCGTCGGCGAGCCGGTCCTACCGGTCGGGTCGCTCCCGCAGGCCGCCGCAAGCACCATGGAAGTGAGCCACAGCGCGTTCCGCATCTGCCTTGACCTCGATCGTGAGGCGTGAGCCACCCGGCTCAGAACCGGGTGGTGAGGCTGAGCAGCCAGTCCGGCATGGCGCCCGTGAGCGTGGTCTCGAGCACCCGATCGAGTCCGGTCACGATCAGCGTGGCCACGGCCACGAGCGACCACCCGAAGACGCGCCGCGCGCCGGCGCCAACCGCCGAGAGGCTGGCCATGCGAGTCCGAAGCGCGGTCCGGAACAGATAGGCGAGCGCGAGCAGCACACCCGCCATCCCGGTGCCGAAGGCGAGCAGGATGACGGCCGTGCGGCCGAGTCCTCCGCCTGGCATGGCCACGGCCAAGGCCGCGCCCAACGTCGGACCGACACAGGGGCTCCAGACCGCGCCCATCAAGGCGCCGAGCGCCAGCTGGCCGGCCGGTCCGCGCAGCGACATCCGATTGGCGACGGCGGTAGAGCGCTGCGCCAACGGCGCCAGGCGGCGCGCCAGCCACAGCTGGGCCGGCGTCGACACCAGCAGGGTGCCCGCGCCCAGCAGACCAAGGGCGGCCGCCAGCCTGACGGCCTCCGGGCCGAGGCCGAGCGCCGGGCCCACCGTGGCGACCAGGAGTCCCACGCCGGTGAAGGCGAGGACGAGCCCGAGGCCGAGCATCAGCGGTCCGCTCCGACCCTCGGCGAGCGCGCCGGCGAACAACAGTGGGAGCATCGGGAGCACGCAGGGATTCAGGACGGTCAACATCCCCGCGAGCAGGGCCAGACCGATCGCCATCACGGCACGGAGGCTCCGGAGAGGGCCGCGTCCAACTGCCGCCCGATCGCGTCGGCGCTGGTGAGCGCCACCGTGCGGGAGACCTCCATGCCGCCCGCGAACACGAGCAGGGTAGACTGCCGGGTGATGCGATGCGCTCGGAGAAAGTCGGCATCGCGATCGAAATCCACGCGCACGCCGGTCACCGCCTGGTAGCGAGGGTCCCGCAGCATCCCGTCGAGCGCTCGATGCTGGACCTCGCAGGTGGGGCACCAGCTGGCATAGACCTCCACGAGCAGCGGGCCACCGGCGGCTTCCAGGCCGCGCCAGGTCTCCGCGGTGTACTCGACGAACCCCTCCGGCAACGGGGCGTTAGGCCGAAGGTTGAGGTAGAGGCGCTTCCCGCCCAGCGCCAGCAGCAGGACCAGGGCGAGGACGGCACCGCGGCTCGGCAGCCTCATGCTCCGGGTCTCCGCTGGGGCGAGGATTGCTCCGGGATTCGGTCCATCACCCGCCGCTCCACGGCGGCCAGCCGCTCCGCATCAGCGTCCCGCCGAATGAGCGAGCGGGCGGCCGCGCCGATCGCTCGGAGCTCTCCCACGTACCGGCGACAGTGGCGACAGAGGAAGAGGTGCAGTCGGAGCTCCAACGACGCACGCAGCCCGCGCCGCTCCTCGCCGGCCACCAGTCGGGTCACCTCCCTACAGCTCAGCATCGTGGCTCCCGTCGATTCCCAGGCGCTCCAGACATTCCCGCAGCCGATTCCGGGCCCGAAACAACAGCACTCCGAGGTTGTTCGGCGACACCTCCATAACCTTACAGATCTCGGCCGTCTCGAGACCTTCGACCTCCCGGAGCAGGAAGGCGCTGCGTTGCCGCTCCGGGACGCCCTCGAGGCACCCCCGCAGCTGGCGGGCCAGCTCATCCCGGGCGAGCAGCGTGGTCGGAAGGGCCGGCGGGCGCTGCCAGCGCCCGGTCGCGGCGAAGCGGGCTTCGACCACCTCATCGATCGGGTCGAAACGGCTCGTCTTCGCGGCGTGCCGGCGGGCGTCGGCGATCTTGTGATACAGAATCCCGAACAGATAGGTGAGCACCCGGCTCCGGCCGTCGAAGCTCTCGGCCCGGGCAATGAACCCCAGCAGGGCCTCCTGGGCCGCGTCCTCGGCCTCGGCCTCGGGCAGACCCGCCCCCCGGGCCGCCCGAACCAGCGCGGGCAGGGTCTCCCGCACGACTTGGGCGAGCGCGGACGGATCGCGGCGCTGAATCGCCGCCACCCGCTCGGCCGGCTCCTTCACGGGCCCCACCCCGACCGGCCCCCGTAAGGATTCAGCCGGCGCTCCGACTCACAGGTTGAACCAGGAAGGGGACCCGGCGTGCAATCACCCAAATCGAACAAACGACGCCTCCTGGTGGCCCTCGGTGGTGCCCTGATAACGCTCGCGCTCGCCGCTGGGATTCGTCCCACGAAGGCTCGACCACCGGCATTCGTTCCCGCGTCAGGGATCGAGGCGCCAAGGATCCGGTTCGACCGGGGTTACCGGACGGTCCATGCGGCTCGGGCACCGCTCGAGATCGTCTTCGATTCGGTCGGACCCGACGCGGGCGCGCGGCTGCTCTGGTTCGAGGGGCGCGCAACCCGGCCGGCTCGCGAGGGGTCGGTGGTGGTCGATTCGACTGGGGCGCTGCTGTGGTTCTCCGACCGCCTGAGTCCATCCCGACCCGCGGCAAACGTCGGCGTCCGCCGGCTCACTGGGGCGCTCGGCGGCCCGGGTGAGTCGCTCCTGGTCGTCGACGACGGCGGCGCGGTGCTTCGAATCGGCCCGGACGGGTCGGTCGAGAGCGAGCACCGCACCCCATTCGCGTACCCCGCGCTCGCCCTGGACGAAGACGGGCTGGTTTGGGCCGTCCGCTCGACGGACCGGTTCGACCTGGGGCTGCCGGGCGACGCGGAGCCCGTGCTGGCGAAGCTCGACCTGGCCGGCGGAGAGGTCGGCCCGGTCGGGCGGGCCATCCTGCCCGATCACGCCCTGTTGGCTGGATTGGCCAACGCCGGGCACATCGTGGTCGTCGGAGATCGGGTCTTCTTCGCCCCGTTCATCCGGGATGAGCTGGTGGCGCTCGACCGGAACGGCGACACCCTCTGGGTGGCGAGTCGCGGGCTGCCGCAGAGCACCCCCGACCCCCGCTTCGAGGTCCGTGACGGACAGGCGGTGATCGCCTATCACCCGGTGAACCTGGGCATCGCGGTCGGGCTCGATCACCACGTCTATCTCCTCAGCACGCCCGGCTTCACGACGGACTCGACCCGGCTCGATGTCTTCGACCCGACCGACGGCCGCCTGCTGCGGAGCGGGTTCCTCGGCGACCCGCTCCCCACGCTGGCGGCTGACGCGGACGGACGGGTGTACCGCCTGGATCCGGATCGGCTGCTGGCCGGGGCGCCGAAGGCCGCCCGCCCGGTCGCGACGAGCTTCGACCTCCCGTTGCTCGCGAGCGACGCCAGGCTCACCTCGGAGGGCCTGGGCGGCAAGGTGGTGTTGGTCAACCTCTGGGCGAGCTGGTGTGGCCCCTGCCGCGAAGAGATGCCGGCGCTCGACGCGCTGCAACGGCGGCTGGCCGGCCCTGACTTCGAGTTCATCGCGATCAGCGACGATCTCGCTCGAGAGGATGCGGCCCGCTTCATTGCGGAGCACGGGTTCGATTTTCCGGTGCCCCTCGGCGAAGGCCGGATGCAGGCGGCGTTCCGGGCGATCGGCCTGCCGCACACGCTGTTGATCGACCGCGAGGGACGGATCGTCAGGCAATGGATCGGGTACACCGGGCGAGAGCAGATCGCCCTGATCGAAACGCTGGCCCGTCGGGAGCTGTCGGTTGCGACGCCTGGCGGAGCGCAGGCCGCGCACCGCGGACATGCGCACTAGGGGGACCGGCGTGCCGGCCGCGGTTACCGGCCGGCACCCGCCAGTCCCAGGCAGTTGAACCCACGAGAGGAGGCAGTCGGATGGAGAAGCGTGTGATCATCGGCGCGGCCATGCTCGCGACCCTGATGGCCGGTCGGCCCGCCACGGCTCAGGCGCAACAGATGGCGGGCATGAAGATGCCCGAAGGAAAGGAGGTGACCGTCACCGGCACCGTGATCGACGTGAGCTGCAAGTTCGGACAGGGTCTGAGCGGCGACGCGCACCGGATGTGCTCGCAGGTGTGCGGCGACCAGGGTCTTCCCCTGGCGATCCTGGGCGACGACGGGACGCTCTACATCCCGTCGACCGCCGAGATGCCCGGCAAGGGCCAGAACGGCCGGCTCAAGGAACACGCGGAGCATCGCGTGACCGTCAAGGGCAAGGCGTTCAAGGCCGGTGGGGCACAGGCCCTGCAAATCGGCTCGATCGCGATGGCCAAGTAGTGAAGTACCTGGTTGCGGCGCTCCTGACCCTGGGTATGCAGGGTCAGGGCGTCGCCCAGCGCCCTCCCGGCGACTGGCGCACGGACTTCGGCCGGACCACCGTGCCGCTCGAGGAGATCGTTCCCGGGGGGCCGCCGAAGGACGGGATTCCGCCGATCGACGATCCCCGCTTCGTCTCACCCGGGGAGGCGAGTCGCTGGCTCAACGAGCGCGAGCCCGTGGTCGTGGTGGCGCTTGGTTCGGAGGCCCGGGCGTATCCGCTCCAGATCCTGCTCTTCCACGAGATCGTCAACGACGTGGTGGACGGACGGCCCGTCGCGGTGACGTACTGTCCCCTCTGCAATACCGCGCTGGTGTTCGAGCGCGAGTTCGCGGGGCAGGTTCACGACTTTGGAACAACAGGCTGGCTGCGATACTCGGACCTGGTCATGTACGACCGTCAGACCGAAAGCTGGTGGCAGCAGGCCACGGGCGAGGCGATCGTCGGACAGCACGCCGGGCGCAAGCTCGCCCCGGTGGCCGCGCCATTGGTGGCGTTTCGCGAGTTCCGCCGGTCCCATCCGCAGGGACGGGTGCTCTCGCGCGAAACCGGCCACCGGCGGCCCTACGGACAGACGCCCTACGCCGGCTACGACGCGATCGACAATCGGCCGTTCGCGTCGTTCTTCCGACGAAAGGCCGATACGAGGCTCCGAGCCATGGAACGGGTTGTGGTGGTCGAGCACGGGGGCGAGGCCCTCGCGGTACCGTTCGAAGCGCTGCGGACCGAGCGCGTGGTCCACGAGCGGGTCGGTGGGCGGGAGATCGTCGTCTTCTGGACGCCGGAGGGCGTGAGCGCGGTGGACGCGCGGCAGTTGACGGCGGGGCGGAGCGTGGGGTCGGCCGCGGTGTTCCTGCCGGCACACGACAACAGGCGCCTCACGTTCGCGCCATCCGGCAACGGCGACTTCAGCGACGACGAAACCCAGTCGACCTGGAACGTCCTGGGTGAGGCGACGGCCGGCCCTCTCAAGGGCGCGCGGCTCGATCCCGTGCCCCACGGGGTGCCCTTCTGGTTCGCATGGGCGGCCTTCCGCCCCGAGACCAGGGTGGCGCGGGGCGGCGCCAGAAACCCGGGGCCGTGAGCGCCGTTACGGGAGCAGGTTTCGGCGGAAGGTCCGGCTCATCCCAATCGTCGTCCCGCTCTTCATCGTGACGTCGAAGTCGCCGTGCCAATCCAGTTTCACCTCCGCCACCGATCGGCGTTCGCGATCGTCGAGCGAGGGTGCGGGAATCGAAGGCCTCGAGGGCGTATCGATCGTCCGCAGGCGCAATTCGAACGGCGGTACGGGGCGACCGACGGCGATCGCTAAGCCAAACCCGTCGGCGCTGGCGCCGGGGGCTAATCGGCTTCATCCTCCCGCATGACGCGCAACGGCGCCGACCACGACTTCGAGGCCGGGATCCGCCAAATGGTGGACGGCTACAACGCTGCCCCCCAGGCCGACCTGCTCGGTCTCTCACCGAACCAGCTCGCCCGCCTCCTCCACGGTGACTGGCGATCCATCGGGGCCGTCCGCCTCGCCGGGACCCTTCCGGCCGAGCGGGTCGACCGGGCCTGGGCCTACCGCGCCGCGGCAGTTGCTCGACGGCGCGGCGGGCACACCTGCTCGCCCGCCGCGCGAGCGACTGGATCGAGCAGCTCGAGCTGGACGCGGGCCTGCTGATCCCGTCTTTGGTGCCGCACGAGACACCGTTCGAGCTCGGGGCGATCGCCTACCAGTGGGTGGTCGCCCCGGCGCTCGAGTTCGGCCTGGTGGAGCGTAAGCCGAAGGCGAAGCTGCTCGACCGGAGCTACCTCAAGACGACCCCGCTCTTCGAGCAATTCGTCTCGTTCCGGCTCGAGGAGCCGGGCGCCGGCGGACCGGGGCTCCGGTTGATGCGATAGACCCAGCGACCGGCTCGTCCCCGGTGAGCAGCCTGGCCCGAATGGTGTTAATTATCGGGCGGCAAACTCCCAAAAAGGACGAAATTGGTGACCCCGTCAGCCGCTTCCCCCCTCCCCCTGGTCGTCCGGGACGACCTCGAAGCCCGTTACCCCGACGTCATGACCGCCGAGGCCATGGCCGCGATGGCGCTGTTGGCCGGGTACAACACCGACCGGTTGGAGCTGATGAGCCAGCGGCTCGAGCGTCGGGCCGAGCGGATCCGCGAGCGCCGGCCGATCGACTTCCTCGATCCCGACTGGCGGGTCCCGCGGACCGGCCTCACCGTGGCGGACGCGCGGGAGGGCCGGTTCGACGGCTCCACCATTCCCCCGGACCTCCGCCGGCAGTGGATCCAGGGCACCGGCCCCGCCGCCAAGCCGAACGCCCCGGTCGAGAGCAGCATCCGGAACGTCGCCTACGCCCTGCTCTCCGGGGCCGACGGCTGGATGTTCGACGGCGAGGACGCCCTCGGGCAGATCGACAGCATGTCGCTCGACAACCAGCGGAACCTGAAGCTCGCGATCCATCGCGACCCGATGTTCCTCGAGGTCGCCGAGCAGGTGGCCGGGGAGATGAACCGCTGGGCGCAGGGCTTCTTCGGACGGCCGATCATCGCCGACCACCTCGAGCAACTCGAGTTCACCACCAGGATCTTCCGGGCACGCGGGCTCCACCTCGACGATCGGCACGTCCGGATCGCCGACGGCCCCGCGCTCGGCGCCTCGATCGTCGATCTCTGCCTCTATGTGGTCAACAACCACCAGGCGCTGCTGGAGCAGAAGCGCTCGGTGGTGCTCTATCTCCCCAAGATTCAGACGGCGGAAGAAGCGGCGCTCTGGAACGAGATGCTGACCACCCTGGAGCGGCATCTCGGGCTGGCCCCGGGCACGATCAAGGTCTACGTGCTGGTCGAGCAGCTGGAGGCCACCTTCCAGCTGATGGAGATCCGCGCCGCGCTGGGCCTCCACTTCGTGGGCTACAACACCGGCCGCTGGGACTACATCAACAGCGTCTCGGACGCGATGACCTGGGACGAGGCGTTCATCAATCCCAACATCGAGTCCATCGTGATGACCTACGGCTACATGCGGAACTACGAGGACCGCGTGCGGCGTTGCGTCAACGCACCCGACCGGCACGGCAACCTGGCGCTCTGGCAGGGCGGAATGGAGCCCAACATCCCGGTCGGCTCGGCCGAGGGCGTGGCCCGGGCGATGGAGCAGGCCGTGGCCGGCGCCCGGCGCGAGCAGGAGGCGGGCGCCAGCGGGAAGTGGGTCGCGCACTGGAAGATGGTGCACATCGTCCGGCCGGTCTGGGAGCAGGTGGGGGAGGAGAACCAGTTGGGCAGGGCCTTCCCCAAGCTCACCTACACGGAAGCGGACCGGGCGGGGCTGACCCTGCTGGAGGAGGCGCCCCGCACCATCCGCGGAGCGCGCAACCTGTTGAGCGTGGCGCTCCAGTACGGCAACGCCTTCGGGCAGGGGATGCAGGCGGCGGCCCTCAAGGCGGCCGACTTCTTCGGCGACGAGGAGGTGATGTACCTGATGGAGGACGCCGCCACCGGCGAGATCCGGATGAGCATCCTCTGGGAGTGGCTCCACAAGGGCGCCCGCCTCACGGAGGCCGATCCGGAAACCGGGCTCGAGGCCGGGGCCCTCTTCGACGGCGGGGTGTTCGACCGCTTGCTCGAGGAGGAGTACCGGAAGCTGCTGGCCGCCGGCAATCGGGACGTGCACGACGACAGCAAGACCACCACCCTGCCGATCGTGCGCGAGGTGGTGAGCCAGTACGTCCAGAGCCCGATCAAGGTCCCCTGGTACATCGACCTGCTCAACATCAACCTGAACAACCACGACCTCGAGGTCGGCAAGCAGCGGATCGCCCTGTACCTCGACGCTCTGAGCAAAGACGGCAGGCGCATCACCGACAATCTCGATTTCCAACCGCCGACCCATCGAAAGAAGAGCCGGTAAGAACGCCATGGACACCCTGACCCGAGCCGTGCACGAGACTCGTGCCTGGATGAAGAGCCCCCGATTCAAGGAGATCACCCGCCTCCACTCCGCCCGCCAGGTGGTGGAGCAGCAGGGCACCATGCCGTGCGAGTACGCAATCGCCGCGCGGTACTCCGCCGAGTTCTACGAGCTGCTGCGCGAGCTCTACGCCAACGGCGAGTCGGTGACCACCTTCGGCCCCTACTCGCCCGGGCAAGCCGCGATGATGAAGCGAATGGGAATCCGGGCGATCTACCTCGGCGGCTGGGCCACCTCGGCCAAGGGCTCGATCACCGAGGATCCCGGTCCCGACCTGGCCAGCTATCCGCTGAGCCAGGTGCCGGACGAGGCCGCGGTGATCGTGCGCGCGCTGATCACGGCCGACAAGAACCAGCAGTTCGCCCGGAGCCGGATGACCGCCGAGCAGCGCGAGGCCACTCCGGAGCACGACTTCCGCCCCTTCATCATCGCCGACGCCGACACCGGCCACGGCGGTGACGCCCACGTGCGGAACCTGATCCGGCGGTTCGTCGAGGTGGGGGTGACCGGCTACCACATCGAGGACCAGAAGCCGGGCGCCAAGAAGTGCGGCCACCAGGGCGGCAAGGTGCTCGTCGCGGTGGACGAGCAGATCAAGCGGCTCAACGCGGCTCGCTTCCAGCTCGACGTGATGAAGGTGCCGGGGATCATCGTGGCCCGCACCGACGCCGAGGCGGCCAACCTGCTCGAGACCGACAACGACGAGCGGGACCACCCCTTCATCCTCGGAGCCACCAATCCCCGAGTGCCATCGTATCGCCACAGCTTTCTGGCGGTCCTGAAGCGCTTCTTCGATCGGGGCATCGAGGACGTCAACGGCCACCTGCTGTACTACCTGCCCGCGCCGTCCCTCGACGAGGCCGAGGCGTGGCTCCGGGAGACCAAGCTGGACGAGTCGATCGACGAGGCCGTAGGGTCGCTCGAGAAGCACGACGATCCCGGCCTCGACCGCGCGCTCGACCAGGTGGTGACCAAGTTCGTCGCCGCCTGGGAGAAGGACGCCGGGATCGCCACCTTCGGCGACGCCGTCGCCGACGAGATGCGGCTCCGCACGGAAGAGGGAGAGCAGCTGGAGCTCACGGCGGAGCAGTGGCGCGAGTACGCCTCGCACGTGTCCCTGGACGAGGCCCGGGCCAAAGCCGAGAGCATGGGATTGGACGTCTTCTGGTCGGCGGAGCTGGCCCGCACACCCGAGGGCTACTACCAGGTGCGGGGTGGGATCGACTACGCCATCGCCAAATCACTGGCGGTGTCGCCCTATTGCGACCTGCTCTGGATGGAGACCAAGACGGCCGACCTGGAGGACGCCAAGCGCTTCGCCGACGCGATCCACGCCGTCTATCCCGAGAAGATGCTGGCGTACAACCTGTCGCCCTCGTTCAACTGGGACACCACCGGGATGAACGACGAGCAGATGCGCGAGTTCCCGCGGGAGCTGGGACGGATGGGCTTCGTCTTCAACTTCATCACCTACGGCGGGCACCAGATCGACGGCCTGGCGGCCGAGGAGTTCGCCACCGGCTTGCGCGAGAACGGGATGCTGGCCCTGGCGCAGCTGCAGCGGAAGTTCCGGCTGCTCGATTCGCCGTACCGCACGCCCCAAACCCTGGCGGGTGGCAACCGGGTCGACGCGGCGCTCACCGCGTCCACCGGCCGCACCGCGACCACCAAGGCGATGGGCAAGGGCTCGACCCAGTTCCAGCACCTGGTCCAGACCGAGGTGCCGCTCAAGCTGCTGGACGGCTGGCTGCAGCACTGGGCCCGGCACAACCAGCTGCCCGCGGACATCCGGGCCAAGCTCCGCCCCCACGTGGCGGCCTCGGACGTGCTGGAGCTGAGCCTGGTCAACAGCAAGAACGAGCTGCTGGCCAACGTGGTCTTTGCCGCGATCAAGGACCGGCGGAAACGCTCGATCCTCTCGATCCGGGACCAGAACACGCTGGCCACCGCGCTCCGTCGCAAGCGGCTGATGCTGCTGGCGCAGCTCTACCTGATCCACCGCTACAAGGCCGAGTCGGTGCACTACGTCACACCCACCGAAGACAACCTGAAGCAGGCCACCGCCATGAAGCTGATGGGGGTCTTCACGGACGTAAACACCGAGGTGGGCGACATGATCGTCTCCGCGGTGAGCACCAGCTTCATCAAGGAGCTGGTGGAGGATGGCGACGAGCGGATCCAGGCGGTGATCGGCGGGCGTTAGCCGCGGCCGCCGGGGCCGATCCCGCTCGAGGCCGCTCGCGACGCCACCGCCAGGAGTCCCGCTGCTGCGAGCATGATGAAGGCATACACGGCGGGCGCCAGGGCCATCGTCACGTCCTCGAGCAACGTGGCCGTGACGAACGTAACGATGCCCCGCCGGATGGAGCGGTTCGAGTGCCCCAAGCGGCTCGTCACCGCCGTGCGCGACGCATCTCTTTAGACGAGCAGGTCGACTGAAGCCCGGCCGTTTGGCTGGGTCTCGATCCAATGACCGCCGGCGTCTGGTGGCGGTGACGGTCGTGCCGGTCGCGGCTCGCAGAGCCAGCCGCGCTCGAGAGCGCGGCGCGCGCCGCCGACGCCGCACACAGCGTCACGACGTCGTCCATGAACGACGCCGGGCCGGCACGAGGCCGGCCCGGCGGGGAGGTACACCTCTTCGAGATCGCCTACGGAAGGACGTTGATCTCGATCATGGTCTCCCTCGGGCCCACCACCACCGGCAGGAACATGCCCGTGGTATTCCCCACGGCCGTGATCCTGGCATTGGCGCCCGTGGCCAGCCGGTACCGAAGTCGGTACCAGCCCGGGCCGGACGCGTCCAGCTTGAGCTGATATCCGTAGATGATCCGGCCTCCCACATTCACCTCGGCGTTGATCGGCTCGTCGGCGACGGTGGCGACGACGCTGCCGCCGGGGCCGCTGAGCTTCTCGACCGTGATGGTCGGGCCCACCGTGTAGATGAGCGGCACGAACTCGGCGGTCGAGCCGTCGGTGCCCTGCATCTCGTCGGGGCCTTCACCGTACAGATAGGTCATGTTGAAGCCGGTCAGGGTGCCGACGCCGGTGGCGGACAGCGCGATCTCGACCCGGATCGGCCGCGTCGCGCTCCACTCCTTGACCGTGATGTTGTCGCCCCAGTAGGCCGAGGCGTCGTAGGCCGCCTGCCCGGTGCCGTCGAGCAGCTCCGCGCGCCACGTATTGGACGTCTGCTGCTCGTAGTACGTGTTGTACGTGGGCGCATTGCCATCCCAGAAGAAGGGCAGCGTGTCGGCGGTGACGCCCTCCGCCGTGGTTGGACGCACCCCGGGATCGGTTGCGACGGCCAAGCCGGTGATCCCGGTGCCGTCGACGAAGACGGTCGGCCACGACAGGTTGTTGCCGGCCTCCTCCGAGCTTTCACCGACCACCTTGATGCTCACCGAGGCGCTGGCGGTGCCGACGGCCGCCGTGATCGTCGCGGTGCCGCGACCCACGCCGGTAACCAGACCGGTCTGATCGACGCTGGCGATCGCGTCGTCGCTGCTGGACCAGGTAAACGTCACCTGGACCGGCTGCCCCGACGCGTTGTAGGCCGTCGCGTTGAGCTGCTTGGTCAGGCCCACCTCCACCGGCTCGCTCCCCGGATCGTCGATGACGACCGACGACACCGGCGGGTTGACCGTGACGGCCGCGCTGGCCGACAGGGTCTGGATCCGCGCCGTGATGGTGGCCGATCCGACGCTGATGCCGGTGACGAGCCCGGTGGACGACACTGTCGCCACGCCCATCGCGCTGCTGCTCCACGTGACCGTCTTGCTGACCGGGTTGCCCGCCGCGTCGCGGACGTCCGCCGTCAGTTGGACCGTCCCGCCGATTGCGACGGCGGTGGAGGCCGGGTTCACTGTGATGCTGGCCGGCTGCACTGGCTTCTTGACGCTGCCGCCAGCGCCGCCGCTCACGCCGCCGGCGGAAGCCGAGATCGTCACCGATCCGGCCGCGACGGCGGTCACGAGA
The DNA here is from genome assembly GCA_050184075.1 of Gemmatimonadales bacterium. Classification (GTDB taxonomy): domain Bacteria; phylum Gemmatimonadota; class Gemmatimonadetes; order Gemmatimonadales; family GWC2-71-9; genus SHZU01. Next base: position 15,553 of record JBFXAS010000081.1, read on the forward strand.
CCCGTCTGATCCACTGTCGCAACTGCCAGGTCGCTGCTGGTCCAGGTCACCACTGCGTCGACCGGAAGGCCGGCCGCGTCGAGCACGGTGGCCGTCATCTGGACGACGTCGCCTTCCTCGAGATCGAGCACGGCGGGGCTCACGATCACCGACTTCACCGCGGGCATCGGCGCCCCGAGGATGGCGTACACCCCCGTCTTGACCACCGAGGCCCGGACCACGTTCTGTGCAATGCCGAGCTGCGTGCAATCCTGCCACCGCTGCCGCAGCCACTCACGCTCCCGGATCCGGAGCTTGTCCGGATCCACCCCCGCCGGAACGTTGCCCGGCTCGAATGCGATCCGAAGCTCAACGCCCTGACCGAGCGTCACCCCGTTCGGCAGGATCTGGTAGGCCGTCTCGGCGACGTACAACGGGTCATCGGCGAACTCGGTTGGGTCGGCCGGAATCACCAGAATGTCGGTGGGGGTCGATAACGCGCCCGCCGGAACCACCAGCGTGGCGTAGCCGTCGGCGGAGACCGCCGTGCCACCGAGCGGCCCGATCAGCGTGCCGAGCGACGGCTTGGCGACCATCCCGAACTGTCCCAGACGCTGCGTCCACGCCTCCACCATCTGCTGCTGGAGGCCGATGTGCTCGCAGTCCTGCCATTGCGCCTGGACGCGCTCGCGAATCCGCAGCTGTTCCGGATAGGTACCGGCCGGCAGCTGAGCAGGGTCGTAGCGGATCCGCAGGCGGGCCTTCACCTGCAGCTGCGCCGTAGCCGGCTCGATCTGATAGCCGGTGCCGGGCACGTAGGTGGGATCGCCGGCGAACGCCGCATCGTCGAGCTTCGTGATGACGATGTCGGTGACCGTCGCGAGCGCCCCCGCCGGAACGACCAGCTCGGCCTGTCCATCGGCGGAAACAACCGTTCCGCCCGCGGGGCCGATCAACGACCCGGCTGGCGGCTGGACGACGAGGCCGAACAGCCCGAATCGTTGCACCCGGGCCTGCACCCTCTGCTGCTGCTGCAATCCGTCATGATCGCAGTCCCGCCACTGATCCTGGTCGCGCTCCCGAATGCGGAGCTGCTCCGGATAGACCCCGGTGGGAAGCTGCGCCGGGTCATAGTGGATGCGGAGCTGCGCCTGCAGATGCAATTGCATCGCGGCTGCCGGCGCTGCGCGCCCGAGGAGCCGGGCCAGGAAAGCCGGGGCCTCGGCCATCGGATTGAGCGGCTCGCCGATGATCTCGTACCCGGATCCGGGAACGAAGAGAGCATCACCACCGAACGCCGCGTCAGCGGCCTTCTCGATGCGAACGTCCGCCAGCCCGGTGATGGCGCCGGCCGGAATCACGAGCTCGGCGTTGCCGTCGGCCGACAGCACCGTCCCGCCCAGCGGGCCGACCAGCGTGCCGGCGGCCGGCTGCACGACGATCGCGAACACGCCCGGGCCGTCGATCAATGCATCGACGATCGTGCCCTGGAGGCCGGCGTGCTGCTGGTCGCGCCATTGGGTCTGCTCCCGCTCCCGAACGCGCAACTGCTCCTGATACACGCCCGCCGGAACGTGGGCGGGATCGAAGCGGATGCGGAGCCGGGCCTGCGTCTTGAGCTGCAGCGTCGCGGGGTCGACCTTGAAGGCCGTGCCGCTGACGTAGAGCGGATCGGCGGCGAAGCCGGCATCGTCCGCCTTCGACACGAGGATGTCGACGGGCGCGTCGAGCGCGCCGGCCGGAATCTCGAGGGTCGCACCGCCGTCAGAGGAGACGACCGTGCCACCCGCTGCGCCGACCACCGTTCCGAGGGGTGCGACCGTCACGGCCGCCGAGGCGCTCTTGCCTGCCGCGGCCGCGCTCACGGTGGCATTCCCGAAGGACACCGCGGTGACGAGGCCGGAGGACGTGACGCTGGCGACCGACTGATCGCCGGAACTCCAGGTGAACGTGGTCTGCACCGTCACCCCATCGAAGCATTTGGCGGTGGCCGTCAACTGGGCCTGCTCCCCGGTGCGGATCGCGACGGCCGCCTGATCCAGCGCGATCGTCGACACGACGTGCTGATGCTCCGGCTCGAGCGACTCGCCCTTACAGGCCGTGCCCGCGTACGCCAGGCCGGCCGCGGCGACGGTGGCCAGAGCCAGGCGCCGGAGGGTTTGGTCGACTGCCCGAAGCTTGCTGGAAACCCACAATGCACTCCTCATTTTTCACCTCCACCTCGGCGGTTGCGCCGAGGGCACACTGCCTCCCCTGTCCGGGCCGCTCATCGGTCCGGGGCCTTACGGACCCGCCTGGGACAGACACATCGCGGGTAGAGTGGCGGTGTGAACTCCCGTCGAGCGGGGTGGAACGACGGCGCCGCGAATCGGTAGGCTGCCTCCCAAGGTTGGAACGCAGCAAGAGTATCGATCACCGGCTGACATGCCCGTGAATCGATCATGAGTGGTCGCTTATCGTCCTTGGTCGAACCGTGAAGTCTCCGGGCCGAAACGTCGATCGGCTCGGCGACGGACCGGCTTTCAGCCGTCCCTCGAGCAACTGATCGGAAAACATTCCCTCATCTTCGCCAGCAGACCGTTTCACGGTCACTGTGGTACCCTTGCCGCAGAGATTGCCCGCTGGGCGCGGCACACGACCGACTCCCCGGCGGTTCTGCAGAGCGGAGGTCCGCGTGTTGTCGCCATCGATCCGTTGGGCGCCTGGCACATGGGCGACCCTGCTACCCGCGTTGTTCCTCGGGTCCTGTACCAACGAGTCCGCTCCGGTTCAGCCCGATCCCGTCGCCGCCGTCTGGGTGGCACCCGCGGTCGCGACCCTCGAGGTCGGCGCCGCGGTCCAGCTCACCGCCAGCATCGAGACCGCCGCCGGAGCCAAGCTCCAACGACCGGTCCAGTGGCGCTCCAGCGACGTTCTCGTTGCGACCGTCGACCCGGCGGGGTTGGTGACAGCTGTCGCCGGCGGGCGATCCATGATCACCGCCACCAGCGAGGGAGTGACCGGCTCGGCGGCGATCGACGTGCTGCCCGCGGTGGCCAGCCTGGCTGTCGCGCCGGGCTCCGCCACGCTGCGGCTGGGCGAGACGCTGGCCCTCGCGGCCGTCCCGAAGGACGCCGGTGGCGCCATCGTCGACCGCCGGCCCAAGTGGACCAGCAGCAATCCCTCGGTCGTGACGGTCGACGGACGCGGCGTGGTCTTCGCCGTCGGCGTGGGATCGACCACGGTGACGGCGGCGATCGGAGCGGTCTCAGGCTCGGCCGCCGTCCTCGTTCGGTCGCCGGTCGGATCGGTCGTGGTATCGCCGGCGGTCACCGACATCCTCGTCGGGCAGACGGTCGCGATGCAGGCGACGGTGCTGGATCCAGCAGGCGCCCCCCTGGCGGTCCCCGTCACCTGGACCAGTCATGACCCGACGATCGCCCTCGTGGACCTCACGGGCGTCGTGACCTCGGTGAGCCAGGGAAACGCGGCCATCGCCGCCACGGCCGACGGCACGGTCGGCATCGGCGTGGTGCGGG
>JBFXAS010000082.1:0-18936 GCA_050184075.1 Gemmatimonadales bacterium
CCACGACCTCGGCGCCGTCCATGGCCGCGAGGATCGGGTCGAGCGACGGCACTTCGAAGAAGACGGCCCCGTTGCTCTCGGCGAGCTTCCGCGCCAACCCGGGATGGTTGGGGGCCATCGCGCCGAGATCGGCCTCCACGCTCGCCAGCGACTGGTACATCAGCTCGACCGGTCCGTTCTCGAGGATCGCGAAGCCGATCTTGTCGCCGTGCGGCACGCTGACGGTGACCTCGAATCCAAGCCGATCGGTCCAGAACGGGAGGCAGGGCTCGATGGCGTCGACGGTGATGAGCGGACTCAACTTGTTCACACGGGTCTCCTGGGTGTCTGCGTTGGCCGCGAGCGTCGCCATGACGACGGCCGCCAGCGCGATGCGGCGGGACCTGCGCGGCTCCTCGTTGCTGCGGCCAGAATCTAGAGCCCGCCCGCCGCCCCGTCTTGTAGGGATGCGTCATCCGTCGCGTCGCGCCGCCGAGCCCGGTATTTCCCCGGTGGCATCCCGGCCAGAGCCGTGAAGTCGCGCGTCAGGTGGGCCTGGTCGTGGTAGCCCGCCTCGATCGCCACCCGGGCGAGGGTCGGCTCGTCGCTCGCTTGTAGTCGATGAAGCGCCGCCTGGAAGCGCACCACCCGGCAGGCCACCTTGGGCGCGATTCCGACCGCCGCGAGGAAGCGGCGCTCGAGCTGGCGGGGGCCGAGCCCGGCCTGTCGCGCCAGATCGTCCACCCGAATCCGACCCTCCGAAGACTCGACCAGGCCCGCCGCCGCAAGCGCGATCGGGTCCGGCGGCGCTCCCGCGCCCAACCGGGCGGAGAGCGCCCGGTCGAGGATGGCCACCCGCTCCGCCGTCCCCGGCTCGGCCCGGAGGCGGTCGTTGAGGTCGCGGGCGTCAGGGCCCCAGACCGCCTCGAGCCCCACGAGGCCGTCGGTCAGCTCGTGGGCGGGAACCCGGACGAAGGCGCCGATGCCGCCAGGTCGGAAGCGAACCCCCAGGAGATCCATCCCCCGCTCCCTGCTGACCGCGATCGGCCGGGTCATCGTGCCCACCACCTCGACCTCACCTTGGCCGGGGGCGGCGAGATCGAAGAGGAAGTCCATGCAGGCGTCCGGGACGATCGCCTCCTCGTCGGTCGGCGGGGTGGCGCGACAGCGGAAGCTCCAGTAGCAGGCCACGTAGCGGGCCAGCCCCGGGTGGGGCCGGTGCTCGCGATACGGGGTGAGACGGGGCATGCGGGAAAGCTACTTCGTCCTTGGCCCCGGCCGCGGCGGGGCACGCGACGGATACCTTGATGTTCGACAACAACGATCTACGGCGTGACTGGCTCGGCCGTGGCCGAGCGGATGCGGGAGATGGGGATCCGGTCGGCGCTGGGTGCGAGCGGGCGGAGGCTGGTGTGGACGGCGCTCCGCCGGCCGCTCGGCCTGATCGCGCTCGGTCTCCTGCTCGGGCTCGGCGGCGTGGCCGCCGGGTCGGGGCTGGTGCGCGGGATGCTCTACGGAGTCGCGCCGACGGATCCGGTGACGCTGATCGGTGTGGTGGTGCTGCTGGCGGCGGCGGGAGGGCTGGCCGGGATCATCCCGGCCAGCCGACTCACCAGAGCTGATCCGCTCGCGGTGCTCCGAGCCGACTGAGCGGCCCGGCCGAGCGCTGCTACGACTTCTTGTGGTAGCGCCAGGCGGTGATGTTGGCGCCCTTGCCCTCGACGCTGATCTCGTGCGCGGCGCCGGTCTCGACCGCCGGAATCTGGACTTCCTTCATGTCGATGATCTGGCCGCTGGCGTCGACGAACTCGACCACCAGGCCGAAGGGCTTCTTCTCCAGCTCGGCGCCGGAGGCGTCCATCGGGGTGCGGCCGGTGGCCGTGCCGATCAGCTTGGCGCTGTTCCGGCCGGGCTGGAAGCTCTGCATCTCGACGTTGACCGGGAGGCCGACCAGCTTCTCGGCCGCCTTGAGCACACCTTCGGTCTGTCCGAGCCCGCGGTGTGCCTGGCCGAGGAGCCGATAGACGTCCTCGTTCATGGGCTCGATCTTCTCGAGCTGCGCGCCGGCTTCGATCAGCTTGGTGAAGCCTTCGTCGGCGACCTTCTTGAGCTGGGCGGCCTTGGCGTCGTCCTTGCCCTCGAGCGAGTCGGCGAGCGCCTTGTTGTCGGTGCCGATCGCGAGGTAGGCGTTGGCCAGGTTGTACACCGCGTCCCGATTGAACGGGTTGCGCGAGACGACCTTGGCGAAGGCCTCCGCGGCCTGGGGATACTGCTTCCCGTTGAACGCGGCCACTCCGATGTTCATGATGTCGGAGGTGTCGAGCGAGTCGAGATCCTGCTTGGCCAGCTCCTGGACCATCGCGTTGTCGAGCGCGTCGGCGCTGTCGGCCATGCCGGCACCCCGGAACGACTGGGCGAGGGCCTTCCGGGCGTCGAGGTTGCTCGGATCCCAGGCGAGGTACTGCTGGAGCACCGGGATCGCCTCGGCATGCTTGCCGAGCCGCTGGTACATCAGCGCGAGATTGAGCGCGTTGTTGTTGCGGTCGGCGATCAGCGACGAATCCGACTCCGCGGCCATGGTCGCGATCTCCATGGCCTGCTTGAAGTAGACCGCGGCGCTGTCGTCCCGATTGCTGTTGGCGAAGAGCACGCCCATGTTGGCCACGACGTGCGGCAGCTGGTCGAAGAGCCGCGAGGCGTCTCGGAACATCACGATGGCGCCTTCGACGTCGCCGGCGCGCTGGAGCTCGAGGCCGGCGTTGGCGAGCGCGGCCCAGCTGTTCTGGCGCTGCTGGTTGATGTCGATCTCGCAGGACTCCTCGAGCTGGAGCGCCTTGTCGAAGGTCGAATCGACCCCGCCCACGTCGCCCTGCATCAGGTAGACCCGACCGAGGTAGTACCAGCCAGCGGCGTCGGCCGGCTTCTCGGCCAGGCCCTCGAGGATCTGGGTCTTGGCTTCGGCCAGCTTCTCCGCGCGGTTTTCCTTGGGCTCGTGCGCCTTCTTGAGCGCGTCGACGCCCTTCTTGACCTTGCCGTCCGGCTTCAAGTTGCAGAACGCGACTTGGAACTTCTCGGGCTGCGACTCGGCCAGCTTGGCGTTGATGATCGGCTCCTGGGCCCGCGCGGTTCCCGCGACGGCTAGTGCCAGCACACCGATCCACAGACGCTTCATCATCCTACTCCTTCTGGTGAGCGTGATCCAACTCCTGATCCGACTGCGACGTCGGTCGAACCCGCCGCAGGGCCTCATCGTGATACCTACGATAGAGCTCGTGGGCCGGTTCCCCGCTCTCCCGGGCGGCGGCGACCACGTCGTCGTATTCGGGCTTGACCCGATCCCCGCCGGGCGCGTGCAGCGTCTTGACCCGCACCGAGCGCCCATCGCGGTCGACCGTAAATCCCTCCCGGGCCAGGATCCGCCTGCCGAGCGTCCACCAGCGGACGCCGGCCGTGGTGCTGTGGCGGAAGAACGCGTCGATCACGGCGTCGAGCCGCGTCGGGGGCGCGATCGCCTCGACCCGGAATCCAATCCGGCCCTTCTTCATCTGGGTGGCCCACGACTGCACGTCGAGGGCACCCGCGGCCGTGAGCGCTTCCCTGAGCGGCTCGAGGTACTCGGGGCTCATGTCGTCGAGGTCCGTCGCGACCACCACCACGTCGGTCGCGGCCTCGGCCCGCTCGCCCAGCATGACCTTCACGGCGTTGGGGTAGCCCTTCGGATCCCGGCCACCGGCCCCCCAGCCGCTCGCGATCGGCGTCCACTCTCCCGACGGGCGACCGCGGGTGAGCACCCGGAGCAAGGCGGCGCCGGTCGGCGTGGTCGCCTCGCCCTCGACGGGGCCCTCGGGTGCGATGGGCAATCCCTCCAACAAAATGGTGGTGGCTGGAGCCGGAACCGGCAAGAGGCCGTGGGCCGCTCGAATCCAGCCGCGGCCCAGCGCCACCGGCCGGGTGTAGATCTCCTCCACTCCCAGACGCTCGAACCCCTCCACCACGCCGACGATGTCGATCAGGGCATCGTGGGCCCCGACCTCGTGCAGCGCCACCCGGTCCGGGGTGGTGCCATGGATCCGAGCCTCGGCCGCCGCCAGCAGCTCGAACGCGGCTTTCGCTCGCGCCTTGACGCTTGGCGTGAGCTCCGCTCGCTCGATCATCGCCAGCAGCTCGGCGACGTGACGGTGAGGGCCGTGCCCGTGATCGTGGTGATGGCGGTGCTCGCCCTCCGGGTGCGAATGTGAGTGCCCACCGCTCGCGCCAGCCTCCTGTCGGAATTGCGTCTCGGAGACGTCGCCAGGGCCTTCGATTGCACCACCGACTTTGACGGTGACCTTGATGGCCCGGATGGAGGAGCGATCGACCGGGTCGATCTCGACGGTCGCGTCGGCAATGCCGAGCCTCGCCGGCAGCTCGCGGAGCCAGGCGGCGGGGAGCCCGAGGTCGATCAGGGCCCCCAGCAGCATGTCGCCGCTGACACCAGCGGCCGGGTCGATGACGGCGAAGCGACGAGATGACATAGACTTACAAATATCACCCCAAAGGCCGGTGTGGGTCAAACCTGCGACTGGGTCAGGCGGCCCGCTCTGAGTCGGGCCCAACGAGGCTGCCCGGGCCTCGGCGTCCGGCACGCGGGTGTGCACCGGCCCGGAGTCAGGTGAGCCTCTCCAGCGAGCAGTGCGCCCCGGGCGCGGAGCGGACGACCGCGGCCAACCCGTGGGCCGCCCTGGCATCCCGGACCGGGCCGCGGAGTCGGCCGAGGACTCAGCGGTAGAGCCAGCCCGCTCCAGTGTTGAACACAAGCACCCGATCCGAGGCTCCGATCGCCCCCGCGGCGAGCAGCCGGCTCGCCGCGGCTAGAGCCGCCCCGCCCTCGGGCGAGAAGTCGATTCCGACCGACGCGGTGGCCCGGCTGGCCCGGTCGGTCAGCTCGTCGTCCGGCACCGCCACGGCGCCGCCGCCGCTTGCCCGGAGCACCTGGAGCATGATCCGATCGCCAAGGGGGCCCGGCACCCGCAAACCGCTGGCGACCGTCCACGGGTCGGCCCAGGGCTCGCAGGACTCCGCGCCGGACTCGAACGCGCGGACGACCGGAGCGCAGCCGGTCGCCTGGACCGAGTACATCCTCGGAAACGGATCGGTCACCCAGCCCGCCGCCTTCATCTCTTCAAAAGCTTTCCACATCCCGATGAGACCGGTTCCACCTCCGGTCGGGTAAATGATGGCATCAGGCAACTTCCACCCGAGCTGCTCCGCCAGCTCGAGGCCCATCGTCTTCTTGCCCTCGATCCGATAGGGCTCCCTCAAGGTGGAGAGATCGACGGCTTCGCGCTCCGCGGCATAAGCCCGGCTTGCCTTGCCACAGTCGCCGATGTGGCCATCGAGGAGCTCGAGGTCGGCGCCGAAGGCGCGAATCTGTCCGAGGATGGGCGCCGGCGTGGTTGCGGGGGCGAAGACCTTGACCGAGGCCCCGGCCCGCGCCCCGTATGCCGAAGCGGCGACGCCGGCGTTCCCGGCGGTGGGGAGAGTGAACCGGCGGGCGCCGGCCAGGGTGGCCATCGTGATCGCGGCGGCGAGCCCCCGAGCCTTGAACGATCCGGTCGGATTGGTGCCTTCGTCCTTGACCAGCAGGTTCGGGAGCCCGATCTGGCGGGCCAGCCTCGGGACTTCGAGCAGGGGCGTCTGCCCCTCCCCCAGCGAGACCGGCTGCTGGTCGCCCACCAGCGGCAGCAGCGGGCGATAGCGCCACATGCTGCCGCCGGTCAGGCGGTCGCGGTCGGCCAGGGTGGCCCGGCGCTTGGGATAGCGGACCAGCCAGGGCTTGCCGCAGCCGCCGCAGACGGTCGGGAGGCCTTCGGCGGGGCTCGCGGCGCTGCAGTTCGAGCATTCGAGGTGGAAGTCCATGTTCTCGGCTCAGGCGTTGGAGACGGCTTCGAGCACGCGCTCGGCGAGGGTCGCGGAGAATCCCGGCAGGCTGGCGATCTCGGCCACCGAGGCCGAGCGGACGCCTGCCAGGCTGCCGAAGCGCTCGATCAGCTGACGGCGGCGAGTCGGGCCGACCCCGGGGATCGAGAGCAGCGCCGAGGTGATGGTGCGCTCCGCGCGACGCTTGCGATTGTAGGCCACCCCGAAGCGGTGGGCCTCGTCCCGGATCCGCTGGAGCAGCTTGAGAGCCGGGCTGCGCTTCGAGAGACGGAGCGGCTCGGCCTGGCCCGGAAGAAAGATTTCCTCGTCGCGCTTCGCCAGGCTGGCGATGGTGAGGCGGTCGGCGACGCCCGCTGCCTGCGCGGCCGCCACGGCGGCATTGAGCTGCCCCTTTCCGCCGTCGATCACCATCAGGTCGGGGAGCGGCTTTTCCTCACCCAATCGGCGGGTGAAGTAGCGGGTCACGACCTCGTGAATCGCGGCGAAGTCGTCCTGCTGGGCGAGGCCTTTGATCTTGAACTTCCGGTACTCCGACTTGCGGGCGCGGCCCGCCTCGAACGCCACCAGCGAGCCGACCGTGTCCCTGCCCTGACTGGTGGAGATGTCGATGCAGATCATCAGCCGCGGCACGGTCGACATCCCGAGGGCTCGCCCCAGGGCGTAGACCGGATCGTCGGCCCGCTCGTCGGTCTCGAACGACTCGATTCGGAGACTCTCGAGCAGATGTTGCGCGTTCTGGTCGGCGAGCTTGAGCCAGCGCGCGCCGGTGCCCCGTTGGGGGAGGAGCCAGTCGTGCTCGGGCAGGAGGGTCCGAAGCTGATCGAGGTTCTCGGGCGGGAACGGCAGCAGTAGCCGCTTGGCGCGATCCTCCGCCAGGCGGTAGTAGCGCAGCAGGAAGTGCTCGAGCACGGCGGCGTCGGTCAGCTCCTCGAGGTTCTCGAGCACCCGGTGCTCGCGGGCCACGAGCCTGCCGTCGCGGATCCGGAGCAGCACGCCCAAGGCTTCGTCGCCGTCGCGCGCGTAGCCGATCACGTCGGCATCGCCGCCACCCAGCATCTCGACGGTCGCGGGCGTATCGAGGTGGTCCAGCCAGCGCAAGGCGTCGCGGAGGTCCTTGGCGCGCTCGTAGTCTTCGCGGTCGCTCGCCGCCTGCATCATCTCACGGAGCCGGCCCCGCACGTCGACGGTCCGGCCTTCGAGGAAGCGGATCACCTCGCCGATCATGGCGCGGTAGTCGGCCTCGCTCTGCCAGCCGACGCAGGGCGCGCGGCAGCGGCCGATGTGGTAGTCGAGGCAGGGGCGCTCCCGCCGGTCCTTGGGCAGGTCGTCGTGACAGGTCCGGACGGTGAAGATCCGGCGGATCAGCGCCAGGGTGCGACGCATCTCGGCCACGTCGGTGTAGGGGCCGAAGTAGCGCGCGCCTGAGAGGTCCCGTCGCCGGGTGACCAGCACCCGGGGGAAGGGCTCTTTCAGGGTGACCGCGATCGAGGGGTAGCTCTTGTCGTCCTTGAGGCGGACGTTGAAGCGGGGCTGGTGCTCCTTGATCAGGTTGTTCTCGAGCAGGAGCGACTGGGCCTCGTTGGGGACCACGATGGTCTCGACGTCGGCGATCTGCCGCTGGAGCAGCTGATTCTTGAGGCTGGTCTGCTCGGTGGCGAGATAGCTGCGGACCCGGCTCCGCAGGCTCTTGGCCTTGCCCACGTAGAGCACCTCGCCCTCGCGGCCCTTCCAGAGGTACACCCCCGGGCCGTCGGGCAGTGACTCGATCCGCCGGAGCAGCTCGGGCCGATCGGTCACCGGCCCCCTCCGAAGCGCCGGCGGATGGCCGCGACCATCGGGAGGCCGAGGAGCGCGGCGCCGGCGAGGTAGAGGGTCCCGTAGGCCGCGAGCGCGACCAGCGCCGGCATCAGACCGTCGCCCAAGGCCCGCGCCAGGAGCCAGGCGAGGCCGGCCGCGATCAGCGCGAGGGGCCAGAGGCGCGCGTGGAGCGCCCAGTCGATCGGGATCGCGCCCAGCCGGCGAACCAGCGACCGGCGGAGCAGCGAGAACTCGAGCCAGCCCGCCACGCCGCCGGCCAGCGTCAGGCCCGCCGTGCCCCAGCGAGGGGCGACGCCGACGGCACCGGGCAGCCAGAGCGCCGCGGCGAGCCCAAGCGGGACACCGATCAGCACCCGGAGTGAGGCGTAGCGGAACGGGGTGCGGGTGTCGCCCAACGCGTAGTGGGCGGAGTTGTAGAGCCGGCCGAGGGTGACGGCGAGCAGGCCGACGCTGGCGCCGGCGAGCGTGGCCCAGACGAGGCGAACGTCATCCGCGGTGAAGCGGCCAGACTGGAACACGGCCGACGCGGCAAGCCCGCCGAGGATGGCGAGACCGATCACCGAAGGCACGACGAAGAACGCCACCTGTCGGGAGGCGCGGGCGAGCCGCTCGCGGAGCGCGTCGGCCACGCGCTGCCCGGACCCGGCCGCCTCGGTGGAGAGCTCGGGCAGCTCCGCGGCGGCGATCGACATCCCGAAGAGACTCACCGGCAGGGTGTAGAGCACCTGCGCGTTGGTGAGGGCCGCCACCCCGCCGATCGGGAGCAGGCCGGCGATTGCCCCGTCCACGTAGGCGCTCACCTGCACCACCCCGCGGGAAAGGGCGGCCGGCAAGAAGTTCACCACCACCCGCCGCACCGCGTCGCTGCGGTGGCGGAGGGTGGGCCGGATCCCTCCGAGCAACCGGGCGACCAGCGGCAGCTGAACGAGGAGCTGGAGCGCGGCGCCGATGACCGAGCCCCACGCGGTCCAGACCACGAGCGTCGGTCCCGAAAGCCGGGCCGCGGCGGCGATCGTGGTGGTGATGATCGCCAGATTCCAGACCACCGGCGCCGCGTAGGAGAGGAAGAAGCGGCGGTGACTGTTCAGGATCCCGAGACACCAGGCCGAGAGCACGAGCAGGCCCACGCCGGGAAAGATGATCCGCACCAGCCCGATGGCCAGCTCCCGTCGGGCGCCGTCGAAGCCCGGCTGCAGCAGGTCGATCAGCCAGGGGGTGAGGAGCACCCCGGCGGCCACCAGCAGGGTCATCGCAACCGCGAGGAGCCCGGCCACCTCGCCGGCCAGCCGCCCCGCCTCCTCGTCCTGTCCGGTGGCGCGCAGCTTGGTGTACTCGGGGATCAGGCTGGCCGAGAGGACCCCTTCGCCGAAGAGGTTCTGGAGCACGTTCGGGATCCGGAACGCGGCGGCGAGCGCGTCGGCGGAGTCGGTGGCCTGACCGAAGTAGTGGGCGATAACGCGTTGCCGAACCAGGCCAACGATCCTGCTGGCGAGGATGCCAGCCGCGACCACCGGGGCGGCGCGGGCCACGGGATCAGGTCGGGGGCTTCGGGGGCAGAAGCGGGCGCGGGCTCTCTTCGATCAGCTTCTGGAGGAACTGGTTCTCTTCGCGGAGCGACTCGACCGTGCGGCCGAGCTCGTCGACTTCGGCCTCGAGCACCTCGACTTTCTTGGCGAGGTCGTTGAGCGCCGGCGGGGTGACACCCGGGCCTTCGAGCCGCCGCGCGATCGCCCGCCCGATCGGCGAGTCGACCAGCACGACGATCACCGGGATCATCAGCGCGGCGAGAACCAGCACCCCAATGAACGTCATCTCGAGTCCGAGTCTAGGTGGGGCTCTGGACCGCTACAAGGGCCGCCTCGTACCAGGCCTCGACGTGCGCCGCCAGGTCGGCGAGGCGCTCCCGGCCGTAGCGGGCGAGGAAGCTGGTCACGCCGATCACCCGCTCCTGCTGCCCACCGTTCGGGGCGAGCGCCGTCCGGACCCGCTCGAGCTGCTCCAGCGCCTCACCCTGTTTGCGGGTGACCGCCTGGGTGACCCGCTTCTGAAGCTGAGCCAGGTTGTTGAGGCTGGCCCCCGCCGCCGAGCGGGCCGGCTTCTCGAGCGTCGGGTCGACCCCGACCACGGCCTCGACGACCTGTTCGAAGGCGGCGTCCATCGCGTCGCGGGCTGCTTCGATGGCGCGGGTCAGCTGGTCGGGGACCAGTCGCCGGGCCAGCTCCGCCTCGGCCTCCGGGGCGAGGGCCGCGTCCAGCGTGAGGTCGAGCTTGACCGCGGTACGCACGATCCGGGGCTCGATCCACGCGCCGGACCAGCGTGGGAGCGGAAGCTGCCGCTCGGCGCCGAGCGGTTGATAGAGGGCGCTGGCCAACTCGAGGTAGCGGAGCTCGCCGGGCCCGGCCAGGTAGGCCACGGTCGGGAGGACGATGCTCTCGACCACGGGCCGGAGCAGCACGTTGGCGGAGATCCGGCGCGGCTCCCGGGCCGCGATCAGCTCGAGCTGCGCGAGGGTGAAGCGCTCTCCGCTCCGCCGGGTGACGAAGGCGTCGCCATCCGGAAGGAGCCGGTCTCGCCCCGCGGCGGCTTCGAGCATCACCAGGGTGGCGCCGTCGTCGACCTTGACGCCCGCCGCCTGGCCGGAGACCTCGAGCGTGGCCGCGCGGGCGAGCAGCGCGGGATGGAGAGCGTTCCACTCCACCAGCGACCGGCGGACGACCGGCCAGGCGAGCCGCTTGAGCGAGGCCGCGCTGCCGTCGATGCAGGCGATCCCGAGCCCGCTCAGGAGCTCCGCAAAGGCGCCCCCCGCCGCGTCGCCCAGCGTCGCGTCGGTGTGGTAGTGGCGCCGGAGCCAGTCGACGACCCAATCGCGGTCGACGCCCGTGGTGGTTTCCGCGAGCCGGTCGATCGCCTCGAAAGCCTCGGGCGGGACGGGCTCGGCGTACATCGGGCGGAGCGGCGCGTCGTCGGCCCGCGGCGGCAGCTCGACCGAGACGAGCGAGCCGTCGGTGCCCAGCCACGCGGTGCCGGCGACCTCGCGGTAATCGTGGTCGTCGGCGGCGATCCAGAACACCGGCACCACCGGGCGCTCCCAGCGCCGCTCCAGCGCCCGCGCGAGGGCCCTCGCCGAGAGGGCCTTGTGCACCGTGTAGAGCGGCCCGGTGAAGAGCCCGGGCTGATGTCCGGTCGTCACCGCCAGCGCGCCGGGCTCCGCCATCCGCGCGAGCAGCTCGGACGAGGCACCGACCATCGCCTCGATGGTGTCCGGCCCGAAGCCGCCCTGGCGCGGCTCGGGGCAGCCGAACGGCCATTCGATCGGGGTGTCGCGGAACTCCACCGTCACGCCGCCTTGGCCATGATGATCGCCCGGGGCGCACGGCTCGAGGCGGGCGCGCCGTCGTAGGAGCCCAGCTGATGCTCGACCGTGGCCCCGTGCCGCTCGATCATCCGGCGGAGCTCGGTGGGCTCGAGCAGCCGGACCCGCTCGACGAACTGGCGGCCATCGGGCACGGAGATCGTCTTCATCACGTAACGCTCCTGGTCGTGGAGCCAGCGCTCGATCCGCACTTCGGTGCCGGCCACGACGGCGTGCTCCTCCGGCACCAGCGTCTCGCGGACCCAGCTGGCGTTGAGGAAGTCGATCACGAACCATCCGCCCGGGCGCACGGCTTCGATCATCGCGGCCAGGGCCGCTTCGTGATCGCGGTCGTCATCGAAGTAGCCGAAGCTGGTGAAGAGATTGACGACCAGGTCGAGGGACCGCGGCCGCACGGGCAGGTGTCGCATGTCGGCGCGCACCAGGGGAGCGCCGGTGATGCTCCGGGCGCGGGCGAGGAGAGGGGTGGAGAGGTCGAGCCCGACCGTGCGGAACCCGAGCTGCTCGAAGGCGCGGGCGTGGCGTCCCGCCCCGCAGGCGACGTCGAGCACCCGGGTTTCGGGCGGCAGCGCGAGCCGATCCGCGATGAGCCGAACCAGCCGGTCGGCGTCTTCGTCGTTCCGGTGGGGATAGAGATGGAGATACTCCTCGCCAAACCATTCCTCGAACCACTCGGTCATGCCGGCTACTTGTGATAGGGTTCGCCGCGGAGAATAGTCCAGGCCCGGTACCATTGTTCCAGGACCACAACCCGGGCGAGCTCGTGGGCCAGCGTGAGCGGGCCGAGGCTCCAGCGGTGGTTGGCCCGAGCCAGGACCGCGGGGTCGAGCCCGTGGGGGCCGCCGATCAGCAGCGCGACCGGCCGAGCCTCGAGACGCCAGCGCTCGAGCCGAGTGGCCAGCTCTTCGCTGCGCCAAGGATCGCCAGTCGGCTCGAGGGCCACGACGGTGGTGGCCGGGTCGATGCCCGCCAGGAGCCGCTCGCCCTCCACCCGGCGGCGCTCGCCGACCGGCCGGGCAGCGGGCCCTTCCTTCACCTCGCGCTCGGCGATCTCGCCGTAGCGTCCGATCCGGCGGAGATAGTCGTCGCAGACCTCCCGGAGACCGCGGCGGACTCGGCCGACCGCAACCAGCGTCGTGCGCACGCTCCGCGGACGATCCTCGCGGGCTAGGCGTACATGCCGCGGAGCCGGTGCACGGCCGCGACCCGGTCGATGGCGACCATGTAGGCGGCGATCCGCATGCTGACCCCGTGGCGGGCCGCCATGCCGGCGATCTCGGCGAACCCGTCCACCATGATCCGCTCGAGCCGGCTGTTGACGGTCTCGAGATCCCAGAAATAGCCGCCCCGGTCCTGCACCCACTCGAAGTAGGAGACCGTCACGCCACCCGCGTTGGCGAGGATGTCGGGCACCACCAGGATGCCCTGGTCCTGGAGGATCTTGTCGGCCTTGGCCGTGGTGGGTCCGTTGGCGCCCTCGCAGACCACCCGCGCCTTGATCTTCGGCGCGACGTCCTTGGTGATGACGTTCTCGAGCGCGGCGGGCATCAGCACCTCGCAGTCGAGCGTGAGCAACTCGGCGTTGCTGATCTGATCGGCCTCCGTGTAGCCCTTGAGGCCGCGATGCCGGCGGGAATACTCGATCATCTCGGGGACGTCGAGACCCTTGGGGTTGTAGAGGCCGCCATCCTTGTCGCTCACGGCGACGACTTTCATGCCGAGCTCGGACATCAGCCGGGCGCCGATCGAGCCCACGTTGCCGAACCCCTGCACCGCGACGCGCGCTCCCTCGATCGGGATATCGAGTTGCTTGAGCGCCTCGCGGGTGCAGAGCATACAGCCGCGGCCGGTGGCCTCCCGGCGGCCGAGGGAGCCGCCCATCTCGACGGGCTTGCCGGTCACGACCGCGGTGACCGTATGGCGCTTGTGCATGGAGTAGGTGTCCATGATCCACGCCATCATCCGCTCGTTGGTGTTGACGTCGGGAGCGGGCACGTCGGAGTCGGGGCCCAGCGTCTCGATGATGCCCGAGGTGTAGCGCCGGGTGAGCTTCTCCAGCTCGGTCATCGACATGCTGGTCGGATCGCAGATCACGCCGCCCTTGGCGCCGCCGAACGGGATGTTGACCACGGCGCACTTCCAGGTCATCCACGCAGCGAGCGCCTTGACCTCGTCGAGGGTGACGTTGAGGTCGAACCGGATGCCCCCCTTCGCGGGGCCGCGGGCCGTGTTATAGAGCACCCGGAACCCGGTGAAGACCTCGACCTCGCCCGAATCGCGCATGATCGGGCAGGCGACGATGATCTGTTTTTCCGGGTGCCGCAGCACGCTGTAGAGGCCGGGTTCGAGCTTGAGAAGGTCCGCGGCGATGTCGAACCGAGCCATCATCGACTCGAAGGGGTTCTCGTCGGGGAGGAATGTGTCCTTCTCGGGCCGAATGAGGCCCTGGACCGCAGTCATTGGAGTGAGTCTCCGGGGAGGTTCAAGTGTAATGAGGGCAAAAATTTAGTCGGATCGGCCCCGGCTGACGAGGGCGTCGAGCCGCTGTTCGAGCTGCTCCTGGCCGGCCTCCCAGTGCAACTCCAGGGCCGCGACCAATGGCTCCGGAACGCTGGCCGGCCACCGATCACGGAGCTTGACCGCGTCCTTCTCGGTGATCACCAGGAAATCCGCCTTCCTCGCCGCCCGCGCCAGCCAGGCGACGTCCTGATCCTCGAAATCGTGGTGGTCGCGCCAGCTCGCCGCCTGGACCTGGGCTCCGGCCGCCTTGGTCTGGGCGATGAACGCGCTCGGATCGGCGATCGCCGAGGCCGCGATGACCCGTTTGCCTTCGAGGATCGAGGCCGGGTGGGTCCGCCCGTGGACCAGCGAGACGTAGGACTGGACCGCGAGGTGGACTACACCTGTAGGAATTCCCCCGGCCAACTCCCGGGCCAGCGAGGTGGCGGTTGTCAGGTCGGCGCGCTTCCTAGTGATCAGCAGAAAGTCGGCCCGGCGCACCGCGTCGAGCGGCTCGCGCCAGGGGCCGGCCGGGAGCGGCCAGCGGACGGCCCGGCCGGATTCGGCGGCAACCAGGAGCAGATTGAGGTCGGGAATCACGTCACGGCGCTGAAAGGCGTCGTCCAGGACGAGCGCTTCGGCGCCCTCGGCCACGGCCTGCTCCGCCCCACGATGCCGGTCCGGGTTGGCCACCACGACGGCCTCCGGCACCGCGTGGCGGTGGACCAGGACCTCGTCGGCGCCGTAGCCCCGGAGGAGGATACCGGGCTTCACGCCACGGGCCGCGAGCCAGCCGGCGATCCAACTGGCCACGGGGGTCTTTCCCGACCCTCCGACGGTCAGATTGCCGACACCAACGCTCGGGACCGGAAGGCGGCCGCTCGAGCGCCAGCCGCGGTCGAACGCGAGGTTCCGACCGGCGATGGCGAGCCGCCACAGGCCGGACGCCGGAAGCAGGGTGGCCCTGGCGAGCCGGGCGTCGAGCCGGCGGCTGGTCCAGAGCCAGCGGACTATTCGGTGTCCGTCACCGCGCCGGCCGGCCAACCCAGCTCCTGCTCGAGAGTTTCGAGACTCTGTTTGGCGCGTGCGGCCCCCCGATCGAGGCCCTCCGGTCCGGGGTCGACTGAGTACGCCGCGCCGTACCCGATACGGACCCGCGCGAAGGGCTTCGGACACATGAAGCGATCCCACGAGCGGAGCCGCCAGGCCCGGTCGGCGACGGCGACGATGGGCAGGACGCTGGCTCCGGCTCTCTGGGCGGCGTGAATGATCCCAGGCTTGACCTCCCGGCGCGGGCCCCGCGGCCCGTCAGGGGTGAACGCCACAGGGCGCCCCGACTCGAGGGCCCTGACGGCCTGAAGTAATACCCGGGCTCCGCCCCTCGTGCTGGATCCGAACAGGTTGAGGTAGCCGAGCCGCTCGGCGTAGGCGGCGAGATAGCGGCCGTCCCGCGCCTCGCTCACCACGATGGCGATGCCCTGGCGGCGATGGCGCCAGAGCAGCGGCAAGAGCATCTCGTGCCAGAGCAGAAAGACGAAGGGCTTGCCCGCCCTGGCGAGCGCCGACCAGCGGTGCTCGTGCACCAGCTCCAGCCGCCAGCTTCGAGCGAGGGCCCCGACGACCGGGCCGACCGTGCGGGCCGTGCGCTCGGGATCGGGCCGCCATCTCACCCGAGCAGCTCCGCCGCGATCATCGCCACCCGATCGGCCGCGCCCGACCGCCCCAGCCGCTCGCGAACCTGGGCGAGCGCCTGTCGCTGAGCGATCGTCGTCGGATGGCTCGGATCGAGCAGCGGCCGGGCGCGGCTCACCAGGTTGGCGGCGGTCACCTCGTCCTGCAGCAGCTCGTCGACCACCGCCTCATCGGCGATCAGGTTGACGGGCGTGACCCACGGGACCCGGATCAGTCGTCGGGCCAGCAGCTCGGTGAGTCGGTGGACCCGGTACGCCACCACCATCGGCACGTCGGAGATCGCGGCCTCGAGCGTGGTGGTCCCCGACTTGGCGAGCACCGCGTCGGCCGCCGCGAGCACGGTCAGCGAGTCAGCCTCGAACGGCTCGAGCCGACCAGGGTCGGGATAGTCCTGGTCGGCCACGGCGGCGACCAGGGCACGGTCGGCGCTCCCCTCCTCGAGCAGCTGCTTGGCCGCGTTGCGAAAGGGCTCCCAGAGGCGGCGCACCTCCTGGCGGCGGCTGCCGGGAAAGACGGCGAGCACGCGGGCGCCGGTCGAGATGCCGAGCGTGGCGCGGGCCTCCTCGCGGGTCGGCCAGGGGCGACGATCGAGCAGCGGGTGGCCGACGTAATCGGCGGGGATCCCGAGCTTCTCGAAGAAGGGCGCCTCGAACGGGAAGATCACCGCCAGACGGTCCACGGAGCGGCGGAGCCGCTCCGCGCGCTCCGGGCGCCAGGCCCAGAGCTGGGGCGCGACGTAGTAGAGCACCTTGACCCCGGCCCGCTTCGCGGCACCCGCCATCCGCATGTGGAACCCGGGATAGTCCACGCAGCAGAAGAGGTCGTAGTTGCCGGCCTCGAGCTTCCGCTTGAGATCGAAGTAGAGGCCGGCGTGCGCCGGGATCTTGGAGACGATCTCGGCGAACCCCATCACCGTGTAGCGCTCCATCGGATAGAGGATCCGCGCGCCGGAGGCCGCCAGCTGGGGGCCGCCGAAGGCGTCGATGGTCGCGTCGGGAAAACGGGCCAGGAGCGCGCGGGCGACCGCACCGGCGTGGAGGTCGCCGGAGGGCTCCCCAGCCGAGAGGAAGATCCGGGGACCGCGGGTCACGAGCCGCGGACGGCGCGAGAGACGTCGAGGGCCAGCGCGAGCGCGGCCCGTCCCTCGGCGCCGGTCACCACGTGCTCCGCGTGTCCCTTGACCGAGCGAACGTAGGTCTGGAGCTCGAGGCCGAGCGCGTCGAGCTCGGGCGCCTCCAGCGGGATGGTCTCGACCAGGTCCTCCAAGCTCGAGGCGATGCCGGGGCCGCGGCCGTTCTTGAGTCGCATGAAGACACCGCTCCCGAGGGCCAGATCGAGCGAAAAGTACCCGTCGGTCTGGAACATCCGGAGCTTGCGGACGCGATCGCGCGCCACCCGTGAGGAGGTGATCGTCGCGGCGGCGCCCGTCTCGAACTCGACCCGTGCGTTGGCCACGTCCAGATGCTCGGTGAGCACCGCGACGCCGCTGGCGCGGAGGTCTGCCACCGACGCCGATCCGGTCAGGTGGAGGATCAGGTCGAGATCGTGGATCATCAGGTCGAGCACGACGGCGACGTCGGTCCCGCGGGGCTGGAACGGCGCCAGCCTGGTGCTCTCGAAATAGCGGAGCTCGCCCAGGTAAGGGCGCGCGGCGCGAATCGCCCGATTGAAGCGCTCGACATGCCCCACCTGGAGCTGCACGTCGCGTCGGGCGGCCGCCGAGAGCAGCCGATCGGCGTCGGCCAGACTCGCGGCCATCGGCTTCTCGAGCAGGACCGAGCAACCCCGGTCGATCGCGCGGAGGCCGACTTCGGTGTGGGCCGGCGTCGGCACGGCGATGGTGACCGCCTCGACCCGCTCGAGCAGCTGGTCGACGTCGGCGAAGAAACGCGATCCGACCCGAGAGGCGACCGCCTGGCCGCGCGCGGGGTCGATGTCGTGCACTCCGACCAGCTCGGCGTCTTCGGAGCGGGCAAGGTGCCGGGCGTGGTGCTGTCCGAGCGCCCCGACGCCGATCACCCCGACCGGGAGCCGAGCCATCAGCCGGGAATGCCGCGCTCGGATCGCCGCACGAAGTCCAGGAACTGGCGAACCTCCGGCAGCTCCGGCATGTCGCGCGCGGCCCGCTCGGCCGCCTGGGTCAGGTTGAGCTGGGAATTGAAGAACATCCGATAGAGGCGCTTGAGCTCCCGGACCGTCTCGTGGGCGAAACCGGCGCGCTGCAGGCCGACCGAGTTGAGCCCGTAGAGCTCGACCGGGTTGCCGACGGCGCGGACGAACGGCGGGATGTCCTGGTTGACCCGCGAGCAGCCGCCGATGAAGGCCAGCGATCCGATCGAGACGAACTGATGGATCGCCACCAGGCCGGAGAGGATCGCCCGGTCGTGCACAGTGACGTGGCCGGCGAGCTGGCTGCCGTTGGCGATGATGACCTGGTCGCCGATCTGGCAGTCGTGGGCGATGTGGACGTAGGTCATCAGGAAGCAGCCCTGCCCGATCCGCGTCAGACCGGTGGCCGCCGTGCCCCGATTGACCGTGCTGTACTCCCGGATCACGGTGTCGCGTCCGATCTCGACCCAGCTCTCCTCGCCGCGATACTTGAGGTCCTGGGGGTCGCCGCCGATCACCGTGCCCTGCCCGATCTTGACCCGCTCGGCCAGCCGGACGTTCCGCTCGAGGGTGGCGCGGGGGCCGATCCGACAGCCGTCGCCGACTTGCACATCGGGCCCGATGATCGCGAATGGCCCGACCTCGACGTCGCAGCCGAGCTGGGCACCGGGGTCGATGACCGCCGAGGCGTGGACGGTGGTCACCGGTCCATGACCATCGCCATCATCTCGGCCTCGCAGACCACCTGGCCGTCGACGTAGGCGACGCCTCGGATCCTGCAGGTGCGTCCGCGGACCTGCACCATCTGCACTTCGTTGCGGAGCTGATCGCCCGGCAGGACCGGCCGACGGAACTTCACGTGGTCGAGCGAGAGGAAGTAGACGACCTTGCCATCCGGGTCGTCGAGCTCGTCCATCATGAGCATCCCGCCCACCTGGGCCATCGACTCGACGATCAGCACGCCAGGCATGATCGGATGCCCCGGGAAGTGTCCCTGGAAGAAGGGCTCGTTGATGGTCACGTTCTTGAGCCCGACCACCCGCTTGCGGGGCTCGAGCTCGAGGATCCGGTCGACGAGCAGGATCGGATACCGGTGCGGGATGATCTCGAGGATCCGGGTGATGTCGAGCACCGACCCGCCGGTGCGGCTCGCCGTGCGGACCAGGGTGCGGGCCAGCGCGACGTTGCCCTCGTGGCTCGGCCGGGTCGCCACCACGTGGGCCCGGATCCGACCGCCGGTCAAGGTCAGGTCACCGACGATGTCGCCGGCCTTGTGGCGGACGAACTCGTCGGGCCAGCGGAGCTCGCCTTCGACCAGTCCGGTCTCCGAGAGCACGACCGCCGATTCCACCGAGCCGCCCTTGAGGAGCCCCTTCGCGAGGAGGGCGTCGACTTCGGCCGCGAAGCCGAACGTGCGGGCGCCCGCCAACTCGGCCCTGAAGCCCTCGGGGGTGATGTCGTACGAGCCGGTCTGCCGGCCGATCAGGGGGTGCGGCCACTCGATTGAGGCCGTCACCCTGAGGTGGTCGGCGGGGGAGACCACGTAG
>JBFXAS010000083.1:0-18755 GCA_050184075.1 Gemmatimonadales bacterium
CGGCTACACCTTCTTCCTGAACGACGGCGGCTACCACGAGCTCTCGGTCAACAACAAGTTCCAGCTGATCACGGCGCCGCTCGAGCTGAGCCCCAACGCCGACCCCCTCCCGGCGGGCGGTTACGAGTGGACCGAGTACCAGCTCAAGGGCGGGACCGATCCGAGCCGGAGCGTGTCGCTCACCTACACCGGGATTCTGGGTGGGCTCTGGAGCGGATCGCAGAAGACGGTCGTCGCGACGGTCACCGTGAAGCCGTCCTTTCGATTCCGGCTGGCCACGGGCGTATCCCACACTGTGGCCGATCTGGAACGCGGCGGCGACTCCGAGTTCAAGGCGACCCTCGTGACCGTCCGCGGCAACTATTCGTTCACCACCAACATGTTCCTCGATGCGTTCGCCCAGTACGACCCGACCCGTGAGCTGCTCAACGCCAACGTGCGCTTCAACTTGATCCACGGCCCCTTGAGCGACTTCTACCTGGTGTTCAACGAGCAGCGCTTCGGCGGAATCGACGCGCCGACCCCCGGCCGGAGCGTGATCGCCAAATTCACCCAGATGCTGGCCTTCTGATCGTGACCGACGCTGAGCTCTGCGCTTTCCTCGATGCCCGCGGGATCGCCTATCGCCGAGTGGACCACCCGGCGGTGTTCACCTGCGACGAGGCCGACCGCCTCGTGCCGGCGGAGGCCGTGGGGGTCCAGACCAAGAACCTCTTCCTGCGCGACAAGAAGGGCCGTCGCCACTGGCTGGTCGTGACCACCTGCGCCAAGCCGGTCGACCTCAAGGCGCTGGCCCCGATCGTCGGCGCGGACAATCTGAGCCTCGGCTCGCCTGACCGGCTCGCCCGCCACCTGGGCGTCACGCCGGGCGCAGTCACGCTCCTCGCGCTGGTGAACGACCCGAGCCACGCGGTGTCGCTGGTGGTCGATCGGGAGATCTGGGAAGCGGATCACTGGCGCTGCCATCCGCTGGTCAACACCGCGACCCTTTCGATGCCCTGGCCCAGTGTGCAGGCGTTCCTGGCCGCGGTCGGCCACTCGCCCGAGACGGTCGCCGTGCCTGCCCGAGCCGGATGAGCTCGTCCATTTCTCCTGATCGGATTCGGGGCTCCACTCGATGACCTCCACACCGCCGACGCCCGTCGATCGACTGAGAACCTCCTTGCAGGAGTTCCTCCGGCTCGAAGCGGCGGGCGGCCTCGTGCTGATGGCCGCCGCCGCCCTGGCACTGCTGCTGGCGAACTCGCCGCTCTCGGGCTACTACGTCGGTCTGTGGGCTGTGCCGGTGGAGATTCGGGTCGGCGCGCTGCAGATTGCCAAGCCGCTCCTGCTGTGGGTGAACGACGGGCTGATGGCCGTCTTCTTCCTGCTGGTCGGGATGGAGCTCAAGCGCGAGGTGCTCGAAGGTCACCTCTCGAGCCTCAGACTGGCCGTGCTGCCCGGGTTCGCGGCGTTGGGCGGCATGCTCGGCCCCGCCGCGTTGTACGTCGCCTTCAATCAGGGCGACCCGACGGCGCTCGGCGGGTGGGCGATTCCCACCGCCACCGACATCGCCTTCGCGCTCGGCGTGCTCTCGTTGCTGGGTGGACGAGTCCCGGCGGCCCTGAAGGCTTTCCTCCTGAGCGTGGCGATCTTCGACGATCTGGGCGCGATCGTCGTGATCGCGCTCTTCTACACCGCCGACCTCTCGCTGCTCTCGCTCGGCGTTGCCGCCGCCCTGATCCTGGGTCTCTTCGTCCTCAACCGGCGGGGGGTCGTGAGTCCCGCCGCGTATTTCCTCCTCGGGGTGCCGCTCTGGGTGGCCGTGCTCAAGTCCGGCGTCCACGCTACGCTGGCCGGTGTCGTGCTCGCCATGTTCATTCCGCTCAGGCCGGCTCGGCATGGGAGCGCCGCGAGCGATACCGGTGGGTCGCTCCTCCGCCGATTGGAGCACACGCTCCATCCGTGGGTGGCGTATGGGGTCCTTCCGCTGTTCGCCTTCGCGAACGCGGGGGTGCCGATTCTCGGGCTATCGCTGTCCGACGTCGCCGAGCCCGTCCCGCTCGGGATCGTGACCGGGCTCTTCGTTGGCAAGCAGGTCGGGATCCTGGCGCTCTGCTGGCTCGCGGTGCGGCTCCGACTGGCGACGCTGCCGGAGGGGGTGGGCTGGCGGGCGCTCCACGGCACCTCGTTGCTCTGCGGGATCGGGTTTACGATGAGCCTCTTCATCGCGTCGCTCGCGTTCGAGCGGGCTGGCAGCTCCGCCGCCGGGCTCGACCGGCTCGGCATCCTCCTCGGCTCCCTGCTCTCCGGTTTGTGCGGCTACCTGCTGCTCCGCAGCGTGCTCCCGGAGCGGCTCGCGGGCGGGGAGCGGGTGGCGGGCGCTTAGCTCGCGACCGTTGAGTCCGGCCGCCCAGAGGGCGGCGCGGCGGATCGGCCTCAGGGCCACGGGTCGCCGCAGTCGACTTCTCGCACCGTGTCGCTCACGCTCAGGATCTTCCATTGGCCGCCGAGCCGGGCGAGCTGAATGGCGTCGGTGCCGCAGTGGCTCAGCTTGCCGTCGATGTGCACCTGGTAGGGCGTCCACACGGTCGCCAGGTCGCCGTCCTGCTGAACCACCGGATTGCGGATCTTCTCGTCCAGCGCGCTCCGGGACGGGTCGGTCACCGCCGCGAGGAACTGCGCCCCGGTCATCAGCAAGACTCGGCTCCCGTTCGGTCCCGGCCGGAGCAGGGTCAGGCGGGTGAGACTGTCGGTGTAGCGGACCAGCCCGGCCCGGTCCTTGGCCTTCATCGCGGCGAAGAACCCGGTGACCGTCCCGACGATCTCCTCGCGATCCTGCTGGGCCGTCGCCCGCGTGGCCGGCAGCAGGACACCCAGCACGACCAGACCGGCAAGCCGCCTCGTGACCATCGACGTCTCCTGGAGCATGGTGACCGCATTTCCCGACGGAGGGGAAGAAGGCTCGGTTTCGCGGCGAGGGCGAGCAACCCGTGTCGGTCGGAGTCCGCGCACGGCGGGTGGCCGCTGGCAGCGGCGCCTCGATTCGGCCACGATGGCGCTCCGGGTTTGCGCGATGCGGTCTCGAGGCTGAAGTTCCGAGCCTCCGATCCGTCAACCCATCGAGGAGCCCCGTGAATCTCGTCGAGTACGCCCGCAACGACGCGCTCGGACTGGCCCAGCTGGTCCGGGAGCGGCAGGTCACTCCGAAGGAGCTCGCCACGCTCGCCCTCCAGGCGATCGAGCGGCTCAACCCGGAGCTCAACGCCGTCATCGCCCCGATCGACGACTGGGAAGCCCGCTTCGCCAGCCAGCCGACCGACGGCCCGTTCCACGGCGTCCCCTTCCTGATCAAGGACCTGGTGCTCCACCTGAAGGGCGTGCCCTGCGACATGGGGAGCCGCCTGGTGAAGGGCCACTTCGTCTCCCCCCACGACACCGATCTCGCGGGCCGTTTCCTCCGGGCCGGCCTCGTGCCGCTCGGTCGCACCAACACCCCCGAGATGGGGTTCAACGCCAACACGGAGCCCGTGGTCTACGGCTCCACCCGCAATCCCTGGGATCCGACCCGCAGCGCCGGCGGCTCGAGCGGCGGCTCGGCGGTGGCGGTGGCCGCTGGCATGGTGCCGATCGCCCACGCGAACGACGGCGGCGGCTCGATCCGGATCCCCGCGGCGAATTGCGGGCTGGTCGGCCTGAAGCCGACCCGCGGTCGGACCCCGGTCGGGCCGGAGTTCGGCGAGCCGCTCCATGGGATGGGGATCGAGCACGTCGTCTCCCGCAGCGTCCGCGACACCGCGGCGATGCTCGACGCGGTCGAGGGCCCGGGCATCGGCGATCGCTTCGAGATCCCGCGCCCCGAGCGACCGTACCTCGACGAGGTGAGCCGCGAGCCGCGCGGGCTCAAGATCGCCATCTCGAACAAAGGCATGATGAGCGCCGTCGTGGACCCCGAGTGCCAGCGGGCCATCGACGACGCCGGCACGCTCTGCGAGTCCCTGGGCCACCACGTGGAGCTGGCCTCGCCGGAGTACGACGAGAGCCTCTTCCATCAGGCCAACTTCGTCTACTGGTGCGGCTTCCTCGCGGGCGGGGTGGCGATGGCGAGCCAGGTGATGGGACTCTCGCCCTCTCCCGACAACCTGGAGGCCGGCACCTGGGCCTGCTTCCAGCAGGGCGCGTCCCTCAAGCTGCTCGACCTCGAGGTGGCGGACGCGCTCACCAATCTGGTCTGCCGCGCGGTCGCGCCGTTCTTCGAGCGGTACGACGTGCTGATCACGCCCGTGCTCGCCGCGCCGCCGCTCCCGCTCGGCGTCCTCGACCAGAACGATCCGTCGCGCGACGCCAAGCAGTTCTACGACTTCGTGTTCGGGCACGCGCCCTTCACCGCGCTCTACAACATGACGGGCCAGCCCGCGATCAGCCTGCCGCTGCACCAGACCGCCGGAGGGCTTCCGGTCGGGGTCCAGTTCGTCTCGCGCTTCGGCGCGGAGGCGACCCTGCTCCGGCTCGCCGGCCAGCTCGAGCGGGCGGCGCCCTGGGCGAGCCGGCGGCCCGCCGTGCATCTGGCAGAGCGACAACCGGCCTGAGACGGACGGCCCCGGGCCGTCATCGTTTTGTCATCCGGGCGACATCGGGTTGAGAGGGCCCGATCCTAGCTTGGACTCGGGGAGCCGGTCGACGGCGACGGCTCCCCCGACCTGCCCGACCCCCGCCAGGCTGCCGGGCGTCGTCCCCCGCGCTGAGAGGGCAGAGTCCGATGTCCGGCTACAACTTCACCGATCGCGTCCGCCACACCCTGCAGCTCGCGCGCGAAGAAGCCCTGGCGCTCGGGCACGAGTGCGTCGACACGGAGCACATCCTGCTGGCCCAGCTGCGGGCTGGTGGCGTCGCGGATGCCGTCTTCGACGCGCTCGCCCTCGATCGGGTGGAGGTGCGGCAACAGGTGATCGAAGCCGTGAAGCCGGGCCGCGCCAGCCGAATGGCGGACCTGCCCTACACCAGTCGCGCCAAGAAGACACTCGAGCTCGCGATGCGAGAGGCGCGCGACCTGAATCACCTCTACGTAGGCACCGAGCACCTCCTGCTCGGGCTGTTTCGGGAGGAGAAGGGGATCGCCGCGCAGATCCTCTTCCAGCTCGGCTTCACCGTGGAGGCCACTCGGGCGGAGGTGGTGCGACTGCTCGGCACCATGATCCGCGACGACGTCAGAGCGGCGCCCGAGCCGCGGCCGAGCATCACCGTGCTGCTGGAGAGCGCCGACGGCAAGTTGACGGCGACCAAGTTGCCCGACGTCGACGCCGCCATCGCCTATCTGCTCGAGCTCCGGCGGACCCAGGCCGCGAGCTGAGCGGGGCTCACCCCGAGTCGAGGGTTCGGACCGGGTCGATCCGGCTCGCGCGGCGGGCCGGGAGCCAGGTGGCCAGGAGCGCCACCCCGCCGATCACCAGCGCCACGATCAGGTAGGTGAGCGGATCCGTGGGCGCGATCTCGTAGAGCATCGAGCGCAGGCTCCGGGCGACGAGCGCGGTCAGGGCCAGTCCGACCGCGAGGCCGACGGCCGCGACACGGAGCCCGTCGCGGAGCACTTCGACCAGCACCCGCCGCCGCCCCGCGCCCAACGCCATGCGAATTCCGATCTCCCGCTCCCGGCGGGCCACGCTGAGCGCCGTGACGCCGTAGATCCCCACCAGCACCAGCGCCGACGCGAGCCCCGCGAAAGTCGAGAGCAGGAGCATCCGGAAGCGCGGCCCGGCCATCGACGCGTCGACCTGGGCCCCCATGGCTCGGACGTCGGTGACCGGCACCCGCGGGTCGATCGCCCAGACTTCGCGCTCGAGACCCGCCGCGATGCCCTCGAGACTCCGCTCCGCGCGCACCAGCAGATACTGGAATCCCCAGGAGATCTGGGCGTGCGGCCGGTAGATCTCGAGGCTCGGCGCCTCGCTGAGCCCGCTCCGCCGGACGTCGCCCGCGACGCCCACGACCGTGTGCCACTCGCGCGGGAAGAAGCGGCGGTCGAAGCTGTCGGCCGAGCCGGAGAGGCCGCCGGTCAGCCGAAACCGTTTGCCGATTGGGTCCTCTCCGGGCCACAGCCGCGCCGCCGTCGTCTTGCTGACGATCGCGACGGGCAGGGCGTCGAGTCGGTCGTCGGGACCGAACGAGCGTCCGGCGAGGAGCGGGGTGCCGGTAGTCGCGAAGTAGTCGTCGCTGACGACCACCACGCCGGTCCAGAGCCGGTTGGGCGACCCGGCGGGCGCCGCGTGCTCGTCGCCCTCCACCGCGATCGAGACCCTGAGCTCGTTGCCGAAGAGGGGCGCCGAATAGGTCGTCGCCACGGAGGTCACCCCGGGCAGCGCCTCGAGCCGCGCGCGAAGCCGCGCGTAGAATTCTTCGACCCGCTCCGGCGTGCCGTACCCTTCCTCGGGCGGCGTGATCGAGGAGACCAGCAGGCCTCCGGCGTCGAACCCGCGATCCGCGCCCATGATCCGAAGGAAGCTGTTGGCGAGCAGCGCCGAGCTGCCGAGCAGCACGACCGCTGCCGCCACCTGCGCGGCCACCAGCAGCCGCTGGGTCCGCTGCCCGGCACCGGCGCCGCCCCGAAGGCCGAGCCCGGAGGCCACTCGAGCGAGCGAATGGCGACGCGCGGCGCCCAGCGCGGGCGCGGCGCCGAGGACCAGCCCGGCCAGCACCGTCAGCCCGGCGGCGACCAGCAGCGACGGGGCGGCGAGCTCGATCTGCTCGACGCGGGGAATCCCGGGTGGCGCGACCAACTTGAGCCCCCGGATCAGCAGCGCGGCGACGGCCAGGCTGCACCCCCCGGCGAAGAGCGCGAGCACCGCGCTCTCGGCGAGCAGCGTGCCCGCGAGCTGCGTCCGACTCGCGCCGAGCGCCGCCCGCACCACCAGCTCCTGCTGCCGCCGCGCGACCCGGCTCACCATCAGGCCCGCCACGTTCGCGCAGGCCACCACGAAGACCAACCCGACCGACGCCAGCAAGAGGAGCAGCGTCGCTCGGGACCCGCCGACCACCGAATCGAGCAACGGCCTGACCGTGACCACCTCGGTGGGCTCTCCGCCCCGCTCGTCGTCGTGCCGCCGCGCGATCGACTCGAGCTCCGCGCTCGCCGCCTTCGGGGTCGCCCCCGGGGCGAGACGGCCGACCACCGAAAGAAAGCCGAGCCGACGGGTGCCGGTCGGCAGGCCGGCCGCCGCGAGCACCTGGTCTTCCTGCAACGGACGCCAGTACTCCGTCGTCGGGGTCGGAAAGCGGAATCCGGGCGGCATCACACCCACGACCGGCACCCGCCCGCCCTCGATCGGCACCGATCGGCCGATCACCGAGGAGTCACCGCCGAAGTGTCGCACCCAGAGCGAGTGGGAGAGCACCATCGCCGCCGCGCCGCCGAAGCGGTCCTCGTCCGCCGAGAAGCTCCTGCCCAGAATCGGGGCCACGCCGAGCAGCTCGAAGCTGTTCGCGGTCACCCGGGCGCCCTCCACGTGCTCCGCGCCCTCCGGCCACTCGAAGTTGGCGGACGATTCGGTATAGCCGGCCAGGCCCGCCACGGTCGAGGCTCCGTCCCGCCAGTCGCGGTAGTCGGGCCAGGTGACGTCGCCCGTCGCCTCGGACGTGGCGACCGCGACCAGCCGCTCGGCTTCCGGGTAGTCCAGCGGACGAAGCAGCACGGACTCGACCACCGCGAACACGGCACTCGCGGCGCCGATTCCCAACGCCAGGGTGAGCACGACCGCGCCCGAGAAGATCGGCGCCCGGAGCGCCGTGCGGCTGGCCAGGGCGAGCGCCGCGAGGGTCGAGCCCAGGCGCCTGTCCCGATGCCGGTCCACCAGGTCGCCCGCGGCGCGCTCTCTGGTGAGACGGAGCTTGAGCGCCACGGCGAGCTCGCCGAGCGCATGGCCGAGCAGACGGACCCACCCGACGATGCCCCGATAGCGAGGCTCGGCCTCGAGCCGACGCCAGAAGTCGATCAGCTCCTCCCGACGCCGCGCGCGGAACCAGCCTGGGTAGGCCGCGAGCACGACCCGACTGAGCCAGCTCACGAGACCGAGCCTCCGCGGCCGCCCGAGCCACCGAGGGAGGAGAGCTTGGCCCGCGCGAGCCCAAGATCCTGCTCCAGCCGCGCCACCTCGGCCCGGAGGACCCGCTGGCCGAGAGGCGTGAGGCGGTAAAATCGCCAGCGGGAGCTCGCCTCGGTGGCCGACGCCGGTTGCGGCGCTTCCGCGAGGAGCCCGTCCCGCACCAGCCGATCCAGGGTCTCGTACAGAGTCCCGGCCGAGAGCACGATCCTGCCCCCGGTCCGCTCGTCGACCTCCCGGCGGATGCCGTAGCCATGAGCGGGCCCGTCCGAGAGGGTGAGCAGGATGTGGAAGTGCGGTGGTTTGAGCGGGAGGAAGCGCTCGACGGTCTTCTCGGCCATGCCCGTTCCGGGATTGTACTATCGGATTACGATAATCGAATCCCGATGATCGCGCCAACCCCCTGGCGAATCCCGGGGCCGTCGTGGACTCGTAGATTGGGAGTCCGTTCGTACGTTTCCGAGCAACCGCCTCTTCCGGCAAGGAGCCCCCGGTGCGGTCACCGATTCGAGCCCGCGCGTCGGGCGTCGCCAGGCTGGGCCTGGCGATCTGTTTGCTGGCCGCTCCGGCGGCCCGGGCCCAGCATCCGTGGCCTACCAACGGCTGGGCCCGCTCGACCCCCGCAGCGCAGCGCTTGGACCCCGCGCCCTTGGCCGCGCTCGACAGCCTCGTCAAGAGTGGTCGCTTCGGCAACGTCGACCGGCTCTTCGTGACCCGGCACGGCTACCAGGTCGTCGACTACCGCTATCCCCGCGATTACCGCCAGGTCGCCGCCGGGCGGCGGACTCAGTACGGGTGCGGGCCCGGGGCGTGCGACGGCTTCTCGAGCGCTCCTGAGTTCAACTACTTCGACCCCGACGTCCATCCCTTCTACCGCGGGAGCGAGCTCCATTCGCTCCAGTCCTCCACCAAGTCGGTTTCGGCGACGGTGCTCGGCGCGGCGCTCCAGCGGGGCGCCATGCCGCCGATGGAGACCCCGCTGTTGACTCTGCTCTCCGAGCACCGTGACCTGGTCCCCGATCCCGCGCGGCTCGGGAAGGCGACCCTCGCCGATCTCCTCACCATGCGGAGTGGGATCGAGTGGCACGAGCAGGATCGACCGCTCGACACCACCAACACTACGCTGCAACTCGAGATGAGCCCCGATTGGGTCCGGTTCACGTTGAGCCAGCCGATGGACTCGGACCCCGGCGCCAAGTGGGTCTACAACAGCGGCGGGAGTCACCTGATCTCGGCCGTGGTGCGGAGCGCCACCGGACAGACGATGGCCGAGTACGGTCGCACCCATGTCTTCCGCCCGCTCGGGATCTCCGAGTTCCACTGGAAGACCGGGGGAGGGGGTCTCCCCGACGGCGAGGGTGGCCTCTTTCTCACGGCCGAGTCGCTGGCCAAGATCGGCTACCTCTATCTCCGGGGTGGCGAGTGGGACGGGCAGCGGATCCTCCCGGCCGATTGGGCCAAGCGGGCCGTGAGCCGGGTGGTCGACAGTGGACCGCCCGGCGGCATGGGTTATGGGTATCAGTGGTGGCGGGTCGATCCGCCCGGCCTCGAGGTCTGGGCGGCAATGGGATTCGGGGGCCAGTTCCTGCTGGTGCTCCCGGCGTACGACATCGTGGCCGTGGCGATGGGCTGGAACGTGTACGGCGAGCAGGTGCCGGCCGTGCTTGGTCCCTTCCTCCAGGCGCTCAGACGTTCGGCCGGCGGCGGCTCGTGAGCCGCGGAGCGATTGCGCCGGTCGATGAGAGCCCGGACGCTACGAGGCGTACGCGGACTTGGAGCCCGCGGGGTGGATGGCGCTCCGGATCGTGGTGACGGGCTCCCGCGCCGAGCGCTTCGTCAACGGCGTGGCGCAGCCGACGCTGGTGGTGACTGACATGAAGCATGGGGACGCCGGAGGCGGCGTGGGACTCTGGATCGGACGTGGGACCGACGGCGACGTTGCCAATCTTCGGATCGACGGCGGCTGAGCCGGGTCCACGCGAGCGGCGGGCGCCCGGCGGGGCTCAGAACTCGATCAGCGCGGTCATCCGCTCGGCGATGTCCGCCGGCTGCGGCAGCACGGCGTTCATCAGGTCGACGTTATAGGGCGTCGGCACGTCGGGGATCGCGATGCGCTCGATCGGGGCGTCGAGCGAGAGGAACGCGTCGCTGGCCACCACCGCCGCCACCTCGGCGCCGAAGCCGGCGGTCATCATGTCCTCGTGGACGATCAGGCAGCGTCGGGTCCGTTTCACCGAGGTGAGCACCGCGTCGCGGTCCCACGGCGCGAGGGTGCGGAGGTCGAGGACGTGGATCGAGCGCTTGGTCGCCTTGGCGGCCGCCTCGCAGCGCTCCACCATCGCGCCCCAGGTGACGCAGGTGAGCTCGTCACCCTCGACGATGGTGCGGGCCTTGGCGAATGGGATCGCGAAGGCGTTGCCGGGGTAGGGCCGCCGGGCCCAGACGCCGTCGAGGAGCGCCCGGTGCTCGAAGAAGATCGTCGGCTCGTTGCCGCGGAGCGCCGTGCGGAGGAGACCGACCGCGTCCTCCGCGTTCGACGGGAAGACAACCTGCCAGCCCGACGCGTGGGCCCACTGCACCTCGCTACACATCGAGTGCCAGGGGTCGCCGCACTTGGGCGCGAAGCCGCCGGGGAGCCGGACCACGATCGGCGCCGCGAAGCGATTGTTGGTGCGCCAGCGCATCGTGCCGCAGTTGTTGAGCTGCTCGGTGGCGGGGTCGGCGTACTTGCGGAACTGGATCTCCGGCACCGGCATCAGACCCGCGAGCGCCATGCCCACGGCGCGACCGATGATCCCTTCCTCGCTCAGGCTGGTGTCGAAGACGCGCTCCCGGCCGAAGGCGTCCTGCAGGCCGAGCGTGGCGGCGTGGACGCCGCCCTTGGGGCCCACGTCTTCGCCGAAGACCAGCAGCTTCGGATTGGTCGCGAGCTCGTGCTCGAGGGTCTTCCGCACCGCGGTGAGCAGGTTGATGCGCGGGCCTTCGGGCGCCGGGGTCTCGGTCGTCTCGGGAAACCGATGGCCCGACGGCGCCAGCCCGCCGCGAGTCTGGATGGTGAGCGAGCCGTCCGGGTTCCGCTCGGTCCAGCGATGCCTGGTGATGCCGCTCGGATCCGGAAACGGCCGGGCCAGCGCCTCTTCGAGCCCCGCCTCGACGTCCCGCTTGACCCGGTCGACGATCTCACCGAGCTCGCGCTCGCTCGCGCCCAACGCGAGCAGGTGGGCGCGGAGCCTGGGCAGCGGATCGCTCGCCTGCTCGCGCTCGAGCAGCTCGGGCGGCTTGTAGGCCTGGGTGTCCTGCCCGGAGTGGCCCGAGAGGCGGGGCACGGTGAGCCGGACCAAGGCGGGCCCGCGATCCGCCCGCACGTGGGCCACGCCCTCCGCCAGGAGGCGCGCCGCCTGCTTCGGGTCGGTCCCGTCTCCGTCGGAGAGCTTGAGATTCTTGAACGAGGCCAGATTCTCGACGATGTTGGCGCCGGGGGTCTGGAGCGTCGAGGGCACCGAGATCCCGTAGCCGTTGTCCTCGATGTAGAACAGCATCGGCAGCTCGAGCGTGGTCGCGATCGTGAGCGACGACCAGAAGCCGTTCGTCGCGACCGACGCTTCGCCGCCCAGCACGCAGCCGATCGCCCCGTCGTACTCCGCGTCCTGGAGCACGTTGCGGTGGTAGGTGATCGCCTGGGCCCAGCCGGCGCAGGGCGTGTACTGCGAGCCCACGTCGCCCGACATCGGCAGCACCACCGGACCCGGGATGCTCGGCAGGTTGCAGACCACGCCGATGTCCCGGCCGTCGCTGAAGCCGCCGGACTTGCCCATCGGACCGGCGAAGGCGTCGCCGATCGAGAGGCCCAGGGTCAGCAGCAGCGGCCGTGAGCGGTAGTAGGCGCTGGCGGCGTCGTGTGGATGAGTCAGCAGGGAGCCCAGGATGATCTGGGCGACGTCGTGCCCGCGGGCCGAGAACTGGTAGGCGACCTTCTTCTCCGGGACGAGCCGGTGCTCCTCGATGTCGTCGAGCGCCCGAGAGACCAGGGTCAGATAGTAGACGCGCTTCCAATCGATTCCCTGCAAGGCTCGCTCCTAGACGAGGTGCGGCTTCCCGGTTCGAAACGCCGTGCCCCGAAAGATGCCGACCAGCGTGCCGTCGGCCTTGTGGATCAGGATCCGATAGTAGAGCACCCGGTTGCTGCGCGTCTCTTCGGTGGCGGTGGCGGTGAGCACGTCACCGGGCCGTACCGCCGCCGGATAGGAGATGCTGTTGTCGATGCTCACGGTCATGGTGCCGTGGGTGTTGCACGCGAAGGCGAAGGCGCTGTCCGCGAAGGCGAAGGTCACCCCGCCGTGACAGACCCCGAAGCCGTTGCACATCTCGGGCCTCACCGTCATCCGGATGGTGACGGCGCTCGGCGCGATCTCGAGGATCTCGACGCCGAGCCACTGGCTGAACGGGTCGTTGGCCATCATCCGGCGCACCACCCGCTCGGCCAGCTCCTCAGGCCGGAGCGTGCCGTCGGCCGGGCCGGGTCCCATCGGCTCGGGCCGGGTCACACCGACACCGCCCGTTCCAGCGGTCCGTAGAATCCGCGCCCCTCCTGCAGCAGGCGGCGCCAGACCGGACTCGGCCGGTAGCGCTCCTCGCCGTACTCCTCGTGGAGCGCGAGCAGGCGCTCGTGCACCGAGCGGGGTCCGAGCTCGTCGGCCCAGCGGAGCAGGCCCTTGGGATAGTTGACGCCCTTGGTCATCGCGAGATCGATGTCCTCCCGACTCGCCACCCGCCAGAAGAGCGCGTCCGCCGCGCTGTTGATGAGCAGTGCCAGGATCCGCTGGAGGATGCTCTCGCCCAGCCGGCGGTCCTGGGTGGGCTCGGCGGGCGCGGCTCCTTCGCGGTAGTCGTAGTAGCCGCGACCGCTCTTCCGTCCCAATCGCCCGGCGGCCACCAGCTGCTGCTGGGTCAGGAACGGCCGGTAGCGCGGATCGTAGCCGAAGGCCTCGAACACCGTGCGGGAGACGGCGTAGTTGACGTCGTTCCCGATCAGGTCCATCAGCTCGAACGGGCCCATCCGGAAGCCGCCCAGCGCCTTCATCGCCCAGTCGATCGTGGCGCAGTCGGCCAGGCCCTCCTCGTAGATCCGGAGCGCTTCGCCGTAGAAGGGCCGGGCGATCCGGTTGACGATGAAGCCGGGCGTATCGGAGGCGAGCACCGTGGTCTTGCCCCAGGCGTCGACCCGTGCCCTGACCGCGGCCGTCACCTCCGAGTCGGTGCCGAGGCCGGGGACGATCTCCACCAGGGGGAGGAGCGGCGCAGGATTGAAGAAGTGGATTCCGATCGCCCGCTCGGGCTTCGAGAGCGCCGCGGCGATCGCGGTGACCGGCAGGGAGGAGGTGTTGGTCGCCAGCACGGCGTCGGCGAAGCAGACGTCTTCGAGGCGCGAGAAGACCGTCTTCTTCAGGGCGAGGTCTTCGACGATCGCCTCGATCACCAGGCCGCAGCTCGAGAAGTTGGAGAGCGACTCGTCGGCCGCGGTGGTGGTCAGTCGGTCGAGCATCGCGGCGGGCGCGTTGGCCGGGATCCGCCCCTTCTCGGCCAGCTTGGCCAACCCCTTGGCGATCCCGTCCCGCGCCTTGGGGAGCGCCTCGGCGCGGCTGTCGGCGAGCACCACGGGGTGGCCCGCCGCGAGCGCCACCTGGGCGATCCCGCTGCCCATGGTGCCCGCGCCAAGCACGCCTACCGGGGTCGACTGATCGAGCATCCTGCCTCGCTTCTTCGAGTGTGGGCGGCGCGCTCAGCCGCCGGTGAAGACCGGCTTCCGCTTCTCCCGGAAGGCGCTGACGCCCTCCGGATGGTCGGTGCTCTGCCCGGCGATCGTCTGGGCCTCGGCCTCGGCGGCGAGCTGCCGGCCGAGGTCGTTGCCATAGGAAGCGTTGATCAGGCGCTTGGTGAGACCCAAGGCCTTGGTCGGCATCGCCGCGAGCCGGCTCGCGAGAGCCCCGGCCGCGCCTTCGAGCTCGGCCAGAGGAGTGACCTGATGGATCATACCCCATTCCCAGGCCTGGCGGGCCTTGACCTTGTCGCCGAGCATCAGCATCTGCGCGGCCCGGGCCCGGCCCACCAGCTGGGGCAGGACCCAGGTGCCGCCGGTGTCGGGCACCAGCCCGATGTTGATGAACGCCTGGATGAACGAGGCCTCCTCCGCCGCCACGACGAAGTCACAGGCCAGGGCCAGGTTGGCGCCGGCCCCGGCGGCCACCCCGTTCACCGCGGCCACCACCGGCACCTCGAGGGTCATGAGCCCGGTGACGATCGGGTTCCAGTGCCGCGCGAGATGCTCGCCGTAGGGCCCCCTGGGCACTCCGCCGCTGATGTCCTGCCCGGCGCAGAAGCCGCGGCCGGCTCCGGTCAGGTAGACGGCGCGGACGGTCCGATCCGACCGGATCTCGTGCAGCACCCCCTGCATCCGGCCGAACATCGGGTCGTCGAAGCTGTTCAGCACGTCCGGGCGGTTGAGGGTGATCCTGGCGATCGCGTCGCGACGGTCGAGCAGTACGCTGTCCTGGCTCATCCGAGGGTCCTGTGGCCGGTGTCGAGAGCTGGCGGAGCCGGATAAATTAGCCCCCCATGCAACCAGCGTACATCATCGACGGAATCCGCACGCCGATCGGCAGTCTCGGCGGCTCGCTCTCCCCGGTCCGCGCCGACGATCTCGCGGCGCTCGTCCTCGCGGAAATGCTCCGGAGGAACCCCTCGGTCGACCCGGCCCGGATCGCCGACGTGGTCATGGGCTGCGCCAACCAGGCGGGCGAGGACAACCGCAACGTGGCCCGGATGGCCCTGCTCCTGGCCGGCCTGCCGCCCAGCGTGCCCGGCGAGACCGTCAACCGGCTCTGCGCCTCGGGCCTCGCCGCCACCGCCAACGCCGCCCGCGCCATCATGGTCGGCGACGGCGACCTCTATCTGGCGGGCGGGGTCGAGCAGATGACCCGGGCGCCCTTCGTGCTCTCCAAGGCGGCCCGTCCCTTCGCCCGCGACATCGAGCTCTTCGACACCAGCCTGGGCTGGCGCTTCGTCAACCCGAAGATGCGCGAGCGGTACGGCGTGGACGCGATGGGCGAGACGGCCGAGAATCTCCTCGAGACCCGGGCGATCGGGCGGGAGGACCAGGACCAGTTCGCGCTCTGGTCGCAGCAGAAGGCCGCCGCCGCGCGGGCGGCCGGCCGGCTCGCGAAGGAGATCGTGCCGGTTCCGCTCCCTCCGGCACGCAAGGGTCAGGAGCCGGGCCGCTTCGAGCAGGACGAGTTCATCCGGGCGGATTCGAGTCTCGAGGGCCTGGCCCGGCTCCGGCCGGCGTTCCGGACCGACGGCAAGGGCTCGGTCACCGCCGGCAACGCCTCCGGGCTCAACGACGGCGCGGCGGCGCTGCTGCTCGCGTCGGAGCGGGGCGTTGCCGAGCACGGACTCCGCCCCAGGGCCCGCATCCTGGGCAGCGCTGTGGCGGGTGTCGAGCCCCGGGTAATGGGGATCGGTCCGGTCTTCGCCATCCGAAAGGTGCTCGAGCGGACCGGGCTCACGCTCGAGCAGATGGAGCTGATCGAGATCAACGAGGCGTTCGCCGCGCAGGTGCTCTCCTGCACCCGCGAGCTTGGCCTGCCCGACGCCGACCCGCGGCTCAATCCCAACGGCGGCGCGATCGCGCTCGGCCACCCGCTCGGCATGTCCGGCGCCCGACTCGCGCTCACCGCGACCCTCGAGCTGGAGGAACGGAAGGCCCGCTACGGACTGGTCGCGCTCTGCATCGGGGTGGGGCAGGGCATGGCGATGGTGCTCGAGCGGGTGGGATGACGGGTCTCTGCCAGGGAACCGCGCGGCCCGTCGTCGCCAGATCGACGAGCCTGGACTCACCAAGCGGCGTCGCTCCGGGCGTCGTTCACGGAGAAACGCCATGACCCCCCTGCTGCTCCTGGGCCTGCTCCAGGCCGCCGCCCCGCCGATCGTGATGAGTTACGACGTCCGGGTCCCGATGCGGGACGGCGTCACCCTCTCGGCCGACGTCTATCGGCCGGCGGGCTCCGCCCGGGTGCCGGCGATCCTGGTCCGGACGCCCTACGACAACGGCACCGCGGCCAACGTCGCCTCGGGCAAGCTCTGGGCGGGTCGCGGCTACGCGCTCGTGGTGCAGGACGTGCGTGGCCGCGGCGAGTCGGACGGGACCTTCTACCCGCTCGCGACCGAGGCGGACGACGGGTACGACACCATCGAGTGGATCGCCAGGCAGCCCTGGTCGGACGGCAAGGTCGGGATGATGGGCGGCTCCTACCTCGGCTGGGTGCAGATGTACGCGGCGATCGCCAAGCCGCCCGCGCTCAAGGCGCTGATCCCGATCGTCACCCCGCCCGATCCGGACCGCAACTTCCCGGTCCAGCACGGCGCCTACGGGCCGGCCACCATCTCCTGGCTCGCCGCGGTCTCCGGCAAGACGATGCAGGACATCTCCCAGCACGATCTCCGGGCCACCTACAGCCACCTGCCGCTCTACGAAGCGGACCAGCTCCTCGGTCGGACGCTCAGCGCGTGGCGCGATTGGCTCGACCACCCGGTGCGGGACGAGTACTGGGAGAAGCTCGCGTTCCAGAAGGCGCTGGCCGACGTCGACCTCCCGATGCTCCACGTGAGCGGCTGGTACGACGACGTGCTGGTGGGCACCACCGAGAATTACGCCCTGATGCAGGGAAAGCCGAATCAGTTCATGCTGATCGGCCCCTGGGGCCATCAGGTGAACCGGAGCCGGAAGCTGGGCCAGATCGACTTCGGGCCGGACGCGGTCATCAACCTCGACAGCCTCTATCTCCGCTGGTTCGATCGTTGGCTCAAGGACGTGGACAATGGCGTCGAGCGCGATCCCAAGGTGCGGATCTTCGTGATGGAGGAGAACCGCTGGCGCGAGGAGCGGGAGTGGCCGCTCGCGCGGGCGCGGATGGTCAAGTTCTTCTTGAAGAGCGGCGGCGGCGCCAACAGCCGCCTCGGCGACGGTCGGCTCGACACCCTGCCGCCGGACCGCAGCCAGCCGGTGGATCGCTACCGGGCCGACCCGATGGATGCCTTTCCGTTCCTGACCGACGACGCCTTCTCTCAGATCGGCGGACCCGACGACTATCGCGAGGTGGAGCTGCGCCGGGACGTGCTGGTCTATTCGAGCGAGCCCCTCGTCCGACCGATGGAGATCTGCGGGCCGCTCTCGGTGCGGCTCTTCGCCGCCTCGTCGGCGCGCGACACCGATTGGGCCACCAAGGTGCTCGCCGTCCGGCCCGACGGCTTCGTGCTCAGGCTGAACGACGGGGTCGTCCGCGCCCGCTTCCGGAAAGGCTTCGATCGCGAGGTGCTGCTCGAGCCGGGCGCGGTGGAGGAGTATCAGGTCGACAACTGGTCCACCTGCATTCGGCTCGGCGAGGGCTGGCGGCTGCGGCTCGAGGTGGCCTCGCACGCCTTCCCGAAGTTCGATCGCAACCTCCAGACCGGAGGCCCGATCGGCAAGGAGTCCCGTGGGGTGGTGGCGAACCAGACGGTCTATCACGACGCCGCGCGGGCCTCGTATCTGCTGGTGCCGATCGTGGAGCAGCCGGCTCGCCGCTGAGGGGCCTCGCGCCCGGCCCTCCTAGCGCGGCACCCCTACTCGCGCGGCGATCGCCTCGAACACCGCCGCGCGCTCCGCTCCCTGGCCCGGCTCGCCGATCGGGCTGGGCCAGGCCGCGGTCTGCACCACGACCACCTGCCGGGCCGGGTTCACGTAGATCGCCTGGCCGTAGATCCCGATCGCCAGGTACGCGCCGTCGTTGCCGGGCGGAATCCACCACTGGTAGCCGTACCCCGTGCGGGGACGGGTGCCCGCGCTCGCGGCCACCGGTCGGAGGTAGTCCGCGTCGGGGGTGGTCGATTGGCGCACCCACTCCTCCGAGACGACCCGGCGCCCGCCCAGCGCGCCGCCCCCGGCCATCAGCAGACCCACCCGGGCGTAGTCGCGGAGCGTGGCGTTGAAGCAGGCGAACGCGCAGGTCCCGGGCTGGCTCCTGGCCTGGTAGAAGAACGCGTCCGAGTCTGCGCCGAGCTTGCTCCAGAGTGCCCGCTCCGCCCAGTGGGCCAGCGGCATCCCGGTCACCTTCTCGAGCAGCTGGCCGAGCAGCTGAGTGTTGACGCTCTGGTACTCGAACCGGGTGCCGGGGGCCGTGGCCGTCGGGCGCATCGAGCGAACGAAGTCGTCGAACGAAGGTCGTCCCGTGATCAGGGCGGCGCCGATGCTCGCCGCGCCGGAGGTGGAGTCGCGGTAGTCCTCGCTGTAGTCGACGCCCGTCGCCATCTGGAGCGCCTGCTTGATGGTGACCTCCCGATACCCGCTCGACGCGAGGTCGGGCAGGTAGCGAACCACAGGATCGTCGACGTCGTGGAGCTTGCCCGCTTCGAGCGCCGCGCCAACCAGGATCGAGAGGATCGATTTGCCGACGGACTGGGAGACGAAGCGATCGCCCGGCCCCGAACCGAAGAAGTAGCGCTCCAGCAGGATCGTGTCACGTCGGACGATCAGGAAACCCGTGACCCGGTTCCGCGCGAAGTAGCTCTCCAGCGTCCGCTCCCGGCCGTAGAACGGGTAGCGCAGCTCCGGCGCCGGCCCCGCGCGCTCGACGAGGCGGTGCACCGGTC
>JBFXAS010000084.1:0-18755 GCA_050184075.1 Gemmatimonadales bacterium
GCTGCGACGCGACCAACTGGAAGGAAGTCCGCGACATGGACTTCGACACCTTCGACGCCCGGTTCCGCGCCGAGCGGGCTCAGGGCTTCCAGGTGGTCGACTTCGAGTCGTACACCACGCCTTCCGGGCAGCGCTACGCGGCGATTTGGCAGCAGATGCCGCCGGACCGGGACTGGGAGGTGCGGATCGATCTCGACATGAAGTGGTTCCTGAACGCGTTCCACCGCTACCAGGACCAGGGCCTTCGGCTGATCGACTTCGAGTCCTACGACACCCCCACCGGGGTCCGGTACGCCGGCGTCTGGGCCGAGAACGACGCGCGGCACGACTACGCGATGGCCCCGGTGCTCGACACGGCGATCGCGAACTACCGAGCGACCCATGTCATCCCTGGCATTTCGGTGGTGATCATGCAGGACGGCGAGGTGGTGTATCGCCGGGGATTCGGGTGGGCGGACAGCGCGGAGGCGAAGCAGGCCCACGCCGGCACCGTGTACATGACCGCCTCGGTCGCCAAGGCGATCGGCGCGACGCTCGCCGCCAAGATCCAGCTGCAGCGAGACGCCAACGGCCAGCCGCTGATCGATCTGAGCCGCCCGACGTCGGACTACGTCAAGGTCCCGTCCAGCCACACCCACACCCTGGAGCAGCTGCTCCGCAAACACGGCTGTATCTGGCATTACAGCGACGGTGGTCCGCAGCCGACCGAGACCTACTACCGGTGGCAGGCCGAGCCCGTCGACTCGATGCAGGGTCCGATGATCAGCCGCCGCTTGGCGAACGGCACCCTCCTGAACTGCGTGCCCGGCCAGTTCTACCACTACTCGACCCACGGCTTCACCTTCGTCGGGGCCGCGCTCGAGAAAGTGACCGGCAAGGACCTCACGACCCTGATCCAGGACGAGATCGCCGGCCCATTCTCACTCACCAGCCTCAGAGTGGCCGCGCCGAAGATCCCCGTGGCCGTCGGGCCCGGCGGGAGCTGGATCGACCGCTACGAGATGGCGCAGGGTTACCACTTCAACACCACGACGAACCGGGTCACCGAGATCCAGTACGAGGAGAGCAGCTGGAAGATCCTCGGCGGTGGCCTCCAGTCCAGCGCGCACGATCTGGCGCAGTTCGGGTGGCTCACGCTGGATGGAAAGATCGCGGGCAACCCGGACACGGAGCTCTGGCAGGCCGTGACGGCCCCCAATACCTGGGTGATTCCCAACCCCAATCCCCCGCCCGCGACCATCTCCGAGCCGAATCAGACGGTCGGGCTCGCGTGGGTGATCCGGACGCTCAACGCCACGACCGGCAGCGCGCCGCTGCCCCTCCGGCGCATCGCGGAGCATGGCGGAACCGCGCCGGGCGCCCGCTCGCAACTTCAGATCTACCGGGAAGCGGGATGTCGACTGGGCTCCGGCGGGTACGGCGCCTGCGCGAGCAATCCTGGCCAGCCTCGCAGGGTCGTGGTCGCGATCATGACCAATACGCGATTCAGCCCGGTCGCCAACAACAACACCCACCCGATTCAGGCGCTGTCGGATCGGCTGGGTGCCATCGTGCTGCGGAATCCGCCGTGGTGATCCGCCTCGCGAGGACGTCGGCCCCCGAGACCGTTCCAGGTCGCCGTGCAGCCCGACCGGACGGCCATCCTCCGCGCTATGCCAACAGGAGCCCAGCCCAATGAGAACCCAACGTTTCCTCCTCTCGATGCTGCTCATGGCCGGCGTCGTCCTGGCGCTGCCTACTGCGCTCGACGCCCAGCTGAAGCGG
Source organism: Gemmatimonadales bacterium (assembly GCA_050184075.1). GTDB lineage: Bacteria > Gemmatimonadota > Gemmatimonadetes > Gemmatimonadales > GWC2-71-9 > SHZU01. The sequence continues at coordinate 1,765 of JBFXAS010000084.1, forward strand.
CTCCGCGACGCGGCCCGGCGGGCGGCCGAGAGCGAAGCCGAGTCGCTGGTCGACCGTCTGGTTCGGAACGCGATCCGCTGCGCGGTCGACGATCCGGTCTGCGAGGACAAGGCCAAGGCGGATGGGAAGGACGTCATCTTCGTCGACGAGGATGGCGAGATCGTCATGGACGACGAGGGACGGCCAATCACCGATCGGGAGAAGGCCAAGGCGGCGACCGGCTCGGGCGCGCGACCGGGCGAGGGCCTCTGGGCCAACTACGACTTCGTGCCCGGCGACTCGATCCTCTTCTACGACGACTATCGCAACGATCGCGTGGGCAACTTCCCCCGGCGTCTCGAGTTCATCGAGGGCAACTGGGAGATCGTCTCCTCCGGCGACGCGCGGTTCCTTCGGGCCACCTCGGCCGGACTCATCAAGATTCCGCTGCCCGACACGCTGCCCGACCGCTTCACGGTGGAGTTCATGGTCAACACCACCCATGGGAACTCCTACGTCTACCTCACCACCGGACCCGCGTTTCACGGCCCCGATCGATCCTACCAGGGCTCGGCCGTGGTGGTGCGCTCCACCAACGCCGGAATCACGCCGGTGCGGAACGCGGGACCCGAGGCCATGACGCTCTATCAGCAAGACCTCCTCCGGAAGTTCCGCAACGAGCGCACCGCCATGCCGATCCGAATCATGGCCGATGGGGACTACATGAAGGTGTACCTCCAGGAGCATCGGGTCGCGAACGTTCCGAACGCGGTCTTCCCGCGTACGGACGCGCTCTATCTCGCCGCTTCTTCCGTGACGCCGGAAGCTCCTGGTCTGATCGGACCGATCCGGATCGCGGCCGGCGGGCGGGACCTCTACGACCGACTCGAGGCCGACGGACGGGTGGCCACCCAAGGCATCCTCTTCGCCGTCGACAGCGACCGGCTGCGACCCGAGTCGACCCCGACGCTGGAGGAAATCGGCCGAATGCTCCAGGACCACCCCGACCTCCGGCTCACGATCGAGGGTCACACCGACGCCGACGGAGACGCCGACTACAACCTCGATCTCTCGCAGCGCCGGGCGGCGGCGGTCAAGACCTTCATCGTCGCGGAATACAAGATCGACGGGTCTCGCCTGGAAACGGCCGGCTTCGGCGAGTCACAGCCCGCCGCCGACAACGGCACGCCCGAGGGCAAGCAGCAGAATCGGCGGGTCGAGCTGGTCCGGCTCCAGTAGGATCAGTGAGTCCGCGCCGCCGGGGCGGTCAGCGTCGAGGTGACCGCCCCGGATGACTCCGGTGTCCGGATCGGCGAACCCGCGGATCCGGACCGCTGACGGGCTATCCCGGTGGAGGGCACCCCGAACGGCTCGACCGCGGGGTCCGCCCGCCGACCCCGGTCGCCTTGCTGGCTCTCCTGCCCACCCGTATCGTCCGCCCATGCCCAATTCTCCCGAGCGTCCTACCCGCCAGGCGCGATTGCGCGTGCCTGGAATCCTCGTCCCCCTCGCCATCGTCGCGGCCGGCTGCGGCGGTGACGCCGCCCCGGCCGCCCCGGAGCCAAACGGCCACTGGGCCTCCGAGGGCTACGGGATGGTCCTGTCCGTCCAGGACTCGACCTTCTCGGCCTACGAGGTCACCCAGGCGGCCTGCGTGCCGGTGCCGACCACCTTCGCCCGCCTCGCCGACGAGGACGGGCACCGGGCGTACGGCGAAGCCGGCGGCGAGCCGGCCCTGCTGCTGTTTCCGACGCCCTCGGGGGAGGGGCTCCAGATCCATCGTCCCGGCACCGCCTCCGACATCGTGATCCGCCGGATCGATTCCCTGCCCGCGCGCTGCGCGAGCCCGCCGCCCTCGACCCCGACGGCGGTGCTCGACCATTTCATCCGCACCTGGGAAGAGCAGTACATCCTCTTCGACCAGAAGCCGGTCGACTGGGCCGGGCTCACCGCGGCGGCCCGCGCGAAGATCACCGACCAAGCGACCGATCTGGAGCTGTTCGAGACCCTCCGAGACCTGATCCTGCCCTTCGGCGACGCCCACACGGGCCTCGCGGCCGGCGAGCTCGGTCGCGTGAGCGGCTTTCGTCCCGGCGCCGACGCGGCCATCCCCGGCGGGATCGGCGCCGTGCGGACCCGCGGGCGCGACTGGTTCGTGAACGAGGTGCTGCCCGACTTCTTCGGCACCGCCAATCGGATGGCGGGCCCGCTCGAGCGCTGGTGCAACGACCAGCTCCAGGCCGGCACCATCGCCGGGACGGTGCGCTATCTCCGGATCCTCTCCTTCTCGGGCTACGCCGACGGCGGCTATCGCGGCGAGCGGCGCTGCCTCGACGACGCGCTCGACCAGGTGTTCGCCGACACCAGCGGCTGGCGGGGACTGGTGATCGACGTCCGGGTCAACTTCGGGGGCGCCGACCCACTCGCGTTAGGCATCGCCGAGCGGCTCGCCACGGCGGAGTACGTGGCGTACTCGAAGGAGGCGCGGGCGGACCCGGCCGACCGGACGCGGTGGACGCCCGGCCAGGCGAGCCTGGTCCGGCCCAGCGCGCGGCCCGGCTATCGTGGACCGGTGGTGGAGCTGACCGGCCCGATCACGATCAGCGCGGGCGAGACCTTCACCCAGGCGCTGATGGGCCGCACCCCCGCGATCGCCCGGGTGGGCGAGCACACCCAGGGGGTCTTCTCCGACGTGCTGAGCCGGCGGCTCCCGAACGGCTGGCAGTTCTGGCTGCCCAACGAAGTCTTCCGGACCGCGGAGGGCGCCACCTTCGACGGACCCGGGATTCCGCCCACCGATCCGGCGCCGGTGTTCGCCGCGGCAGACCGCAGGGCCGGGCGGGACCCCGCCCTCGCCCGCGCGCTCGAGCTGCTCGCGAGCCAGTGAGAACGCGCGTGCCGATCAGCAGGACTGGCCGGCGCTCGGCGTTCCGCGCCCGGGCGGAAGCCGGTCTCGCCACCCTTCGCAGAGAATCCTGACCGAACCGGAGCGCCGTGGAATGCGAAAGCTCGGATCCTCCCTGACGCTGCTCGCGGCCCTGTCCGGCTGCGTGGGCGCCAGTCAACGCTCGGCCGACGATGCCAAGGCCACGCTGGACCGGCTGCTCACCGCGGCGCACGAAGCGAGCATCCGCGCCAGCGTCGCCGCCCAGCTCAAGTACGGCCGCCCCGTCGACCGCCTGCCCGGCGTGTCGCTCGCCGAGGTCGAGGCCCACGCCGCGGAGGCCGGGGCGTTGCTCGACACCCTCGCCACGATCGAGCGCGATCTGCTCACCGCGGACGATGCGACCAGCGCCGAGGTGCTGGAGTGGATCCTCACCGGGGCCGTGCAGGCGCCCGAGCACCACTGGCTCTCGCTCGCGTCGATCACGCCCTACCAGAGCCCGCTCACCGGCCAGCTGCTCTTCCTGGGCCGTGACATGCCGCTCGACACTCCGGAGGCGCGGGTTCGCTATCTCGCCCGCCTGGCCGACATCGGACCGCTCGCCGACAGCATCCTGGTGGGTCTCGCGCAACGGGCCGAGCGCGGCATCCAGGTGCCCAAGCCCGAGATCGACCAGATCGTGGGGGCCCTGGGCGCGCTCCGCCGCCCCGGGCTCGCGAGTCCCTACGCACCGCCCGCCAACCGCCTGGCGGCGCTCCCCGATTCCAGCCGACCGGCCTTCGAGGCGGCCGTCGTCCAGGCCGTGAACGAAGGCATCGACCCGGCACTCGGCCGACTGTCCGACTTCCTCGGCGGCGCCTATCGCGGGGCGGCGCCGGAGGGCGTCGGGCTGAGCCAGTATCCCGGTGGGGAGGCGTACTACCGTTACCTGGTGGCCCGCAACACGACGCTCGACTTGACGCCGGAGTCGATCCACCAGACCGGGCTCGACTATCTCGCGACGCTCGAAGCCAAGATGGACAGCCTGCTCCGGGTGATCGGCTTCGAGGGCACCCGGAAGCAGTTCCAGGCGGCGATGAGCCGTGACCCGCGCTTCCTGGCCAAGACCCCGGACGACGTCGGCGCGCGATACCAGCGCTACTACGACGCGATCCGGCCGCGGATCTCGGAGCTGTTCTCCCGCACGCCGACGGCGCCGGCGGAGTTCCGGCGGCTCAACCCGGCGCTCGAGGCGTCGCAGACCTACGGCTTCTATCAGCCGCCAACCCCCGCGTCACCGGTGGGGATCTACTTCTACAACGCCTCCAACCTGGCCGAGCGAAGCCTCTTCACGGTGGCCCCAATCGCCTATCACGAGCTGGTGCCGGGCCACCACTTCCAGTTCGCGCTGGGTCAGGAGAACGAGGGTCTGCCGCCACTCCGTCAGGAGTTCTACACCACGGCCAACGGCGAAGGCTGGGCGGACTACGCGTCCGAGCTTCCGCTGGAGCTCGGCCTCTACGCCGATCCCTACGACTACTACGGCCGGCTGATCAGCGAGGCGTTCCTGACCGTGCGCCTGATCGTCGACCCCGGCATGAACCTGCTCGGCTGGTCACGCGAGCGCGCGATGGAGTTCATGCGGGAGCACGCGATGATGGCGGAGTCGGAGATCGCCTCCGAGACGCTCCGCTACTCGGTGGACATGCCGGCGCAGGCGCTGGGCTACAAGGTGGGCGCGATGGAGTTCTGGCGGCTCCGGCGCCTGGCCGAGCGCGAGCTGGGCGAGCGCTTCGACGTGCGGGCCTTCCACGAGGTGATCCTGCGCGAAGGCGGCCTGCCGATGACGGTGGTGGGTCGCCTGGTCGAGCGCTGGATCGCCGACGTCAAGGCGGGCGGCTGAGCGCTACTCGCCCCAGACCTCCTCGAAGACGCGGAGGTAGTTTCCGCCCAGGAACTTGAGAATCACCTCGTCGGAGTGCCCCCGGGCGACGAGCCGGTCGGTGAGCCTGGGCACCAGCGAGATGTCCTCCAACCCGGCGGGAGCGAACTCGAGCCCGTAGTGGTCGCTCCCGAGACCCACGTGGTCGGGGCCCATCACGTCGAGCGCGGTCTCGACGTCGCGCACCACGCTCTCGAGATCCCGCTGGGCGAAATGGATCACACCCAGCACGCCGCCGTTCGCCGCGAGCGCGTCGAGCATCGCCCGATCCCGGGGCAGCTCCAGGCGCGGGCGCGGCAACCGGCCCTCGGCCAGATCGCGTGCCTCGGCCCTGGTGTCCGGAAACATTGTCGAGGTGGAGTGGGAGAGGATGACCGGCCGGGAGACCTGCTCCAGGATCTCGAAGAAGCCGATCTCGCCGATGTGGACCAGATCGACCACGATCCGGAGTCGCTCGAGCCGCGCGACCGTCTCCTTGCCGAGCGCGGTGAGCCCGCCCCGCCGGTCGGCCGCCCAGCAACCGTCGGCGAAGACGTTGCGGCGGGTGTGGGTCAGGCTCACCGCGCGGAGCCCGAGCCGATGGTAGATGTCGAGCAACCGCGGGTCGCCGCCGAGGGGGTCGGCGCCCTCGAAGCTGAGCACCAGGCCCACCTCGCCCCGGGCCTTGGCCTCGCGGATCTCTCTCACGCTGGTGGCGAGGGCCAAGCCGGGCGTCTTGGCGATCTGATCGTGGAGCTGCCAGACCATCTCCATCGCCCGCTGCACCGGGTCGCGGAGCCAGCGGTCGTCGAGATAAATGGCGCAGAGCTGGGCGGTGATCCCGCCCTCTTTCCAGCGCGGCAGGTCGTACTGGCCCATGCAGCCGAACCAGACCGTGTGCGGCCCGAAGCCGAACTTGACGAGCGGCGATCGGTCGAGTCCGGGTGGCGGCTCCCAGTCGAGTGGCGGCAGCTCGACTCGCTCGGCCAGCTCCATCTTGCCTTCGGTGACCGGAATCAGGATGTCGCTGTGACCGTCGATCACGATCGCCTGCCGGTGCAGCGCGTCGGCCCTGTCGCTCATTCGGCGCTCCTCAGAGGTACGGTTGAGCCAGCCGGGCGACGCCGTCGCGCAGCTTGACCGGCAGCGGGCGGCGATCCAGGTCGGCGAGCGTCAGCAATTTCGCGTTGGCGATCTTGGCGTCGAGCAGGGCGTCGAGCTCCGCGGCCAGCGCGGCGGAATAGCACTCGACCCCGAACTCGAAGTTGAGTCGCAGACTCCGCGGATCCCAATTGGCCGAGCCGATCAGCGCCCAGGCGCCGTCGACCACCAGCACCTTGGAGTGATCGAACGGCCGGGGAGCGAGATAGACCCGACATCCCGCCTCCACGATCTGCCGGACGTGCGCCATCATCGCCCATTGGACCAGACGGAGGTTGCCACGCTCTGGCAGCACGATCTCGACCCGCACGCCCCGGAGCGCCGCCGTCTGAAAGCCGGCGATCAGGGCGCCGCCGGGAAGGAAATACGGGGTCGCGAGCCGGATCGTCCGGGTGGCCTGGCTGAGCGCGCCGAGCAGGGTCTGAAGCAACGTCTCGAAGTCCTCGTCCGGCCCATCCGGAATGCCTCGCGCCGCCACCTGGCCCGGCTGCTCGAGTGCCGGAAACCAGCTCTGCCCATCGAGCTGTTCCTTGGCGGCAAAGCCCCAGTCGAGCGCGAAGGCCGCCATCAGCTGGCGGACCACCGGGCCCTCGACTCTGAAATGGAGATCCTGGGTGGGCCACTTGGGCGATCGCTCCAGCAGACAGGCGTCCCGGATGTTGATCCCGCCGCAGAAGCCGATCTGGCCGTCGACCACCAGGATCTTCCGGTGGTTGCGGAGGTTGAAGTAGGGGTGCAACACCGGCACCGCCGAGGGGAGGAAGAGGGCGACCCGCACGCCCCGGCGGCGAAGCGCCCTGGTGATGGGCGGCCGGCTGTAGCGGACTCCCACCCCGTCGATCAGCACCCGCACTTCCACTCCGCGCGCGACCGCGCGGGCCAGGGCGTCGACGAACCACTCGGCGGCCACCCCGCGATCGAAGATGTAGGTGGCGAGCGCGACGCTCCGAGTGGCCTGGTCGATCGCGGCCAGCATCTCGGGATAGGCGCGGTCGCCGTTCACCAGCGGCCTGACCGTGTTGCCGGTGGTGAGCCGTTGCCCGGTGGCGCTCCCGACCAGCGTGGCGAGCGAGCGGATCGCCGGCGGGGTGTCGACCGGCAGCGCCGCCGCCGCGCCGCGATGGACCTCGAGCTCGGCGGTGTAGCGGTCGGCCAGGGCGTTGCGGCCACGGATCTTGACCGCCTGCCGCCGGATCCGGTTGATCCCCATCAGCCCGTAGAGCAGCGAGCCGACGATCGGAGTGAGCCAGACCAGCCCGGTCCATCCGATCGCCGCGCGGACGTCGCGCTTGGTGAGCACCACGTGGGCGGAGACCACCGAGGCCAGCACCAGGTGGAGGGTTCCAAGCGCGAGCTGGCCGAGGGTGGGCATCGTCTGGCGCCGGGGTCAGCGCGCGCCCGCGCCCGAGAGCCGGTGGACCGTGAGCAGGGTGGCGGCGAGGAGGACGACCGCGCCGCCCTGGTGGAGCGCCGCGACCGGGACGGGCACGGAGGCGAGGAGGGTCCAGAGCCCCGACATGAACTGGGCGACCGTCACCAGGCCGAGCACCACGGCCAGCGCCCAGCCGCCCCGGGCCCGGCCCAGCCGCACCGCGAGGGCGCCCACCACGAGCACGAGGACCACGGCCAGCAGGCGGTGGTTGAACTGCACCGCGGCCACATTGTCGAAGAGGTTGCGATACCAGGGTGAGAGCGAGAGGTACCCGGCCGGCACCACCCGCCCCGCCATCAGCGGAAACTCGTTGTAGACCTTTCCGGCGTTGGTCCCGGCCACGAAGCCGCCCGCCATTGCGGTGAGCAGCACGGCGGCCGTGGCGGCGAGGGCGTGGCGCCGGAGGGAGCGGCCGAGATCGAGCCGCCAGCGGGAGCCCGCCGTGAGATCCGCGGCGGTCCAGACCGCCACCATGAAGATCACCAGCGCGAGGGTGAGGTGGGCCGTCAGCCGATACTGACTCACGTCGGTACGGTCGCTGAGACCGCTGGCGACCATATACCAGCCCAGGGCACCCTGGAGGCCGACCAGCACGACGAGGCCGAGCAAGCGCCCCCGCAGCCCGCGGGGAATCGATCCTCGCACCCAGCCGATCAGGAGCGGCAGCGCGAGGGCCGCGCCCACCAGCCGGGCCCAGAGCCGGTGCAGGTACTCCCAGAAATAGATCCGCTTGAAGCCGTCGAGCGTCATCTCCGGGGCTTCGAGCTGGAACTCGGGAATGGCCTGATACTTCGCGAACTCGGCTTCCCAGGCGGCCTGGCCGATCGGCGGGACCACCCCGCTCACCGGCCGCCACTCGGTGATGGAAAGGCCCGACTCGGTGAGGCGGGTCACACCGCCGATCACCACCGTCAGGCCCACCATCACCGCCCACCCGGCCAGCCACCAGCCGATTCGGGCCGCCGGGCGGTCCGACGCCCTCACGAGAAGACGCCGATCCGGCTAGTCGTCGTCGTCGTAGCCGATGTCGTCGAGGTCGTCCTCCTCCTCGTCGTCGTCGTCGAAGTCCTCGTCGTCTTCGAACTCGTCGTCCTCGTCGAGGTCGTCGTCGTTGTCGTCGAGGTCGAAGCCGTCTTCGTACTCTTCGTCGTCATCGCTGCGGCGCTTGAGCTCCACATCGAACAACGAGTCCAGCAGGGCCGACATCTGGTCTTCCGCCTTCCCGGATGAAGGGTGAATCACTGCCCGTTCAGGAGATATTCGCCAGCTTGGCGGCGGCCCGCGCGGCCCGCCGCCGCTCCACGAAGGGGAGCACCCGCTTGCGAAGGCGGATGTTCTCCGGTGTCACTTCGATCAGCTCGTCGTCCTCGATGTACTCCAGGGCGTACTCGAGCGTGATCTCCCTTGGCGGCTCGAGCGCGACGTTCTCGTCCGACGCCGTGGTGCGCATGTTGGTGAGCTTCTTCTCCTTGCCCACGTTCACGTCCATGTCGTCGGGCCGCGAGTTCTCGCCCACGATCATGCCTTCGTACACCGCCTCGCCCGGCGCCACGAACAGCTGCGCCCGCTCCTGGAGGTTGCCCAGCGCGAAGGCGACCGCCGTGGCCTCCCGGTCGGCCACCAGCACCCCGCGCTTGCGGCCCGAGAGCGGGCCCGCCCAGGAGCTGTAGCTCTGGAAGCGGTGGTGCATGGTGCCGGTCCCGCGGGTGTCGGTCAAGAACTCGGAGCGGTAACCGAAGAGTCCGCGCGCGGGGATCTTGAACGTGAGCCGGACGGTGCCCTGGCCGGCGTTCCGCATCTCGGCCATCTCCGCCCGCCTGGCCCCCAGCTTCTCCATCACCGAGCCGAGATAGCCCTCCGGCACGTCGATCATCAGCTCTTCGTAGGGCTCGAGCCGCTCTCCCGTGTCCGAGATCCGGGTGATCACCCGGGGCCGGGAGACCTGGAACTCGTAGCCCTCGCGCCGCATGGTCTCCATCAGGATGCCCAGATGGAGCTCACCCCGGCCGCTCACGGCCAGGGTGTCGGGCGAGTCGGTCTCTTCCACCTTGAGCGCCACGTTGCGCTCGAGCTCCTTGAAGAGCCGGTCTCGCACCTGCCGGCTGGTGACGTACTTGCCCTCCCGACCCGCGAAGGGCGAATTGTTGACCGAGAAGTCGACCGAGATGGTCGGCTCCTCGACCGCGATGCCCCGAAGCCGCTCCGGGTGCTCCGGGTCGGTCAAGGTCTTGCCGATCTCGATGCCCTCGAAGCCGGACACCACCACGATGTCACCGGCCTGGGCCTCGGCCACCTCGACCCGATTGAGCCCGTCGAAGGCGAAGAGCTTGGAGATCCGGCTCCGCTCCACCGCTCCATCCCCGACCAGGCCGGGCTCGCCCAGAGGCAGCAGCGCGACCGGATCGCCCACCTCGACCCTGCCCCGCTCGATCCGCCCGATGCCCAGCCGGCCGAGGAAGGTCGAGTGGTCGAGGGTGGAGATCAGCATCTGGAAGGGACCGGACGGGTCGCCCGAGGGCGGCGGTACGGTCCGGATGATGGTCTCGAAGAGCGGTGTCAGATCGGTGCCCGGTTGATCGAAGTCGGCGGTGGCGGTGCCGTGGCGGCTCGAGGTGTAGAGGAAGGGCGCGTCGAGCTGCTCGTGCGACGCCTCGAGATCGATGAAGAGTCCGAGCACCTCGTCGTGCACCCGGAGCGGCTCGGCGTCGGCGCGATCGACCTTGTTGATCGCGACGATGGGCGAGAGCCCGAGCCCAAGCGCCTTCCGGGTGACGAACCGGGTCTGCGGCATCGGCCCCTCGGCCGCGTCGACCAGGATCAGGACGCCGTCGACCATCCGGAGGATCCGCTCCACCTCGCCGCCGAAGTCGGCGTGGCCCGGGGTGTCGACGATATTGATCTTGGTGTCGCGCCAGCGCACCGCCGTGTTCTTGGACAGGATGGTGATGCCCCGCTCCCGCTCCAGGGGGTTGGAGTCCATCACCCGCTCTTCCACCTGCTGGTTGGCCCGGAACGCTCCGGATTGCCGGAGCATCTGGTCCACCAGGGTGGTCTTACCGTGATCGACGTGCGCAATAATCGCGATGTTGCGTATCTGCAAGCAGCTAGCCCCCTCGGGGGGCCATATATAGACCGCCGGCCGGAGCCGGGCAAGGGCCCAGCTGCCGGGGCGTCACGGACCGATCACGCCGGCGGGAACCGCGCGGCTAATGGCGGTGGTGGTGATGATCCCCGAGGGCCCCGACGGGGTCCCGGCGGAGGCAGTCGAGGCCCTCGCAGTGATCCACGATCTCCAGCTGCATGGTGGCGTGCTGGATCCCCATTCCCTCGAGCCGGTCCAGCATGGCGCGGAGCACGGTGGGGTGGGCGTCGAGCTCCGGCACGACGGCGTGGCCGCTCATGGCGATCACCCCGCTCGTGACGGTCCAGACGTGGAGATCGTGAACGTCCCGGACGCCCTCGACCTCGAGCAGGGTGGCACGCACCTCTTCGAGCGGGACATTGGCCGGCGCCGACTCCAGCAGCACGTTGGTGCTCTCCCGGAGCAGCGACCAGGCGCCGACCATGATCATCAGCGAGAGCAGGATCGAGACGATCGCGTCGGCGGCGGTCCAGCCAGTCAGGATCACGATGGTGGCCGCGATCAGGGCGCCCACCGAGCCCAGCGCGTCGCCCAGCACGTGGAGGTAGGCGCCGCGCACGTTGAGGCTCCCGTGCCGGAACCCGTGCAGCATCCGGAGGCTGATCAGGTTGACCACCAGGCCGAGCGCGGCCACCACCAGGAAGATCCCGGCGTCGATCTCGTACGGCTCGCCCATCCGCTTCACGGCCTCGACGATGACCCCGATCGCGATGCCCACCAGCGCCACGCCGTTGACCATCGCGGCGAGGATCTCGAGCCGGAGATAGCCGTAGGTCTTCGAGGGGCTCGGCGGCCGCCGGGCAAGCCAGGCCGTGAACGCGGAGAGCCCGAGGGCACCGACGTCGATCAGCATGTGCCCCGCGTCGGCCAGCAGCGCGAGCGCGCCGCTCACCCACCCGGCCACCGCCTCCACCGCCATGAACCCCGCGGTGAGGATCACCACCAGGATCAGGCGCCGAGAGACGACCTCTCGCCCGTCGCGATCGGTCCCGCTACTGTTCGTGCCTATGGATCCCCCTCAAAGCGGATCGATCGTGATCGGGCTGGCGGCCGTGCTCGGCCTGGTGCTGGCCAACGCCTTCTTCGTGGCGGCCGAGTTTTCCCTGGTCGGCGCACGGAAGACCCGGCTCGACGAGATGAGCCGGGCCGGGGATCGCAAAGCTACCCTGGCCCGTCGGGCCATTCAATCGCTCGACCGCTACATCTCCGCCACCCAGCTGGGCATCACGCTGAGCTCCCTGGGCCTCGGCTGGATCGGCGAGCCCGCGTTGGCGCACCTGATCGACGGGCTCTTCGCTTTCCTCCCGGCGAGCGCCCAGGCGGTGGCCGCCCACTCGCTCGCGGTGGCGATCGCCTTCGCGATCATCACCGTGCTCCACATCGTGCTGGGCGAGCTGATGCCCAAGGCCCTCGCTCTGCTCTATCCCGAGGACGTCAGCCGCTGGACCGCGCCGCCGCTGATGGGCTTCACCTGGGCGATGGCCTGGCCGATCAAGCTGCTGAACGGCTCCGCCAACGCGCTGCTCCGGATGATCGGGGTCCGCAGCCCGGGCGAGCACGAGCGGGTCCACTCGCCCGAGGAGATTCGGTTGCTGGTGGCGCAGAGCGAGGAGGGCGGCAGCCTGGCGCGCGACGACGCCCGGCTCCTGGCCGGCGTCTTCGAGTTCAGCGAGAAGACGGCCGAAGAGGTGATGACCCCCCGGACCCAGGTCGTGGCGCTCGACGCCTCCGCCACGGTCGAGCAAGCCGCGGAGGTCGTCGCCACCGCGCACCGCTCCCGCTACCCGGTGCACACCGACTCGCTCGACGAGGTGGTCGGCGTGGTGCACGCCAAGGACATCCTCCGCGCGCTCCGCACTTCCCCAACGGCCACCCTGGGCAGCATCGCCCGGCCGCCACTCCTGGTGCCCGGCACCCGCGAGGTCGAGGACGTCCTGGCCGACATGAAGCGGCTCAAGAACCACATGGCGATCGTGCTCGACGAGTACGGCGGCACGGCCGGGCTGGTGACGATGGAGGACCTGATCGAGGAGATCGTCGGCGACATCTACGACGAGCACGACCTCCCGCAGCCGGGCGCGCCGACGCCGGGCGGGCAGATGCTGCTCGACGGGGCGATGCCGATCTCCGACTTCAACACCCGCCACGACGCCCAGCTCGACGACTCCGACTACACCACCCTCGGCGGCCTGCTCTTCGGCCAGCTGGGACGCCTGCCGGTGGTGGGAGACCGGGTCGAGGTCGGCGGCTTCGGCTTCGAGATCGCGGCGATGGACGGGCGGCGGGTGAAGCGGGTGCGGCTGCTGCCGAAGGAAGCGCCGGCGCAAACCGACGCCTGAGCCGTCAGGGCTCGGCGGGCTCACCGACCAGCGGCGGCGAGGCCGCGATCGCGCGGGAGCGGCCGCCGAGGTCGACCGCGAGCTCCAGGGCCGCCCGCATGCTGCTCGGGTCGGCTCGGCCCGTCCCGGCCAGATCGAACGCGGTCCCGTGGTCGGGGGAGGTCCGCGGAAACGGCAGCCCGAGCGTGACGTTCACACCACGGCCGAAGGCGGCCACCTTGATCGCGGTCATCCCCACGTCGTGATAGGGCGCCAGCACGGCGTCGAACTCGCCTCGGAGGGCCCGCACGAACACCGTGTCGGCCGGCAGCGGGCCCGCGGCGCCGAGCTGACTGGCCGCGGGCGCGAGCAGCCTCGCCTCCTCGTCGCCGAAGAGCCCCTGCTCGCCGGCGTGCGGGTTGAGCGCGCAGAGCGCCAGCCTGGGCTCCGCGATGCCAAACCAGCGCGAGAGATGCTGCTGGGTGAGCCGGCCGGCCCGCACCACCCGATCGACGGTGATCAGCGACGGCACGTCGCGGAGGGCCACATGGGTGGTGACCAGCACCACCCGGAAGCTGCCCGACGCGAGCATCATCGCCACGTCGCAATCGCCAGCCAGATGGGCCAGCCACTCCGTGTGGCCGGGGTAGCGGAAGCCCGCGAGATGGAGCGCGTGCTTCTCCACCGGCGCCGTCACGATCGCGTCGACCATCCCCGCCATCGCGAGCTGGGCGGCCCGCTCCACCGCGTGGCCGGCCAGTCGGCCGGCGCGCTGGGCCCGGGGCCGGTCGTCGGCCATTGCCCCGCTGCCGCCCCGCCACGCCCCGATCGAGACCCGGTGCTCAGCCGGAATCGAGCCGATCAGGTCCTCGGGCCCGACCACGGTGATCGCCGCGTCGAGGGGCGTGGCCAGCGCCCGGCCGACGATCTCGGGACCGATCCCGCGGGGATCGCCCAGGGTGACCGCGATCCTGGCGCGCTCGCTCATCCCTGCCGAATCTCGACGAAGTTGGCTTCCCGCATCTTCTCCAGATAGCGCTGCCGGGCGAGCTGCCGGCTCAGACCGGCGCGGATCTGGTCGCGGACGTCCTCGAAGCGCACGTCGCCCGCGGGAACCCGGGTGGTGACCTTCACGATCACGTACTTCGACCGATTCGGATCCGGCGCCTCGAGCTGGAAGATCGGCGCCACGTCGCCCTCGGCCACGCCCTGGAGCGCGGTTGCGTAGCCCGGCGGCAGCCGGTCGAGCGGATACTGGCTCACGTCCCGCTCCTCGCCCCTGTCGTGATGGAGCCGCTGCAGGCTGTCGAACGACGCCCCGGCCTTGGCCGCGCGGTAGATCGACTCCGCCAAGAGCCGGGCGCTGTCCGCCTGCGCCGAGTCGACCCCGGCCGAGATCAGAATGTGCCGGACCGAGACTTCGGCCGGCTGCACCCGCTCCACTTGGATCAGGTGGAAGCCGTAGCTGGTCTCGACCGGGTTCGACACCTGCCCCGGCCGCTGCGAGAACGCGGCCTCCTCGAACGCGGGCTCGAGTCCCTGCCCACGCCGGATCCAGCCGATCGACCCGCCCTGCTCCTTCGAGCCGGGATCGCCCGACCAGCGCCGGGCGGCGTTGGCAAAATCGGCCCCGTTGCGGAGCTCGACCAGAATCGAGTCGGCCTGCGCCTTGGCCTTGGCCAGCTCGGCCTCGCTCGGGCGCGGGCTCAGAACGATCTGCTGGAAGGAGACCGCCTCGGCGCGCTTCGGGTAGGTGAGCCGCTTGCTCTCGAACTCCTCCCGCACCTCCTCGTCCGTCGGCGGGATCGGCTTGATCTCGCCCCGGGCCTCGAGCTGCTCCCAGAACCGGCTCCAGAGGAACTCCCGACGCTGCAGGTCGGCGGTGTGGCTCCGCCACTCCTCGAGGGTGTTGAATCCGGTCTTGTTGAGCTCGCGGCGGAAGGCCTCCTCGCTGGGATACCGGCCCCGGACGTTCCGATAGAGCTCGTCCACCGACTGGGTCACCTCGTCGTCGGTGACCTTGATCGCCGTGTCCTTCAGGGCCGCCTGGACCACCAGCTCCCGGTCGATCATGTCGCTCAGGATCGTCTTCCGGAGCGAGCGGAGCACCTCGGGTTGGTTGGGCAGGTCCTGCCCCCGGAGCGCCGCGTAGAGCTGCTCCACCACCTGGCTCTCGAGGATCGGACGATTGCCGACCACGGCCACGATCCGGTCGATCGCGGCGCTGTCGGCTCCTTGCGCGCTGGCGGGCGCCGCGAGAGCGGCGCCCGCCAGCAGGATGAGAGGTACCACGTTCCGCATGCGCGACTCCGACTCCGTTTACTGCGACCCGCTCGAATCGCCGATTGGCGGTCCGCCCGGCGCGGGCACGATGCCCTGCGGCGGGGGCGCGTTGGCCGCCGCGGCGGCCGAATCCCGGCGCCGCTGGGCCATCGCCAGCTCCACGGCGCGCGAGACCCCGGCGGTGTAGACCCGGCCGAGCTTCTCGGAGCGGAGGTCGGCCGCCAGCGTCGGCAGCACCGTCTGCACCTGCGCCTGCCCGTTGAGCAGCCGCCCGAAGTACTCCTCGATCTTCTCGGCCGCCAGCTTGGAGCGCTGGTCGCGGGTGAGCGACGACGAGTCGCTCAGCTCGGGCACATCGAGCCCGAGGTCGCGGCGGAGCGTGCTCACCGAGTTGTTGTACTTGTAGGTGACGAACTGCCACTGCGCCGGGGCGAGATGCACCCCGGCCGAATCGGCCTTGCGGAGCATCGCCGTGGTCTGCGCCAGCCCCTTGGCGTACTGGCTCAGGATGGTGTCGTTGGCGGTCCGGATCTGGGCCAGGACGTTCGGCGGAAACATCCCGATCCAGCGGACGTACTCGCCAAGGCTCAGGTCGTCGCCCTTCATCGCCACCAGGGTCTTGCCCGAGCCGACGAAGTCCTGGGGACTCGAAGCCGCGTTCCGCATCAGCGCGGCCGCGCCGCCCGCCACCTCGATGCCGTAGTCACTGTTGAGCGACTCCATGTACACCGAGTCGTTCCGCTGGGCAGACTGCTCCGCCAGGAACTTGCCGATCCGAGCCCGCGCCTCGACCAGCGTCGGGCGGCGGATGATGTGCCAGCCGAACTGGCTCTCGACCACACCGCTGGTCTGGCCCGGGGCCAGCTCCCAGGCGGCGTTCTCGAACTCCGGCACGAACTGTCCCTTGGGACCGACGGGCAGATACCCCTCGTCCGTCTTGCTCCCGTCGGCGCTCACCTCGGCGGCGACCGCGCCGAAGTTCTCCCCGCGCTGGACCCGGCCGAGCGCCTGCTGGATCGCTTGCTTGGCCTGCGCGCTGTCGGCGGCGGAGCCGCCGTTCGGCACGGCGATGATGTGCTGGAAGACCTTGACCGTGCCGTCGCCGTAGGTGCTGTCGACGGCGGCGTCCGAGGCGCCACCCATCGCGACCATCACCGAGTCGTGCCAGATGCGCACCCGCGCCTGCGAGATCTCGGGCCACATCACCCGGGCGATCGAGGCCGAATCGTCCTTGATCTGACCCTTGGCGATCGCTTCCGCGAACATCGCGTAGTCGAGCCAGATGTTGGAGATGTACTCGGCGGCCTGCACCGTGGCGCCGCCGCCGGCCTTCGCCAGGATCTCGGCGACCCGATCCGACGACAGCTCGTGACCCGCCACCTCGGCCGCGACGCCCGACCGTCCGTCGAGGTCGTCCAGGCTGCACCCGGCGGAGAGCACCACGCCTGCCGCCAACACACTCGCCGTCCACCTGCGCATGTACCACTCCAGTCGAAAAAAAGACCTGGCTCGGAGCGGACCACCCGAACGGATGCCCCAGAAACCCAAGCCGTCGCTCACCCGCTCGATCCCACCGCCTTGAGCGCCCGCACCAGCGCGGGGACGATTTCCTGCCCGCCCAGCCGCACCAGTCGGAGCGAGAGCGGGACCGTGCGGCGGACGTCGGCCGCCAGCTGGACGTCGTCCAGCGCGGCCGTGAGCCTCGCCAGCCGGGGCGCGGCGCCGGCCCGGAAGCTCACCCCGGCCTCCACGCCCCCCACCAGGATGTGTTGAATCCCGAGGACGGCCCCGATCACGCGAAGCCGGGTGAGATCCAGCAGATGCTCGGCCTCCTTTGGCGGAGGCCCGAACCGCTCGCGCAACACCAGGCGAAGCTCATCAATTTCACCAGG
>JBFXAS010000085.1:0-7897 GCA_050184075.1 Gemmatimonadales bacterium
GGGCGTGACCCGCCACGGGTTCCGCTCGGCGGGCCGTCCCGTCTCCGGGTCCGCCACCTCGAGCAGATCGCCCAGCCGAAAGCGGGCACAGGACCGGTCGGCGAACGCGACCGGAATCGTCTTCCCGTAGAAGGTCCCGACGGCGTTGAGCTTCCGATCCTCGATCCCGTACACCTCGTTGTAGGTGTCGTAGAAGTGGAGGATGTGTGCGAGGGGCACTCCATCCCGTGGGTCGGGAAAATCGAAGAGCTGCCGCTCCTCGCCGTCGAGCCGGTCGAGCCAGCGATCGGCGCCGCCCACCGCGCTCCGGCGGAGCGCGGCGATCGAGGGAGCGCGGAGCGCCGAGGCGCTCAAGCCGAGCGCGCCGACCGCGAGGAAGCGTCGGCGCGAGGCGCCCGAGTCGAGCCAGGTCATGCGGTCCTCCTCGGCAGGGTCTGGTGCGCGCCGCTCGAGGGATCGGCGCCGAGGTCGCGGACCTCGATCCCGCGCCTGCAGGCGGCCTCGATGGCGGAACGGGCGCTCGGCACGAGGAGCACCCCGTCGAGAAGCCCGTCGCGCAGCTTCGCGAAGACCGCGCGCGCATTCTCGCGGCGGGCGGAGGCCAGACGTCCGGCCAGGGTCGCGAGCGACACCTGGCAGGCGACGAAGCGGGTGCCGCGCCGCTGCAGCGCCTCGATCGCCGCGCCGGGCACCGGTCCGCCCCGGGTGTCGAGCGAAGCCCGCCAGAGATTGCGAGTGGCGGGCAGGCGCCCGTCGGCGACGCCGCAATGACGGCCGAGGTCGAACCCGGCCCAGGTGGCGTCGTCGAGGGCGAAGCCGATCGCCCGGCGGAAGAGGACCACCACCGCATCGAGCGCCGGGTCCGGAATCCCGAAGACCTGGTTGTAGGTATCGAGGAAGTTGAGCACCGAGACGAGCGGCAGGCCGTCGCGCGGCTGGCAGACCTGAAAGAGGCGGCGGTGCTCGCCGTCGAGCTCGTCGAGCCAGGCGTCGGGGTGTCCCCCCCCGGGACGAAGCGATATGGCGCCGATTCCCGGCACGACCACCTTCCATCCCGAGCCGCCTCCATCCGAGGCGAAGAACCGCTGGCTGATCCGTCGCAAGAGCCACCTCATCGTGATCTCCGGTTTGCGCCGACTCGCTCACCCGGCAAGCCAGCCTCACCCGGGTATGCGAGGACGACGCGGCGGGACCGACACGACGAACGCCGCCTCGTCGAGACGGTGGCGCTCTGCCAGGCACCCGCGGCAAGGCCATCGGCCGGACGACCGGGCTCGCAAACGACGAGAGCCGGGTCCCGGCGCTCGACACGGACATGGTGTCGAGCATCGGGACCCGGGGGGGGATTGGGTGGTGGGGTCTACTGCCGGTGGTAGGCGATGCCCCTGGCCTGGGCCTTCTGAATGGCGATGACCATCGCCGGCACCAGGGTGACACCGGGCAGCACGTTGGCCTTCATGTCCTCGTACACCTCGGCGCCGTCGAGCCCCTGCTGCCGGGCCACCATGTTGGCGAAGACGCCCAGCGCGTTGTTGCAGAGGAGGAAGGTGGCGCCCCGCTGCTGGAGCGACTCGATGCTCGCCTGGGGCAGCTTCATGCCGATCACCTCGGGCTCGACGCGCCACGGGTTGACCACCGCGGGCTCACCAGTCGTCGGGTCGTCGAGCTCGAGAAACGCGCCGAGCCGGTATTTGGCCCACATCGCGTCGTTCAGGCCGAAGAAGGTGGTGGTGCCGTAGAAGGTCAGAATCCCGTCCACCTCGGAGTCCTCGACCCCGTAGGCCTGGTTGTAGGTGTCGTAGTAGTTCAGCATGTGAACCAGCGGCACGCCGCCGTTGGGCGCCGGCGCGTCGAAGAGCTGCTGATACTTGCCGTCGAGCCGGTCCAGCCAGGCGTCGGCGGGTGACGTCGCCTCGCCGGCCACGCCCTCGTTCAGGGCCCGCTCCGGCGAAATCGCCGCCGCCAGGCCGATCACCGCCAGGCCCATCACCAACCCGCCCTTCCAGCCGCCGTTCGCCATCCATGCCTCCCTCATGAGAATGAGTCGCTCTCGGTCCCGACCCTGAATGCGCGAGTCGACCGGGTAACCCGACAGCTCGAGACCGTTCTCCCGATGGCGATCGAGCCCGCGGCCGCGATGGCGCCCCGGCACGATGGCGCTGCGGCGCCGCGAGCGGCCGGCGCAATCCTGGCCATTGACATCTCGGGTTCCGTGCCTTAATGTGTGCGCCCCCGTGGCGCGCCTAACGTGTGAGCGGCGTCACCATTTGGTCGATGTGGAGGCGGCGGGATGAAAGACCGAGGACGACAGCCAACCGGCACCAGGCGGGTCCGCGCGAGCGGGCTCCCGGCACTGGCGCATGGCACCGCCGCTCCGTTCGATCGGATCGGGGGTCGGATCGGACCCTGGTGGAGGGGGTGCACCCGCTGAGGCGGGACACGCCCCGGTGACCGTCGAGTCGCCCCACCAGCGCCCCGAGCCTGGTGGGGCGATTGGCTTTCTGGAGGTCGAAGACGGCGGGTCCAGCCGCGGAAGGGAGGCCGGAGGCGGTGAACAGCAAGGAGAGGGATCGGGGTCTCGCCCCGCTCGAGCCGCCGGGCAGCTACTTCGTGGTCGACTCGGCCAACGATCGCTGGCTGGTCTCGGCGGTGATGGCTCGCCACCTGGAGCTGCTGCTCGACCGGGTGCCGGCTCCGGACTGGGTCAGCTTCGTCGACCTCTTCGGATCGCGGATCCGGGTGCGATCGGATGTGATCCAGTCGGTGGCTCAGAGCACGGAGGAGCAGCGGGCCGCCTGCCGGGCGCTCTCCCGGCGGCTGGATCGGGAGCGGAACGAGGGCGACTGAACGCGGCGGAGGACGCCGCAACCACGCACGACGGCGCGTTGCGCCGAGGAAGGAGGGGCTATGTTGCGCCCCACGGTTTACATCCCATCGTCTCTACTCCGGCTGCTCGCGAGCGCGAGTGGCCGGCCCGAGTCCCGTCCGGCCGATCCGCGGCCGACGGTGCTCCCGTTTCGACGGCCCTCGCCGCGACCGGCTCCCCGGCCCGGCGAGCGGCCGGCGGCCAACGCCGGACGGTGAGCATGCGGGGACCTGGCCGACCCGCTGGGCGACGCCTACTGGCGGCTGATGGCGCTGGCCGGGCGCTCCGCTTGCGCCGGCCGGGAATGGGTGGCGCGGAAGGTGGTGGCGCGGTTCGGCGCGACGGAGATCGAGCTACCACAACTTCACGCCACGACGGCCGAGAGTGGATCGTGGTGCGGAAGGGGGCCACGCCGGCCTTTCCCGGCCAGACCGGCTTCGTCGGCGGGTCGATGGGCGACGACGCCATGATCGTCCGGTGCGCGTCCCAGGCCGCGCCCGAGGTGACGGCACTCCAGCGGGAGGCCCTGTTCTCGACGGTGCACGCGCCGGCCGGGTCATGTCACGCACCCGGCGGCGGGCACGCGGCGACGGGGCAAGGTCATCTCGCCCGGCCGGGTGTCACCGATGATGGTGGACCGCTGGGTGGGCGAGGAGGGGGTCGTGCTCAGGGGCGGGGGGCTCGACGAGAGCCCACACGTCTACCGCCGGCTGCCGAAGGTGCTCGAGGCGCAGGGTGGCACCATCGAGGCGCTCCACACCCTCCGGCCGCTGGTGGTGGTGATGGCGGGCGCGGAGGAGCTCGATCCCTACAAGGACCGAGGCTCCTCCCGGCGCGGGCTCAGGCGGGCGTCGTCCTCTCGGGAAGGGGCACGCTCAGGAACTGAAAGGCCAGATTCGAGACCAGGCAGTAGCCCGCGAAGTAGTAGAAGCCCTCCCCGGCCACGGCGTCCAGGTTGTCGGTCGCCTTGGCCGCCAGGTAGGCGATGAAGGTCCCGACCGCGAAGACGTCGGCCATCGACCACTTGCTCACCGATCTCAGGAAGGAGAACAGGCGATAGCGTCCCACCGGGGACCTGAGCGCGAAGAGCGCGAGCAGCAGCGCCGCCTTGATGACCGGGACCATGATGCTGAAGAGGAGCACCAGCCCGGCGACGAAATCATTGCCCGACTCGTGGAGGCTCCGGACCGCCTCGGTGATGCTCTGGGTCTGCCGGAAGATCTCGCGGGTCGTGCCGAGCGCGGTGACCGACGCGGTGATCGTGAGCACGGGGCGGGTGAGGCCGGGCCAGAGCAGGGCGAGCGAGACGATCGTGAGGGCGATGGCGACGTAGTTGCGCTTGGTCATTCGGAGCAATCTACCGCCCGCTCCGGCGGCCGGAAGGCGCCGGCGGTCCGAGGTCGTCGCCTTCCTCGAGGGGAGCCGGGCGAAACGACGGAGGGGGCGGATCGCTCCGCCCCCCCTCCTCGTCCGGCAACGCCGGTCGACTTACTGGACCGCGTTCACCATGTCGAAGATCGGCAGGTACATGGCGACCACCATGCCGCCGACGACCACGCCGAGCACCACGATCATGATCGGCTCCATCAGGGAGAGCAGGGCGCTCACCCCGACGTCGACCTCGGAGTCGTAGAAGTCGGCGATCTTGGAGAGCATCTCGTCGAGCCCGCCGGTCTGCTCGCCGACGGCGATCATCGAGATCACCATGGGCGGGAAGACGGCGGAGTGCTCGAGCGGTCCGGCGATGGTCTCACCCCCGGCGATCGAGGCACGGGACTGCATCACGGCGTCGTGGATCACGCGGTTGCCGGCCGTCTTGGCCGTGATCTCGAGGCCGTCGAGGATCGAAACGCCCGAGGAGATCAGGGTGCCCAGCGTCCGGGTGAAGCGGGAGACGGCCGATTTCCGGAGCAGATCGCCGATCACCGGGGCGCGGAGCATGCCACCGTCGACCCGCTTCCGGCCGTCCGGCGTGTGATAGTACTGGCGGAGGCCGATCGCGCCCATCACGATCCCCAGGATGATCGCCCACCACCATTGGAGCAGGACGTTCGAGGCGCCGATTACGATCTGGGTCGGGAGCGGGAGCTCCATGTCGACCGACGCGAACATGCTCTCGAAGGTCGGGATCACGAAGATGAGCAGCACCGCGATCGCGATCACGGCGACCGAGATGATCACCGCCGGGTAGACCATGGCGCCCTTCACCTTGCGGACGAGGGCGTCGTTCTTCTCGAGGAAGGTGGCCAGTCGCAGGAGGATCGTGTCGAGAATGCCGCCCGCCTCACCGGCGGCGACCATGTTGACGTACAGGTCGGGGAAGGCCTTGGGGTGCTTCCGGAACGCGTCGGCCAGGGTGTTGCCGGCCTCCACGTCGTAGACGACCTGCTTGACGACGTCCTTGAGCGCCTTGTTCTCGGTCTGCTGAGCCAGGATGTTGAGCGACTGGACCAGCGGCAGACCGGCGTTGATCATCGTCGCGAACTGCCGTGTGAAGATGACCAGGTCGCGGGTGCTGATCCCCCCGCCGCCGGGCAGCTTGAACTGGAGCTGCTTGGGCTGCTCCCGGACGCTGACCAGGAGCATCCGGTTCTTGTTGAGATAGGCCATGACCTCGTCCCGGGAGGGCACGTCGAGCGTGCCCTTCAGGATCTGGCCGGTGGTCCGGTTCTTGGCCGTGTACTCGAAGACTGCCATGGTGTTCCCCCCTCAGCGACGCGCCGCGGTCATCGTCGGGCCCCGGCGCGCTCGGCCCGCTGCATCTCCATGATCGGCTGATCGTCGAGCGGCTTCTCGCCGATCATCCGGAGGAATTCGTTCTGCTCCGAGGCCACGCGGAGGCACTCCTCCTTGGTGACCTCCCTGCCCATGTACAGCTGGTACAGCGCATCCACCATCGTCTGCATGCCGTGCTTCTTGCCGGACTGCAGCGCGGAGTAGATCTGGTGGATCTTGTCGTCACGAATCAACGCCCGAATGGCCGGCGTCGCCACCATGATCTCGCAGGCCATCACCCGGCCCTTGCCACGCGAGCGCGCCAGCAGGGTCTGGGTCACCACGCCCTCGAGCACGAACGCCAGCTGGGCCCGAACCTGCGACTGCTGGTTGTGGGGGAAGACGTCGATGATCCGGTTGATCGACTCCGCGGCCGAGTTGGTGTGCAGCGTGGCGAGCACCAGGTGGCCGGTTTCCGCGATGGTGAGCGCCGCGGCGATGGTCTCCAGGTCCCGCATCTCGCCGACCAGGATCACGTCGGGGTCTTCCCGGAGCGCGTACTTGAGCGCGCTGGCGAAGCTCTTGGTGTCGGTCCCGATCTCGCGCTGGTTGACGATGCACCGCTGGTGGCGGTGGATGAACTCGATCGGGTCCTCGACCGTGATGATGTGACTCCGCCGCTCCTTGTTGATCTTGTCGATCACGGCGGCCAGGGTGGTCGACTTGCCCGAGCCCGTGGGCCCGGTGACCAGGATCAGGCCGCGGGGCTTCTCGGCCAGCTTCGCCACCACTGGCGGGAGGCCCAGCTCGTCGAAGGTCCGGACCGAGAAGGGAATCATCCGGAGCACCAGCGCGACGCAGCCGCGTTGCTTGAAGACGTTGCCGCGGAAGCGGGCCAGGTTCTGGATGCCGAACGAGAAGTCGAGCTCGTCCTCGAGCTCGAAGCGCTTCTTCTGGGTCTCGGTGAGGACCGAGTAGGCGAGCTGCAGGGTGTCCTTCGGGCTCAGGATGTGGTCCACCGAAGAATCCACGATCTCGCCGTCGATCCGGATCTTGGGACGCTCGCCGGCCGTGATGTGGAGGTCGGAGGCTTCCTTGTCGATCATCTCCTGGAGGAGCGAGCGCAGGTTGAGCCGGGCGCGGCCGTCTTCGGGCGTGCCGGAACCGGCGCTCCCCTCGGAGCTCAGACGAAGCTCGGACGTTTCACTCATGCGGAGGTCTCCTTGAGGACTTCTTCGAGGGTGGTGACACCCTTCTCGATCTTCACGATCCCGTCCATGCGCAGGGTCAGCATGCCTTCCTTGACGGCCTGCTCGCGCAGCTCGTTGACGGACGCGCCACGGAGCACCATCCGTCGGAGCTCCAGCGACATCGCCATCACCTCGTAGAGGCCGGCTCGGCCTTTGTAGCCGGTGCCGCCGCACATCTCGCAGCCGGTGCCCTTCATGAACTGGAGACGGGCGATGAGGGCGGGCTCGAGCCCCGAGGCTTTGATCTCCTCCGGCTTGTACTGGTGGGGCTGCTTGCACCCCGAGCAGATCCGCCGCACCAGCCGCTGGGCCACCAGCAGATTGACCGCGGCGGCCACGTTGAACGGCTCGATGCCCATGTCGATCATGCGGGTGATCGTGCTGGGGGCGTCGTTGGTGTGGAGGGTCGAGAGCACCAAGTGACCGGTGAGCGCGGCCTTGATGGCGATGCCGCCGGTCTCGAGGTCTCGAATCTCACCGATCATGATGACGTTGGGATCCTGCCGGAGGAAGGCCTTGAGGGCCGCGGCGAAGGTCAAGCCGATCTCGGGGCGCACCTGGACCTGGTTGATGCCCATGAGATTGTACTCGACCGGGTCCTCCGCCGTCATGATGTTGGTTTCGACGGTGTTGATGCGCTGGAGCGCCGAATAGAGCGTGGTGGTCTTACCGGAGCCCGTCGGCCCGGTCACCAGCACCATGCCGTAGGGGTTCAGGATCGCCTTGAGCAGATCCTCCTCCGCCTTCGGCTCGAAGCCGAAGGTGCCCAGATCCAGGGTCAGGTTGCCCTTGTCCAGGATTCGGAGCACGATCTTCTCGCCGAAGAGGCACGGCAGCGTCGAGACCCGGAAGTCGATGACCCGGGTGCCCATCTTGAGCTTGAGGCGGCCATCCTGCGGGACCCGCCGCTCGGCGATGTTGAGCTGCGAGAGGATCTTGATCCGGGAGATCAGCGCCGCGCGCATCTTGACGGGCGGCTTCATCACCTCGTGGAGCACGCCATCGACCCGATAGCGGACCCGGAGCTCGTGCTCGAAGCATTCGACGTGGATGTCCGACGCGCCGC
>JBFXAS010000085.1:7907-18413 GCA_050184075.1 Gemmatimonadales bacterium
CGCGTCGGTCAGGATCCCGTTGATCAGCTTGACGACCGGCGCATCGTTGATCTGGGCCTGACTGACGTTCTCCTCTTCCTCGTCCTCGACCAGCTCGAGATCGTCGGTGAGGCCCAGACCCTCCATGTCCTTCAGGATGTCCTGGAGCTGAGACTGCTGGTCCGGCGCGTCGTAGTACTTCTCGATCAGGTTCCGCAGCGTGTACTCGCCGGCCAGGACCGGGAAGAGGTCGAACCGAGTGATGAACTTGAGGTCCTGCAGCAGGCCGTGGTCGCTCGGGTCGGCCATCGCCACGGTGAGGGTCCGGCCCTCCCGCTTGAGCGGCAGCACGCAGTGCTTCTTGGCGACGTCGGACGGGATCAGCTTGAGGATCTTGGCGTCGACCTCGAAGCGGGAGAGGTCGACCGCGGGGAGCCGGTGCTGGCGGGCCAAGACCTTGGTGATCTCGACCTCCGGCACTATCCCCATCCGGATCAGGACGTACCCCAGCCGGTGCCCGGACGAGCGCTGCTCGGCCAGGGCGGCAGAAAGCTGATCGCGAGTGACGAGGTTCTCCGTGAGGAGAATCTCGCCGAGCCGATCGCCAATACCTGGGGTAACGGCCACGCTGGCCATGGGCCTCCTGATACGGTCCGGACCAATCGGAACAAAGCCCCGTTTCAGCAAGGATTTGCGCCGAAATCCCACCGGGGGTCTGGAACCCTGTACCAAACCCGGTGCCAACGCAGCTATTTGCTCACCGGACCGTAACTTGTGGCACCAGTTGGCGAACCAGTTTGGGGCCGAGGCCGGGCACCTTTTCGAGCTCGCTCACCGACGCGAATGGCCCGTGGCTTTCGCGATATGCCACAATGGCCCGGGCGCGTGTCCGACCGATGCCTGGCAGGGTGATCAGGACATCCTCGGGGGCCGTGTTCAGGTTGACCGGCGCACCCCTTCCCCGGGCCGTAACGCCCCCCTGGTCCCTGCCCTCAACTCTCGGGAGATCACGGAGATAGACCGTCGGCCCCCGGCGACCGGCGGCCTCGCTCGCGGCCGGAGAGCGCTGCACGCCGCGCTTCCGGCCCGAGCGCTTGTCCCGGCCGGTGTCGGCGGGCTGCTGGCCGGCGGGCAGATCGACGAAGGGCCCGATCGAGGCCAGCATGGCCGGCCCGATTCCGGAAACCCTGGTCAGCTCCGCCAGGCTCCCGAAGGGGCCCCGCTCCTCCCGATCCGCCACGATCCGCTTGGCGAGCCGCGGGCCCACACGAGGGAGCCTGGCCAGGTCTTCCGCCGGGGCGCGGTTGACGTCGATCCGCTCGCCCTTGGAGAGTGGTCTGGCGATGCGGGCCGAGCGAGCGGCGTGGCGGGCGAGGGCGGCGGTGTCGGGGCTGGCCAGGATGCTCACCTGACCCGGCGGGGCGCCGTACTGGCCGCTCAGGAGCCTCGCGCCGTGCCCGAGGAGGCCGATCCCGACCAGTAGCGCCAGGGCGTTTCGCTCGTTCTTGGACATGGACCCAAGCTGGAGGTCCGAGGCGGGGAGCGATAACCGATCCCGCGCGGCAATGGAGCCACGCGGCGCCATCGACGGCCCGAGCGGGCTGGCGTGGCCGGCTCAGCGGCCGTGGGAGCGGATCACGGCCATCATCACGTCGCCCACGGCGGTCAGGGTCTCGACGCTGAGCCGATCGATGGTGTCGTCCAGGGTGTGCCAGGGGCGGTAGTCGTGGGGGATCTCGGGAATCACGTCGATCGCCTTGATCCCCGCTTTCTGGAGCGGAACGTGGTCGTCGGTGACCGTGCCGCCCGCCTCCGGCAGGAAGACGGCGCCGTGACCGAGCCGCTCGGCCGTCTCCCAGACGAGGTCGACGACGGCGGGCGCCGCGATGACCGAGTTGCCTTCCTTGCGAAACTGGGCGTTCCGGGCGCCCACCATGTCGAGCAGCACGGCGAAGGCCGGGCGCGGTCCGACCTGATTGCTGGCATAGTGCCGGGAGCCGATCAGCACGTCCACGTCCTCGCCGAAATCGCCGAAATCCTCGCCGTCGACGAAGAGGAGGTCGACTCCGACCGCGGGCGGGGCGGCCCGGAGAGCGTCGGCCATAGCCAGCAGCACGCCGACGCCCGAGGCGCCGTCGTTGGCTCCCGGGACCGGGCGCGACCGGTTGGCGCCGGTGTCCGCGTCGGCCACGGGACGGGTGTCCCAATGGGCCAGGAAGAGCAGTCGGTCGGCGGCGGCGGGATTGAACCGGGCGATCACGTTCCGGAGGGCGATGGTCTCGCCGGACCGGGTCTCGTGGGTGAAGTCCTGGAGCACGACCGAGTCCGCCTTGGCCCGGGCGAGGCTGTCGAGCCAGGCGCCCATGGCCCGGTGAGCGTCGGTGCCGGGCACCCGCGGGCCGAAGGCGAGCTGCTGGCGGGCGTACTCGAGCGCGGCGGCGCCGTCGAACTCTTTCGGGGGTGGTGGCGACTGGCAGCCGGCGGTGAGGGTCGTGAGCAGCGCGAGGCGGGCGAGCATCGGGGCAATCTAACCCCTGACAACGACTCCCCTTCCCTCCCACCCGGTCCGCCGTTTTCGTTCCGGTATGCGGATGCTCCGTCGGTACATCCTGCGCTCCCTGGTGGCGCCGTTCCTGTTCGCGCTCGCGGCGACCACCGGGCTGATGCTGGTCAATCAGCTCGCGAAGAAATTCGGCGACCTGGTCGGCAAGGACCTGCCCTGGCAGACCATCGCCGAGGTGCTGGCCCTCAGCATGCCGTTCATCATCGCCCTGACGCTGCCGATGGCGGTGCTGGTGGCGATCCTCTACGGCTACAGCCAACTGGGGGCCGACAACGAGATCACGGCGATGCGGGCGAGCGGGGTGGGGGTGCTCCAGATGATCCGCCCGGCGCTCTGGGTCGGCTTCATCCTGATGGTGACCAACTTCGTCTTCGTCGACCAGATCCTGCCCCGCACCAACGCCCGACTCCGGAATCTGCAGAGCGACATCGGCCACAAGAAGCCGGCGTTCGCCCTCCGCGAGCAGGCGGTAAACGAGGTGAATCCGTACTTCATCCGGGCGAGCCGGGTCTTTTCCGGATCGGGGCGGCTCCGGGACATCGAAATCTACGACCTGAGCCTCTTCGACGGCCGCCGGGTGATCTACGCGGACAGCGGCGTGATGGCCTTCGCGGAGAACCAGGAAGACCTGCTCTTCCAGCTCTGGCAGGGCAAGGTGCACGAGTTCAAGTCGGTGGAGCCGGGGCGGATCCAGGTGACCCGGTACGACGCGATGACGGTTCGGGTCCGCGACGTCCAGAACACTCTCGAGCGCAACCTCTCGAGCTTCGAGCGCGGCGACCGGGAGATGACCACCTGCGAGATGATGGACCACGTGAGCCGCTCGGTCCGCCGGGGCCGGCTGGCGTCGCGGCTCCGGAGGACGCTCGCGGAGCAGGACCTCCGCTCGATCATGCACCTGATGCTGACCGACGAGAACCCGCGCGCCGACGCCGACACCACCGTGATCGAGCACTGTGGCGCGTGGCGGAGGTTCGAGGCGTGGATGGGGAGCCTGCTCCTGCCGGAGGAGGTCCAGGCTCAGGAGCCCCCGCCACCCGCTCCACGCCCGCAACCGCAGCCGGTCGTCACCCAGCGACCCGGGGTCACGGTGGCGCAGCCGGCGGCGGCGCAGTACGAGAGCCCGACCCTGGCGCCCTACCTGGCCTCGTTCTCCGACGTGCTCACCGCCCAGCAGGACGCCCGCTCGGCGGTGCGGGCGGCCAACCAGTACCGGGTCGAGATCCACAAGAAATACACGATCAGCGTCGCCTGCTTCACCTTCGTGCTGATCGGCGTGCCGCTCGCGCTCCGTTATCCGCGGGGCGGGATGGGTCTGGTGCTGGGCGGCGGTCTGGCGATCTTCGCGCTCTTCTACGTCAGCATGGTGGGCGGCGAGAGCCTCGCCGACCGCAACTTCGTGAGTCCCGCCCTGGCGATGTGGTTCCCGAATATCCTGGTCGTGGTGGCGGGACTGATCGGGCTCTACCGGGTGCGGCGCGAGTTCGGCTCGACCCGCGGCGGGGATCTCTCCGAGCTGGCCGAGAGCCTCAAGGCCCTGTTCCGCTTCCGGCGGCGCGCCGCGTGAGCCGGGGCCTCCGATGATCCGGCGCCTCAGCCGGTACGTGCTCCGGCAGTGGGTGGGGATCTTCGCGCTCGCCGCGATCGGGCTCCCGGTGGTCTCGGTCCTGGTGGAGATCACCGACAAGCTCAACCGGCTGCTCGACCGCGGCGTCAAGCCGCTCGAGATCGTGTTGAGCGCGATCTACGGGCTGCCGGCCAACATGGCGAACATGATCCCGGCGGCGGCGCTCTTCGCCACGGTCTTCACGGTGGGCCCGCTGGCGCGGACCTCGGAGGTGACCGCGGCCAAAGCCGGCGGGGTGAGCTTCCACCGGCTGGTGCTGCCGCTGATCCTCGCCGCGGCCCTGGCCGGGGTGGCCGACTTCTACGTCGGCGAGTTCGCCACCGTCGCCACGGCGCGCCGGCTGGAGCTGGAGCAGGAGCGCACCGCGCGCAACCAGTCCGCCCGTTACAACTTCGTCTTCCGCGCGGACGACGGCTGGGTGTACTCGGTCAAGTCGCTCGACACCCGCAACGCCCTGATGCAGCAGGTCCTGCTCGAGCGGCCGAGCACCAATCCCGAGTTTCCCAACCTGGCGATCTGGGCGGACAGCGCCCGCTGGAACGACTCCACCGGCCGGTGGACCCTGCTCAACGGTTCGAGCCACTATCCGACCGATTCGAGCAGCACCTCGACCATCCGCTTCGACCAGCTCGAGCTCGCGGCGTTCAACGAGGCTCCGCGCTCCCTCCTGATCGAGCCGAAGAAGCCCGAAGAGATGACCTACGCCGAGCTCGACAGCTACATCCAGATCCTCGAGCGCTCCGGCAACGACGTCAACAAGCTCCGGGTAGACCTCGCCGTGAAGCTGGCGCTCCCGGCGGCGTGTCTGGTGATCGCCCTTTTCGGGGCGCCGCTCGCGATGTCCAATCCGCGGGCGGGCACCGCTTGGGGCATCGCGGTCAGCCTGGGCACCACGGTGCTCTACCTCCTGATGATCAATCTCTCGAAGGCGGTCGGCGCGAACGGGGTGCTCGACCCGATGGCGGCGGCCTGGCTTCCGAACGGCATCTTCCTGGTGATGGGTCTCTGGCTGATGGCTCGGGTCCGCACCTGACCGACGGCGGCGGCACGCAAAGCGGGGCGGGATCGCTCGATCCCGCCCCGCTTCGTCTTCCCGAGCCCGCCCGGGACGCTAGAAGATGTACTTGGCGCCGAGCTGGATCCGCCACCGCGACGAGAGCACCTGGACCCGATCGCGGTAGAAATTGTTGGTCGAGAGCGAGTAGATCCCGCGATCGTCCGCGGTGCTCGGCGTGCCGCGATCGTCGTAGCCGGTCAGGTTGAGCAGGGTCTTCTGCTCGAAGAGATTGCTCTCCCGGATCAGCCCCCAGTCGCCGTTGATCAGGTTGAGCAGGTTGAAGACGTCGGCGCTGATCTCGAGACCCTGGCCGCTGACCGTGCGGACGAACTTCGAGAGCCGCATGTTGACGAAGCTGGTCCAGGGATTCCGGCAGGTGTTTCGCGCCATGATCTTGCCACGCGAGTCGCGGAGACAGGCCTCGCCCTGGATGAAGGCGTCGAGTGTCGCGTAGTCGCTCGGATCGGCGAGCGAGATGTCGCTTGCGCTCGACGGGACGTAGATCAGGTCGTTGGTGCCGAGCCCGTCACCGTTGACGTCACCGTTGACGATGTAGGCGAATGGGTTGCCCGAACGGGCGCTGTAGATCACCGAGAGCCCCACCCCGTAGGGCAGGCCGACGCTGCCGCTCACCGAGATCTTGTGCGGCACGTCGAACCCGGAGATCTGGAGCTCGCGGTCGGCGAGCGTGCCGACGAGCGGCGTGTTGAGCAAGTTCGAGCCGGCCGTGCTCGAGCCCAGGGTGATGAGATCCTTGGCCTTCGAGTAGGTGTAGGCGACGTTGAACTCTACGCTGTTGCTGAAGCGCTTCTGGAGCTGCGCCGTCATCAGCACCGAGCGATCCTTGCTCTTGTTCTCGTGCTTGATCACCTGACGGAACCCGCTCGACAGCGTGCTCCGGCTGATCCCGCCGCTGCCGTTCGGCGTGCCGTACATCATCCGGCCTTCGCCGTTCAGGCCTTCCTCGACCGTGTTGACGTCGTTGAAGTAGAGCGTGTTGAGGTTCCGGGTCAGCAGGAAGTCCAGGGTGCCGACCATGCCCCAGCCGAGGTTCTGGTCGAGGCCCAGCGAGAACTTCGCGGCCTGCTGGAACTTGGTGTTCGGGTCGAAGTAGTTGATCGACGCGGTCGGCGGCGAGGGCGGCCCGCCCGAGGCGCAGGTGGACGGCTGGTTGTTGCCATCGGCCGTAAAGGTCGGAATGGCCGAGCCGGTGCAGACCAGCGTGACCTGCTCGAGACCGGTGTTGGTGAACGCGTTGGAGAGGCAGACGAACGGCGGGCGCCCGCTGAAAATGCCCGCGCCGCCGCGCACGACGGTGTTGCCCATCCCGTTCACGTCGTAGTTGAAGCCCATCCGCGGCGAGACCAGGACATTGCCGCTCGGGAACTCGGCGGTGTTGACGCCGAACACCGAGCTGGTGAGCGCGGTGTTCTCGACCGGCTTGTCCATGAAGGGCACGTCGAACCGGAGACCCAGCGTGATCCAGAGGTTGGGGATCGGGCTGAAGCGGTCCTGGACGTAGCCGCCGATCTGACGGACCCCCCAGTCGGCCGTGCCGCCGCCCGGACGGGTCTCGAGCTGGAGCTCGTAGCGGCTCGGGTTCCCGGCCTCGAGATCGGTCACGCTGTTGTAGGTCCAGACGCCCTTCGAGCCGGCGAAGAAGGTGTTGACGAAGCTGAAGATCTCGTTGTGCGTCCCGATCGTCAGCTGGTGGTTGTCGACCCCGAAGGTGAAGTTGTCGGTGATCTCCAGGACGTTCTGATCGAGCGAGTTGGCCTGACTGAACTTCTCGCTTCCGGCCGCGATGTAGTTGCCCGCCACGTCGCCCTGAACGAGGATCAACGGCACGTCGTTCAACGTGCTGGCCCGGCGGTCGCGCACGGTCTGGTAGCCGATCAGGAGCTCGTTGGACGCTGTGCCCAGCGTGCTGGTCAGCTTGAAGCGGGTGCTGTTGGTCTTGTTGGTGAACGCGTATCCGCTGTTCGAGAGCATCCAGCCATCACGGTTGTTCCGGTTGCGGGTGCTGCGCGCGAAGTTGTCGTCCGAGGCCTTGACATAGTTGTTGGAGACCTCGAGCATGTGCTTGTCGGTCAGCTGCCAGTTGACCTTCGCGAAGAAGTTGTTGTCCGGCTGGGTGAGCACCGGCGAGCCGACCCCACCGGGATCGAAGCCGTACGTGGTGAGCAGGAAGGTCCGGACCCGCTCAGCCGTCGAGACCTCGATGCCGGTGGCCGGCTCGCCCGCCTCGAGCCCGAAGAAGGGCGTCAACCGCGACTGCGGACTCCGCGAGAGGAAGGGCGAACCCGATGGCACGAGTGGCGACAGAAATATCGGAGGCCCCGACCCGGTCAAACGAGTGATTACCGGCCGGTTACCCCTTGTGGACACGCTTGCGACCGAGCGTAAAGACGTAGATCGGAATGCCGGTCGCGATGATCCCGAAAGTGACACCGGTGTTGACCGGATCGGTGATCAGGGCGCCCACCACCATCAGCGTCGCGGCGACCAGAAAGACGGCCGGCACCACCGGATAGCCCCAGGTGCGATAGGGTCGGGGACGATCGGCAGCTTTCCGCCGGAGCACGAACACGGCGACGATCGCCAGGATATAGAAAGGCCAAATTCCGAGTACGAACCGGTCGGCCAGCTGCTGGAAGTCGTTGAAGAGGACGTACGAGCAACCGAGCGCCGCGGCCAGCCAGATGGCGGCTGACGGGGTCTCGAACCGCGGCGAGACCCGGGCGATTCCCTTGAAGAACAGGCCCCGATCCGCCATCGCGAAGAAGATCCGAGGGTTGGTGAGCATCGACCCGTTCAGCGTTCCGAAACACGACAGCATGACGATCGCGGCCACCACGCCGGCCCCCGCCGACCCCAGAATCGGAATCCGTTGGGCCGCCGTCGACGCGATCAGCGCCTCGCCACCCATCTCGCCAGCCGGAACGAGGTAGAGGTAGGCGGCGTTGAGCAGCAGATAGACGACCACGATCGAAGCCGTCCCGACGACCAGCGAGCGCGGAAAGTTGCGGCCCGGGTCCTTGATCTCGGCGCCCATGTAGGAGAGGTCGGCCCAACCGTCGTAGGCCCACATCACCGAGACCAGGGCCGCGCCGACCAGGGCGAAGCTGACGCCTTGGCCGCCCGCCTCGCTCGAGGCCCGGAAGTTCTCGACGCTCCCGTCACCCATCGTGAACGCCAGGCCCACCAGGGCCACCATCGCCAGGTACTTGGCGACGGTCGCCACGTTCATCACCCGCGAGGCGTGGCGGACGCCGAGGTAGTTGATCCCCGCCACGACCAGGATGGTGAGCGCCGCCGTGCAGCGGACGCCCATGGTGCCGTAGTGGGTGAAGTAGCCGAGGTACTCGGCGAAGGTGGTGGCGATGCCGCCCAGCGCCGAGGCCCGGACCACCGCGAGCTGGGACCAGCCGAAGAGGAAGGCGGGGAGCGGTCCGAAGGCCTCCTCGAGGTAGACGAAGATGCCCCCGGAGCGTGGAAACATCGCCGCCAGCTCGGCGATGGTGAGCGCGCCGAACAGGGCCAGCGCCCCGCCCAGCACCCAGGCCAGCAGGATCGGCCCGGGCGCGCCCAGCCGGTCGGCCACCACCGCGGGGACCCGGAAGATCCCCGACCCGATCGTGGAGCCCACGATGATGGCCACGGCGCCAAAGAGCCCGACGGTGCGCGGGAGGCGCTCCGACGGCTCGCTGGCTTCTCCGCGACTGGCAGGGATCGGCATCGGGAGAGGCCCCGAGGAGACGTGATTGGGCTCGGCGAGCCCCGGGAGTATATTGCCCCGGTCACTCGTCGACCATCGCCCCCCGACCGGCCGAGCCCCTGGACCAGATGCCGAGCCTCGCTCGCGACCTCATTACCCTGACCAAGCCGCGGGTCATCTCGCTCCTTCTGGTCACCGCCATCCTCCCGATGTTCATCACGGGTGAGGGGATGCCCTCGCTCGGGCTGATCGGCTGGGTGGCGTTGGGGGGCTACCTGATGGCGGGCGGGGCGAACGCGATCAACATGTGGTTCGATCGCGACATCGACATCTCGATGGGACGCACCAAGCTCCGGCCGGTGCCAGCGGGTCGGATCCCGCCGGGGGCGGCGCTGCTCTTCGGGGTGACGGCCGGCGCGGTGGCGTTCGCGCTGCTCTACGTCCGGGTCAACCCGCTGTCGGCGTGGCTCGCGCTCGCGGGGCTCCTGTTCTACGTGTTCGTCTACACGATCTGGCTGAAGCGCTCGACCCCGCTCAACATCGTGATCGGCGGCGCCGCGGGGGCTTTTCCGCCGCTGGTCGGTTGGGCGGCTATGACCAATCGGATCGATCTGGCGGCGGTCTACCTCTTCGCCATCATCTTTTACTGGACGCCACCGCACTTCTGGGCGCTCGCGCTGATCAAGCAGGGCGATTACGCCCGGGCCGGCGTCCCGATGCTCCCGGTCGTGAAGGGCGAGCTTCATACCAAGCTGCAAATGCTGCGCTACACGGTGCTGCTGCTCCTGCTCACGATGCTGCCGACGCTCTCCGGATACCAGGGGCTCTTCTATCTGGTCGCCGCCCTCGGGCTCGGCGCCCGGCTGCTCTGGTATTGCGTCAAGCTGCTCCGGGAGACGGGGGTGACCCCCACGGCGTGGAAGATGTACCGGTATTCCCTGCTCTACCTGGCCCTGCTCTTTCTGGCGATGGGCATCGACCATGCGCTGCCCTTCGGCCATCGCAACCCAGCGCCGCAGGCAATGGAGCTGACCCGCGACGCCGCGGGTCCGGCCGTGACGGCCGGCGTGGAGGCGGGACACGAGGGGCACTGAGCCCGAGCCCGCCGCGTCCTACTGCAGCACCATCCGCCCCACGAATCCGACCACCTCACGCAAGCCCGTCGGCGTGAGTGCCGCCTGCCAGTCGGGGCGGTCCTTTTCGCGCCGGTCGCTGGAGCGGATCAGCACCGTGCCCTCCGGGCCCAGACTCGCGAAGATGTAGTAGCCGTTGGGCCGATCGAAATAGCGCCAGACCTCGAACGCCGGCACCCCGGGACGCGCCGGGCGCCGGAGCACCTGCGGCGCCAGCCCCTCGCGCAGGAAGATTCGGCCGCGATCGGTCTCCCAAGCCTCGAGCTCGCGACCCGGCTCGGCGTAGGCGGTGGCCGCATAACGCACCCCGTCGTAGAAGCGGGCCCGACGCTCGTTCCCGACCACCGGCGAGCGGTCGCGACTCCGCCAGAAGCTCGCGAGGAAGCCCCGCTTCGCCGCGTCGGTACCGGTCGCGGGCCAGGCGTCGAG